>JAFGFN010000119.1 GCA_016931035.1 Candidatus Sumerlaeota bacterium
CCTCGCTTGCTATGGAATCGAACCCCTACTACCCAACTTCCGGACTCAGTCTCCCTCAATTCTCGGTGCTCAGTCAAGATGCGCCCCAAACGCCCCAACCCCATCTCTTGCGCTTGTGATCCGACGTTCAGTGTGATATCCGTTGTCGGATGCGCATCGCGCCCGCTAGCGCTGGAGGGCTCGGACACGCGGAGGAAACCGCGGCAAGGAACCTTTCGAGAGGTCGGTACCCCCAATGAAGATCGCCTATTTCGATTGCAGTTACGGCATCGCCGGGGACATGGTCCTCGGCGCCCTGGTCGACGCCGGAGGACCGTTCGACCTCCTCAAGCGTGAGTTGGAGAAGGGCCTAGGAGTCCATGGCATCCGGCTGATCCGCCGCAAGATCGTCCGCGGAGGCGTGACGGCCACCCGCATCGAAGTGCGGACCGATCCGACCCACGACCACCATCGCCACCTGGGCGATATCGAGCGAATCCTCACGGGAACCCGGTTCCCCGACGGGGTCAAAAAGCGCGCCATCGAGGCGTACCGCCGCCTGGCGCGGGCCGAAGCCAAGATCCACAACACGACGATCGAGAAGATCCACTTCCACGAGGTCGGCTGTCTCGACGCCATCGCCGACGTGGCGGGCGCCATGCTCCTTCTCGATGCGATGGAGATCGAACGCGTCGAGGCGTCGCCCGTGGTCGTCGGCTCGGGTACGGCGCGGTGCGCCCACGGAATCCTACCGGTCCCCGCTCCGGCGACGGCGGAGATTCTCCGCGGCGTCCCCACTCTGAGCGGTCCCCACGCGATGGAGATGACGACACCGACCGGCGCGACCATTCTCACGACGGTCGCCTCGGCCTTCGGTCCCCAGCCAGAGATGGCGGTCGATGCCATCGGCTACGGCGCGGGCAAACGCGAGATCGAGGGTCACGCCAACCTCCTCCGAGTCATCGTCGGACAGACCGGACAGCCCGAGGCGTCCGACCGGCCCTATCACGTCGGACACCTGTGTCTGTTGATCACCGAGATCGACGACATGAATCCCGAGATCCTGGGCGACACCCTGACCCGGCTCTTCGCCGCCGGATGTCTCGACGCGCACTTCACCTCGGTCCAGATGAAGAAGAACCGCCCGGGGACCCAGCTCCAAGTTCTGTGTCGCTTCGAGGATCGCGAACCGATCGTCGAGTTCCTCCTGCGCGAAACGAGCACCTTCGGCGTCAAGGCGCTCGAAGTGGATCGCTTCTGTCTCTTGCGCCGGAGCGAGACCGTTTCGACGCCCCTGGGTTCGGTCGCCGTCAAGGTCGGACTCTGGGCGGGCGAGACGCTCAAGGTTACGCCCGAGTTCGAATCGTGCCGCGATCTGGCCGAGAAGAGGGGGCGTCCCCTCGGCGAAGTGTACCGCCTGGCCGATGCCGCCATCCAATCGCAGTTCTTCTCCGAAGGCAAGAAGACGACGCGGGCGCGGTCCGTCCGTCGATCGAAAGCCGCCTCATGAAACGCAAACAAGCGCTCCAGCTCCTGGTCGGGATCGTCCTGAGCGTCGCGATGCTCTGGTACGTGTTCAGGGACATCACGCTGAGCGAACTGATGGACTCGTTCCGGTCGGTCCGCTACGTTTGGCTGATCCCGTGTCTCGCTGTGTTCTACTTCGGGATGTGGCTGCGAGGGATCCGGTGGAGTCATCTCTTCCGGCCCCATCATCGCGTCCCCGTGCTCCGCGCGACGGGGGGCATGTTCATCTGTTTCGCGTTCAACAGCGTTTTCGGGATGCGCCTCGGGGAATTCGCGCGCGCGTACCTCGTAGGGAAACGCGACAAGACCGGATTCCCGACGGCGTTCGGCACGGTGGTGGCCGAGCGCCTCCTCGACAGCATCACGCTTCTGTGCTGCATGATCGTCGCTCTGAAGTCGGTTTCCATTCCTTCCGATCTCAAGTTCCCGATCGACGTGTTTGGGAAGCAGTGGATCCTGACCGGAAAGATGTTCGCTTCCGCGCAACGTTGGACCCTGCTTACGTGTTTCGTCCTAATGGCGGGGATCCTGACGATCAGTTTTCGCCCAACCCGTTCCTGGGTCCTCCGTCTCATGCACACGGCGCGGTTCGTCCCCCGGAAGATCCGCGACACGATCGAGGATCTGATCCACAAGTTCGCCGACGGATTGGCTTCGTTTCACAGTCCCCCTCGAGTGCTCAGCCTGTTCGCCCAATCCCTCCTCATCTGGATCACGACGGCCGCCTCGGCCATGTTTCTGGCCTGGGGGTTCGACTTCCAGACCCACATGACCTTCTCGCAGGCGTTCGCCCTGGTCGTGATCGTCTGTATCCCGATCGCGCTGATTCCGACGCCTGGATACTGGGGCCCCTACGAAGCGGGAGTCGTGTTCGCCATCGTCATCATGAGCATCCACCCGAACAACGCGCTCGTGGTCAGTTACGCCATCCTGCTTCACCTCACCCAATGGATTCCGATCGTCGCCATCGGTCTTCCCTGGGCCTGGTTCAGCCACGTTTCGCTGAGCGAGGTCAAAGAGGTCGGGAAGGTATCGAGGGCGGAGGCGCCGGCCGCGTCGTCGACTTCCTAGATGCACCGAGACTTGTCTTTCCCACCCCCCTTGGCGTATGATGGTCTCATACCTTAAGCGCAAAGGAGACCGCCGCCATGTTTCCGCCTCTTCCCCCGTGGGAGGGAATCCATCCGATTCTGGCGCACTTCCCGATCGGTTTGCTCTTCGTCGTCCCCGTGCTGTTGCTGATCTCGATCTTCAGGCTCCGACAGACCCCCTGTTTCTCTATCGCCGCTTTGATCCTCATGATCCTGGGAGTGATCGGGGCCTTCTTGGCCGTTTTCTCCGGAGCCGCGGGCGCGAGTCTCGTCTTCAACGAAGTCGGACCCGATGTTCAACAAGCCATCCACAAACACGAGGAGCTGGCCGAGATTGCGCGTACGATCTTCGCGGTCCTGACCCTAGTCTACGCGGCGCTTGTGATCCTGCCGCCTTGGCTCAAGAAGCCCGTCCCTTCCCGTGCAAGACTCATTCTCGAGGTCGTGTTCCTCGTCGTCTGGACCGTCGGTTTGCTGGTCCTGCTCAACGCGGCTCATGCGGGCGGCCTTCTCGTTCACAAGTACGGCATTCGCGCCCTGCTTGTGCCGTTCTGAGGCGAGGAGAGGATCCGCCGACGCGACCGCCCCCCCACCCCCGCGCAACGGTTGACGAAACGTCGTGGACGTGTCATCCTGGTAAACGATCACGTAGGCCTCCGTTCGGTCTTCGAACGACCATGGCGCGACATCGTCCCTTCGCAAGAAAGGTTTTGGCCTCGATGCGACGTATCCTCTTTGTCTGCTGGGCCAACTGCGTCCGAAGCCAGATTGCGGAAGCGCTGCTGCGCTATCGCGGAGCGGGACGTTTCGAGGCTCTGAGCGCCGGGGCCGCGCCCGTCGGGATCGTGCATCCCTTCGCCGAACGGGTGCTTCGCGAGATTGCCGTCCCGATCGACGGCCTGTGGTCCAAATCCTGGACGGACTTCAAAGACGAGCCGCCCGATGCCGTGATCACCCTGTGCGACTCCGCGCGCGACAAGGTGTGCCCCGAATGGCCCCTGTCGCCCGATTCCGACACCCTGCCGATTTGGGTCCACTGGAGAATCCAGGACCCGCTCGGCGTCGAGACCATGGGCGAAACGCAACTGCTCGAGGAGTTTCGCCGGACCCGAGACGAGATTCGCGAACATATCGAGCGCTTGGCGATTGCGTGCGACGAGGTGCTCGACGCCGACGAATCGTTCGCGCGCCTATTGAACGAGGTCGCCGCGGAAGTCGACCGAGCCTAGGCGGAGAAATATCCCGCCGCGCGGAAATGCGGCGGCCGTTTCAGATTCCACGCGCGATGCGCGACTTGGAAGACGTGCGCTGCCCGCACGACCCGAAGGAGAAGGAGCCTTTCGGAGATGACCCTCGATCCGACCGTTCGGAGCAAAGTCGAACAGTGGCTCAAGCCGCCGTTCGATCCCGAAACCATCGCCGAGATCCAGGCCCTCGTGGACGCGAACGACGAGAAGGAACTCCACGACCGGTTTTACGCCGACCTCGAATTCGGAACCGGCGGCCTGCGCGGCCTCATGGGCGCGGGCCTGAACCGCATGAACCGCTATACGGTCGGTCGCGCCACGCAGGGTCTCGCCGTCTATATCCTGAAACAGGGAATGCAGGACCCCTCCGTCGTCATCGCCCACGATTCGCGCCTGCGCTCCGAGGAGTTCGTCCGCGAATCGGCCTGCGTCCTCGCGCACAACGGCATCCGCGCCTATCTGTTCGAGTCCTTGCGGCCGACGCCCGAGCTCAGCTTCGCCGTGCGCGAGCTGCGCGCCACCGCGGGCATCGTCGTCACCGCGAGTCACAACCCGAAGGAATACAACGGATACAAGGTCTATTGGAGCGACGGGGGCCAGATCGTCCCGCCTCACGACACGGGCATCATCGCCGAAGTCAAGGCGATCGACGACCCTGCCCGGGTGGCCCGCGCCGATTACGACGAGGCGCTGCGGGCGGGCCGAATCCGAATCGTCGGGAAAGAAATGGACGAGGCCTACCTCGCCGCGATTCTCCCCCTCTCGGTCAACCCCGCCCTGTGTCACGCCCAAGGCAAGCGGCTCAAACTGGCCTACACCCCACTCCACGGCACGGGAGGACAGATCGTCCCCGAAGCCTTGCGACGTTGGGGTTTCGAACACGTGATCGAGTGCCAGGCGCAGAGCACGCCCGACGGCACGTTCCCCAATGCGCCTTCGCCCAACCCCGAAGAAGCCGTCGCGCTCCAGGCGGCTATCGAGACGGCCCGCCGCGAAGGGGCCGATCTCGTTCTCGCCACCGACCCCGACGCCGACCGCGTCGGCATCGCCATCCGTGATGGAGAGGAGTATCGCCTCATCACCGGCAACCAGGTCGCCTCGCTCCTCGTGGACTACGTCCTGGGCGGACGCACCCAAGCGGGGACGCTCCCCGCAAACGCGGCGGTCGTCAAGACCATCGTCACCACGGAATTGATCGCCCGGATCGCCGCGCACTACGGCGTGCGGATCGACAACGTCCTGACCGGATTCAAGTACATCGGCGAGAAGATCCGCCTTTTCGAGGAAACGGGGGAGGCCCAATTCGTCGTCGGCGGCGAAGAGAGCTACGGCTATCTCGTCGGCACGCACGCGCGCGACAAGGACGCGATCGTCTCGTGTTGTTTCATCGCCGAGATAGCGGCCGATTCGCTCTCGCGCGGCGAGTCGCTGCTCGACCGACTCGACTCGCTCTACACGCGCTACGGCGTCTTTCTCGAATCGCTCCAGTCTCTCGTGTTCGCCGGAGCCGAGGGAATCGACAAGATCGCCCGGATCATGCGGACCTTCCGCGAGACCCCGCCGCGCGATTTCCTCGGAAGTCCCGTGGTCGAGATCCGCGACTACAAGCGTGACGAAGTACGCGACATGCGCGCCGGAAAGGTCGTCGGCCCGACGGGACTCCCCCAGTCCAACGTCCTCGTGTTCCGCACCGAGGATGGCTCTCAGATCGTCGCGCGCCCCTCGGGGACGGAACCCAAGATCAAGTTCTATTTCATGTGTTGCGACGTGAAAGAACTGCCGATCGCGAATCGCGACGAGCTCGCCCGCCGAAAGGCCGCGCTCCAGTCTCGGGTCGACTCGCTCCGCGAGGAGTTCGTGAACCAAGCGCGCTCGATCGCCTCTTCCGACCAGGCATCCTAGCGAGTCTTCGCGAGCTCGCCCTCGATCTCCTTGAGCAACTCCCGCGAATGGGCGATGTCGTCGTGGAAGTGCAGATCGCGCTGAACGTCCGCGTCCGCCTTGGCTTGTTCGAGCAGCGCCCGGCGTTCGGCCCGATCGGAGGTCTTTGAGGCCATCTCGACCCGGATCGCCGCCCGGTTGTAGCGGACCTGGGCGTAGTCGGGCGACAGGGCGACCACCCGGTCGTAGATCGCCAGGGCCTTCTCGAGGTCGCCGATTCGGTGGTATTCGTCGGCCAGCATGTACAGCGCGCTGACCTCCAGACGCGACTTCCAGATGGGAAGAACCAGATCGCCGCTCTCGATCTTGCGCAGGAATTCTTCGAGCGCCTTCCGTCGCTCCGGCGTTCCATCTCTCTGATACCGCACGGCCAACACATACTCGAGTTCCGCGTCCTTAGGGTTCTGCCTCTGTTGCTCCTTGAGATAGTCCCCATATTTCTCCGGTTCCAGAACGGCGGCAGCATAGAGCTCCCAGGGACAGTTCGTCGAGGGAGCACGACCCTCTGGGGCCAGATCCGCCTCACGCATCATCCGTTCCGCCTCGCAACACGCCTCGTCTTTGCGACCTGCGTTGTTGAGAGCCGTTACATAGTAGGCCCAGAACTCGTAGCGTCGTGGATCGAGTTCGATGGCGCGCTTCATCGACGCGATGGCCAGTTCGCGCTCTCTGTCCTGCTCCTCCTTGGTGTAAGCGTAGTTGCCGGAGATCGCCAGCGCGTGGTGCGTCATGCCGAGCGCGAAATGGGCCTGGGCGTTCTGGGGAAAGGACGTCACATTGTCCTGGGCGGCATCGATGGCTTCCTGAGATACGCTTTTCGGTTGGCGGTAGGCCGCAACATGAGCAACCAGCCGCGCCACGTCCAACTCATTCCTCAAGTCGCCGTTCAACCTGAACGCCTCTGAGACATGATCGCGCGCCTTGCTCAGCGCCTCGGGCTCTCGATACTCCACCCCTTGGACATCGTATGCGCGCGCCAAAAGGAGATGCGCGGCCGCCCTCGTCTTGTCGTCCCTCGCCTCGGCGAGGAGGGCTTCGGCCGCGGGAATCGCTTCGGCGAAGTTCCAGCGGGCGATCATGCGTTGGATCGTCTCGACCCGACTCGACATCGAATCCTGGGTGTTCGATCCCTCGCCCGAGAGAGCCACGGCGAGACTGGCCACGAGGACCAACGCGAGAACCGATGTCGCCGTGAACGACGATTTCACACGGTAGTCGTTCCCGACGATGCGGCGCACGCGCCGCCCGAGCGTCGAGCCGCCTTCCGTCATTCCCACTCCGGCGAAAGCGGGCGCAGGCAGCGGACGCGATTCCTCCGCGACGCGCAGAAGACTCAATCCGTATCCGCGGCTCCGGCCCGCCGAGTGGCGAATCGCCAAATCGTCGCACGCCGACTCGCGTTCGCGCCGGATGCAAGCGTTGACGAGCCAAACGAGCGGGTGAAAGAAATAGACCGTCTGAACAGCGATCTGAATCCAATTGACCGGGAGATCGCCGCGTCGAACGTGGGCCAGCTCGTGTAGAAGAACGGCGCGCAACTCGTCGAGACTCCAGGTCTCGATCATCGTCCGGGGCAAAACGATCCGGGGCCGCGCGACACCAAAGAGCGCGGGACCGGCCGTCGGTGAAGGTTCACGAGCTTCGAGCAGCCGCACCCGCCTCCGCACACCCATCGTCCGGCGCAGGTCGTCCAACAGATCGACCAAGTCGCCGCGCTCGATCTCGCGACACGACGCCAGCCAGCACTGGGTACGCAAAACCCGGTTCGCAATGAATCCCATCATCCCGAGAACCATCAGAGACCACACTCCGGCCACATACGCGGTCGGCGAGACACGGATCGCCGAGAAAGCGAAGACCGCCGATTGGGACGACTGCGACGCGACATTGTCAACCGTCGACGCACCCGCCGAGGCGCTCGCCATCGGGACCGGAAGAACCTTCGAGTCCGCACGCCCGGCCCTCGGGACCACCGGGACCGTTGCGCTCGCGGGCATCTGAGAGATCGAGACGGATCCCGACCGATCGAGAAGGCGATTCAATCCGATCGGCGACGACAAGCCGACCGGAGCCAGGAGCCGAACCAGCACCACGCACCACAAGGCATATCGAACGGCGGGCGAGGCCTTGCGCCACATCAAGACAATCAGGCCGATGAGCGCCGTGAGAACGCTCGCCTGCCAACTGACGACCCCGAGGGCCGTCACCCACCGGTCCGCCGCCTCCCAGAGTCCGTCCATGGCGTCAGTCCTCCTCGTGTTTCTCGATGAGCCGGCGGAGCGACCCGATTTCCTCGTCGCTGAGCGACTTGCCGCCGGTGAAGTGCGCAAAAAGCGGCGCGAGCGAATCGCCCAGCACCGTGGACTTGAACGTATCGATGGCTCGGCCGATCGCCTTGGCCCGCGTCACGGCCGGTTCGAAAAGACACACGGGCCCGACCTTCCCGCATTTCAGGTATCCTTTGGCGGTCAATCGGTCGAGCATCGTCTTGACGGTCTGGTATTCCCACCCGCGCCGGGGGGAAACTTCCTCGTGGATGTCGCGCGCCGTCGCGCGTCGTTTCTCCCAACAGGCCTGCATGACGAGCCATTCGGCGCGGGAGAGTTCGGGAAGATCGTTCGGCATGAGAAGCGGCTCCTTGTTAAGTCTGTGGTATTGGTACTACACACGTGGTGGCCGTGTCAAGTAAAAAACGCCCCCCCCTCGCGCCTTTTCTCCTCCAACTCTTCCCTGACGAGTGGATCGTGCCCCGGATTCGTTGTTTCCGAGCGGAGGAACGCCTAGCTCAGCATCACCTGCCCGCCGGTGACGGGGAGGGCCTGCCCGGTTTCGTAACGTTGTTCCATGAGGTAGTAGACGGCCTTCATCACGTCCGCCGTTTCGCACCCGCGCCCCATCGGGACCTTCGCCTCGTAGGCGCGGCGCACGTCGGCGATGGTCTTCGCGCCCGGCACCTTGCCCGTGCGAAGATACTGGACGAAAAGGCCGTTCTCGGGATCGGACCAGAGCGGTCCGTCGAGGAAGTTGCCTGGACAGATCGAATTGACCTTGATGCCGTCGTCGATGAGCTCCATCGCGAACGACTGCGTGAGGCCGATCCCGCCGAACTTGCTTCCCGCGTAGGCGAAGTTGCGGTTCGACCCGGCGAGACCCGACTTGCTGTTGATCTGGATGATGTCGCTCATATAGGACGGGCGCGCCATGTGCTGCACCGCCAGGATCGGCGCGGCGTGCTGGACGCACACGTAGTAGCCCTTGTAGTTCACGGCCGTGACGAAATCGAAATCCTTCTCGGTCTGCGTCTTGACGCTCTCGGCCTTGAGAACGCCCGCATTCGACACCAACAGATCGAACCCGCCGTAGAACCGGACGATCTCGTGGATCGCTCGCGCGACAGAGGCCGAGTTGGTGACATTCATCTCGACTCCGAGGGCGCGGCCGTCGCCCAACCGCGAGCAAATCGCCTCGGCGGCTCTCCGTGCGCCTTCGACGTTGACATCGCACAGCGCGACGCACGCCCCCTGCGCCGCCAGGTCCTCGGCGATTTCGAGACCGAACCCCTGCGCCGCGCCCGTGACCACGGCCACCTTCCCCGCCGAGCGACCGGTCGCCTCGGGCGGATCGCTCGCGCGGAATACCCCCACCCCCGCGACGCTCACGGTGTTCGGCTTCTTTGCCCTCGCCTCAATCTCGCGCCGGAGCGACGCGACAATCGCCGCCGCATCGGCGTTCGGATCGAGCGAGAAGATCGTCGCCCCCTCGACCTTTCCCGCGCCGCCGCGCTCTCTTTCAAACCGCACGATCTTGAGATGCTCCTCGCCCTCGGCGAGAATCGCCCGCAACGCAGGTGCGATAATGTTGATCAGCCTTGTCGGTTCCATAGCGCTTTTCTGTTCCATGGTCTTCTTTCGTTCAGGAATGTCGAAATCTCGCTTTGTCGCATCGAGACGGAGAAATCCTCGACAGGATTACAGGATGAACGGGATACTCTGAATCCTGTTCATCCTGTAATCCCGTCAAGAACACAAAGGGATCAACATGTGTGCCTACGCACGCAATCACTCACAGTCTCGATCTCTGAGTCAAGGCCTCAAGAGGCTCCCCCGGCCTTGGCATGCCTCGCACTCAGACCCGCCCTGATCGCGTCCGTACCCAGGACGAGAATGATCAGCACGCTCAGAGCTTTCAGTGCAAACACTCGCCAACCGCCAATCCTCCAGAACGCTTGCCAGCCTCCATATTTGGCAAACACCCATTTGTCAATCGCGGAATCGTAGTCCACGAGATAGCACCCTGACGGAATGGGAAACATCCGTCCATTCCGCATCCCGCTCTGATAGATGAACACCTCATTGTCTGGATCGCGGTCCACGTTGTCGACGTACATGTATGAACACGGAAATGGAGGAATGACTTCCGTGTCGTCGGCAACGGTGATTCCCATGAGTTGTCTGTGTCCCATGAATCGATCGGCTCCGGAAATGTACGAATCCGGATTCATGTATGGTGGAGTCCTCAATGTAACTGGGTCGGTTGTGGCCCGATCATATATGGCCAGCGTCGAATTGGGCCCTTTCCGGTCCCAGCCGCGAGAAATGCAGATTCGATATTTGCCATTCTCTGCGAGGCTCGTGTCTGCATATCTCCCCGACGACTCAGGGTCTGCCTCTGTCTTGATTGTGTCATGACGGAAATGCGCCGAGAAGAAGCTGGCTCCCAACAAAACGAAACAGGCGAGAAGAATAACGGGGAGTCTGTATCGTCGCATGCTTGACCTCAGGTACCCATCACCCGAACTGCCGCAGAGGAACAAAGACGAGAGACCGAAACGCACAACGGCGAGGACGAACCATCCCATTCGACCTCACCCTACCGCGCACAGCGGCCCGCTTATCGCTACTTTCTCAAGAACTCCTCGTCGCTCACGCCCTTGTCCGGCGTCAGGCCGAAGCGGCGTCGGGCTTTCGTCACGTTGATGTCGTCTACCACTTTGCAGTGTTCTGCCGCCGCGCGATTATGGAGTTCCGCGCCCTCATGCCTTCTCTGTATCGAGCGCCGATTCGGCCCAGCGGATGGTGCGGGCGGCACACTCCGCCGCCCAGGCGCGGTCGAGGGGCGGGATAGCGTCGCTCGATCCTTCGTCGTCGTATCGGAACCCAGCCGCAAAGGGCGTCAAACCCGGGAGCTCGTGCGCGCCGGGCGGAACTCCCACGCCATTCTCGACGACCAGATCGAGGAGCACCGTCAAGTTGTGTGTGTGGGGATAATCCACGCCGTTTGCGCTCAAAACGGCCTTCAGCGCTTTTTCAACCGCTTGTTGCGCGTGGAATCCTATAGTCCAAGCCGGCGCCTCGGCGTCGTCTTTCATTCTCTCGACGACGTAGAGGTCGCCCTTCGCTTTCTCAAGAAGAACGCGGGCGAGCCTATGCGACTCGTTCATAGGATTTCCCTTCGTGCACGACGCGCCAAGCCAGCGTGTTGGGAGTCTCGCGCCAATACTCGAAAGACGCTTCGGAAACAACCACTACGTCGGCGGGAATCAGGCGTTCTCCCAAGAGTTGTGCGAGTCGGACCATTTCGCCATATCGGTCGGCGACTTCGGGTTCGATGACGTAGATGTCGAGGTCGCTGTCGGGCCGGGCGTCGCCGCGCGCGCGGGAACCGAAGACGATGACACGGCTTCCGCGAGGCGTAGCTTCGAGGAGGAGATTCACGGCCTCTTGGATCTTCTTTTCGTCCGCCCAGTCCATCGCTCAGTCTCCGCACATGAAGGCGACTCAATGCAACCCGAACCGATTATGGCAACCGGAAGAACCAGGACGCAAGCGGTTTCTCGAATCGTGCCACGGGCGCTTGCCCGCCTAGGCGGGTCTCGCCCGCGAAGTCATGAGCGAGACGCTCATGCCACTCCTCCATGAGACTGTTTCTTGAACAGTTTTCCGAATCGCTTCACGATCTCGCCGCCCATGCGCGCGAAGGCGCGGATTCGGTCTTCGTCGGTGGCATAGGCGGGATTCGGACGCCCCTCGCCGTCGACGAATCCGCACTCGCCGTGAAGCGCCAGGAACTGGTGCGCGGCGACGACGCACGCGCCTTCCCAGAAGATCGCCTTGATATCGTCGGGCACGGGCGCGCCGGCGACGCACCGCGGCTCGATCGGGATGAGGTCGAGCGTGTTGTGCTCGGTCCCCCCCGTCACGACGAGTCCGGCGCTCCGCATCGCCGTCACGTACTCGCGCAACACCTCGGGCCGGTTGCGGATCGGAATGAACTCGACGGCGTGGATACCGCGTTCGCGCGTCCGCCGGATCAAATCCTCGACCGGCGTTTCGTATCCGCAGATCGGACTGGCGCCGTCGGCCAGGGTCGGGTAGCACGGAATCCCGCCGAGTTCGAGAACGAGTTCGTACGATTCGTCGAACGTGAGGAAACTCTCTTCGGCGAACGCCGGTTTGCCCGCCTTCATCAGAGACGAACGAATCGCGTTCTGGACCGCGACGGGCTCCTGGGCCTGCGCTCCCAGTGAGACGCCCAAGACCTTCTCCAACGCATCCGCGCGACGGTCGGACGCGACCGATTCGAAGGCGGCCTCTTGAAACGCCTGGGCGATGTGGCGCTCCTGGATCGTGACGTTTTCACGCGCGCAGCCGTGGCGCTCGACGATCATCCGGATGACGCAGTTCTCGCACAGCCCCAAGTCGAGCCCGCGTTCGGCAAACACGGCGCCGAGACGCGCGGTCATCTCCTTCATGCGCGCCGCGTCGTTGGCCCGCATCCGGTCGAGGAGTCCCCTGGCGCGCGGCGACAACTCCGCGAACCGCGTGATCCCTTTGCCGCAGAAGTAGAACTTCCCCGGATTGCCCGGATCGTTCACCTTGATCCCCGACCGGGCCAGGTCGTCGATCAGACAGATGATTTCGAGTCCGAATTGCGGGAGAATGCCCGCCGCGCGACACCGCCGCGAGAACTCGCCGTAAACGTGAAAGTCATGGTAGTTGCTCAGGCCGAGGACGGCGATCCCTTGCTCGGAAGCGAGCGACACGGCTTGTTCGACGCTTTCGAACGCCGAGAAGTTGGGGGGAAGGTGGATGTGGGCGTTGACGGCCAGAGGCGCCGACGAGTCATCCGCCGATTCCGCGGTCGAACGAATCTCGTTCGGAGTCGCCAGATTCTTCAGAATATCGAGTTCGTCTTTCAACGATTCGGACATTGCATCTCCGCCTTCGACGGATTGGCCGCGTTTCCGGGATGGACCCCTCGGCGTCGCTCAGGGTGGACGAAGTGGACGGAGTGGACAAGGTGGACCGAGCGACCGCGCCCTTCATCCTCTCCACTTCATCCTTCTCGTTTCATCCTTCATCCTTCCTGCTTCATCCTTGTCTTCACTCCCCTACCGAAATCCTCACGACCTTCCTCGGCGGGAGGTGGAGCGCCGCGCCGAGCGCGTCCTCGGCCGCTTCCTTGAGCGACTCGGAAACCGACGGATGCGCCATCACGACCTCGGCCATCTCTTCGACACTCGCCTTGACGTGCAACAAAGCGCCCGCCGCGGCGATACACTCGGTGGCGTTGCGGCCCATCATGTGAACTCCGAGGATCGCATCGGTCTCGCGATGACGCAGCACCTTCACGAAACCGTCGGTCTCGCCCACCGCCATCGCCTTGCCCAACGCCCCGATCGGAAACATCCCGATCGAGAACGGAATCCCGTTCTCGCGCACCTTCTCTTCGGTCATGCCGACCGACGCGATTTCGGGGAACGTGTAGACCGCGCCGGGAATCGGCGCCTCGAACGGGCGTTTCGTCTCGCTCAGGGCGTTGCGCGCGGCGGCGACTCCTTGGGCCGAAGCGGCGTGCGCCAACAAGCAGCGTCCGTTGACATCGCCGATCGAGTAGATCCCTCCCACCGCGCTTTCCATGAAATCGTTCGCGCGGACGAATCCTCGGTCCGTCGTCAGGCCGACGCTCTCCAACCCGACGTCGCTCGTGTTGGCGCGGCGGCCGACCGCCACAAGAACGCGATCCGCTTGCACCTCCGCGCCCCCGGTCAGGACGGCGCGGCATCCTTCGTCCGAGACGGTCAAGTCCTCGACTTTCGTCGCGGCGTGAATCCGAATGCCCCGCTTCTCGAAGATTGGACGGATGCCTTCGCCGAGTTGCCGATCCATTTCGGGCAGGAGACGGTCCATCATCTCGACCACGGTGACCTCGACGCCGAGCGCCTGCATCATGCACGCGAACTCGCACCCGATCACGCCGCCGCCGACGACCAAGAGACTCGCGGGAAGCGTTTTCCAGTGTAGTGCGTCGTCGCTCGTCGAGACACGTTCGGAGTCGCTCGGCCACCCCGGAATCGAACTTGGGACGGAACCCACGGCCAAAACGATCTTGGGCGCGGTGAGGAGGCGCGTGGCATGGGCATCCTGCCCATGTCTTGACGTGGCATGAGCGTCTCGCTCATGTCTTGAGGAAGAAGACACGGGCGAGACGCCCGTGCCACTCGTCACCGCGATCCGTCCCGGACCGTCGAACCGTCCCCACCCCTCGACCAAGGCGATCCCCCGCTTTTCGAAAAGGGACTTGACGCCGTTGCGCAGACGGCGCAGAACCGAGTCCTTGCGTTTCTGGACGGCGGCCCAATCGACCGAAATCGTGCCTTCGATGTTCACGCCGAGCGATTTCGCGTGAGCGGCGTGATGCATGAGCTCGGCCGTCGCGAGAAGCGCCTTCGAAGGGATGCACCCGTTGTTCAGGCACGTCCCGCCCAACTGGGCGGATTCGACGACGGCGACGCGCGCGCCCAACCGGGCCGCTTCAAGCGCACCCACGTAGCCGCCCGGTCCCGAGCCGAGAAAGATCAGGTCGAAGGTGTTGGAGGTAGTGGACGGAGTGGACATGATGGACTTTCGGGGAGGATCGGGCCTTTCGAGCCTACAACGTCTCGGGCGATTCGAGAAGCTCCTTCAAACGGGCGCAGAACTTGGCCGCGAGAAGACCGTCGATAAGACGATGATCGCAACTCAGCGTCATCGTCATGACCCGTCCCGGACGGATCTCGCCGTCTTTCACGACCGGTTCCTCGCGCACCGCCCCGACGGCCAAAATCGCCGTTTCGGGCGGATTGATGATGGCCGAGAATTCCTCGACTCCGAACATGCCGAGGTTCGTGACGGTGAAAACGCCCTGACCCACGCCCTCGACCCGACCCGAACGCGCGGCCCGGACCACGCGGCGCGTCTCCGCCGCTAGATCGCCGAACGCCATCCGGTCGGCCCCGACCACCACCGGGACGACCAGACCGTCGTCGAGTCCGACGGCGATCCCGATGTTGGCCGACGGGAACTCGACGATCTCCTCGCCGTCGAGTCGACCGCGGAACTCCGGAAACTGCTGGATCGCTTGGGCGCAGGCACTTACCACGAAGTCGTTCAAGGAACACTTGAGGCTCTTGCGCCGCGACTCCTGCGCCTTCATCAAGGGACCGGCATCGATCGTCAACCGCATGTAGAAGTGCGGGATGGTCTGTTTCGAGGTCGTCAACGCTCGAGCGATCGCGCGCCGCATCCCGCTCATGCGTCTGCGCGTCGGAGCACCCGCCTCGGACGAGGCCGCAGGCGCGGCAGCGATGTCGCCGGTCAGGACTCGTCCTCCCGGTCCGCTCCCCGCCCCGACGGATGACAGGTCGAGGCCCTTCTCGGAAGCCGCTTTCCGCGCGGCGGGAGAGGCTTTGACCCGTCCGTCGGGCGCGATCGGCGCCGAGGGAGCCGGGGCCGGAGTGGACGAGGTGGACGAAGTGGACAGAGTGGATGGAATGGACGAAGCGGAGGCTAGGGGGGCGGAAGATTCTTGGGCGGCGAGATAGGCGTCTATGTCGGTGTCTTTCTCCGCCAGGTAGGCCACCGGGACCTTGACCGCGACGATTTCGTCGGCCTGAACGACGATCCGCGCGAGGCGTCCGCCGTGGTCGGCCTCGACCTCGACCGTGGCCTTGTCGGTCTCGACTTCGAAGATCACCTGTCCCTTCTCGATCCGGTCGCCTTCCTTGACACGCCACTCGACGAGGGTTCCCTCTTCCATCGACTGTCCCGCCTGGGGCATCAAGATCGGAATGACGGCGGTGGCATGGGCATCCGAGCCATCCTTCTTCACGGACGGGACACCCGCGCCACTTCCCATTTTTGCGCTCATGTCGGCCTGCGCCTCCGCGCTCTTATCTCCTTCAGTATCAATACGACACAGTGTCGATCCGACGACCGCTGTTCGGCCCTCGGGGACGAGAATCTCCGCCAAGCGCCCCGCAACGACCAACTCCAGCTCGACGAGTTCGGACTCGGTCTCGATCCGGACAAGGATATCCCCCGCAGCAAGAACGTCTCCGACACCCTTGAGCCACTGCAGGACGGTGCCCGATTGGGTGTTCTCGCGGACCTGGGGCATTGAAATCGTTGGCATGACTCACCTTAAGACGAAGCAGGAAACACTCCCACTTTGTGCAAAGGTTACCCGTCTTTGGTGCAACAGTCAAGCATAATCTGATCATTTTTATGTTGACATCTGTGCATGATCGGTGTTTGATTGGGGGTGCCGTCGTACGGAGACCCGTCCGCGGCTCGGATCGCCATTCGGTCAGAGCCGCATCGTGAGGAGTCGACTATGAGCTCGTCCACAGACCAACGCCACGAACGCATTCTGGGCGAGGTCTATGAGAAAGGCCGTGCAGCGGTCAAGGACTTGGCCGTCTCGCTCAGCGTCTCGGAGGCCACGGTTCGTCGCGATCTTAAGAAGTTGGCCGGAAACGGCCGGATCGAACTGATCTACGGCGGCGCGACTCTTGCCCGTCCGTCGGATTTCTCGTTCCACTCCAAGGAGATGCGTCACATCCAGGACAAGCGCCTGATTGGGCGTCTGGCGGCGCGCCTCATCTCGAACAACGACCAGATCTTTCTCGACTCGGGCACGACCTGCTTCCAGATAGCCTCTCACATCAAGATGAAGCGCAACCTGACGGTCATGGCCAATTCGGCGCGCTTGGCCACGGAACTGAGCGCGCCGGGGTTGAACGTGGTTCTCCTTGGCGGGCAGTATCGTCCCGACCGGATGGATACGGTCGGGCCCTTGACGACGCGCACGCTGGAGAACCTGCGCGGCTACGTGGCTTTCATCGGGTGCGACGGACTGAGCATGGATTTCGGCCTCACGGCGAGCGATATCGACAGCGCGCACCTCCACGCCCTCGTGATCGCCAACTCCCGCGAAACGGTCCTGGTGGCCGATCACTCGAAATTCGCCGCCCCCTCCTTGTACCGCATCGTCGGTTTCGAATCGCTCACGCGCATCGTCACCGACCGTCGGCCCGACGAGGAATGGATGCAGTTCTTGGGAGAGAGAGGGATCGAGGTCGTGTGTCCCGACTCCGAGGAAGGGTCATGAACGAGATCCGCGACAAAGAGTCCGACGCCTCTCAAGCGGGGCCGTTCCCGGGAATCGGGGACACGGCCCTCCGGTCCTACGACGTCGCTCCCGTCCAAATCGACTTCATCACCCACAGCGAAAACGCGACGTTCCGCGTCGAGGCCGAAGGCGGCGGGGTGTACGCGCTTCGGGTCCATTACCCCGTCTCGGAACATTTCCCAGCCGAATGGCGCCGGCGCGAAACGATCGAGTCCGAGGTCGAATGGCTGGCCGCCATGCGTCGCGACGCCGATCTTCCGGTGCCGGAGCCGGTCCGCAACAAAGACGACAGCTGGGTGACGCAGGTGGTGGGCGAGCATTTGCCCGAGACGCTCAACTGCACGCTTCTGAACTGGATCGACGGCGAGATCCTCGACGGGCGACCGACTCTGCGGCAGGCTCGGAAAATCGGCGAGTTGATCGCCGGCGTCCATGAACACGGCGCGCTGTGGGAACGGCCGCGCGGCTTCGTCCGGCCCGAACACGATCCTCAGGCTATCGAGGACGACATGGCCCGATTGAGAGGGGCCGTGGGGGAAGGTTCGATCGGCGATCCCGACTTCCTCGTGTTGGAGAAAGCGGCGGAGCGTCTCTACGAGACGACTCGGGAACTCGGAAAGAAAAGCAACGTGTGGGGTCTGATCCACGCCGACGCGACCGGAGCGAACATCGTCGTGGGCCCGAAGGGAGTGGCCCTGATCGATTTCTCGAGTTGCGCCCTCGGCCACTACGCGTTCGATCTCGCGACTCCCATTCTGCACCTGGCGGGTCGCGACCCCGCCCGGTCGGGCGCCTTGCTCGAAGGATATCGAAGCGTGCGCGAACTGCCCCCCGAGCCCGAGATCACGATTCCGGCCAGTGTCGTCGGAAGGATGATCGACACGTTGGCGTTCGTCCTCACGCGTCCCGAGAGGCACGAGAAGATGAAACGCGGTCTCCTGCCCTGGACGGTCCAGTATTGCGAAGACTTTCTCAACGGCCGAATCGCGTTGTTCGAACCCTAGCGGACAAGCCGTTGACCCTATAGAGAACGATAGAAAGGGATTGTATGCCAAAGAGCGTAGTCATCGACCCGAAATCGGTTCGGGCCAAAGGTGAGATCACGTTCCGACCCATCCCGGTCAACCAATACGACCGGACCGTCGCCGACGAGACGAAACGCTTCTCCGCGGCGGACCTGACGCGCATCCAGCGCGACATGGCCGTCATCCGCTGGTTCGAGACGATGCTCAACGAGGTGAAGTTGCGCGGCAACTTCAAAGACGTGCCCTACACCCATCGCGGACCCGCGCATTTGTCGATCGGCCAGGAGGCCTCGGCCGTCGGCCAGGCGTTCCTGCTCGGAACCGACGACCACATCTACGGCAGTCACCGCAGCCACGGCGAGATTCTGGCCAAGGGCCTTTCGGCCATCGAGAAACTCGACGACGATGCGTTGATGAACGTCATGCGCGACTACTTCGGGGGCGATTGCCTGCGCGCGGTCGAGAGGGACGCCGAGGGATCGGTCAAGGATCTCGCGATCGACTTCCTCGTCTACGGCGCGCTGGCCGAGATCTTCGGGCGCGAGACGGGCTTCAACAAGGGGATGGGCGGGTCGATGCACGCCTTCTTTCCCCCGTTCGGCATCTATCCGAACAATGCCGTGGTGGGCGGCTCGGGCGACATTTCCGTCGGCGCGGCGCTGTTCAAGAAGATCAATCACAAACCGGGCATCGTGGTCTGCAACATCGGCGACGCGTCGAGCGCGTGCGGCCCCGTGTGGGAAGGCATTTGCCTGGCCACGATGGACCAGTACAAGAAGCTCTGGGACGAGGCGCACCGGGGCGGACTGCCTCTGATCTTCAACTTCGTGAACAACTTCTACGGCATGGGCGGCCAGCCCGTCGGCGAAACCATGGGCTTCGGCATCCTCGCCCGCCTGGGCGCCGGGGTCAACCCCGAGCAAATGCACGCCGAGCGCGTAGACGGCTACAACCCGCTCGCCGTCATCGACGCCATGGAGCGCAAGCGCGAGATTCTCGAGCGCGGCGACGGCCCCGTCCTCCTCGACGTCCTCACGTATCGTTTCAGCGGCCATTCGCCCTCCGACGCGAGCAGCTATCGCACGCGCGAGGAGCTCGACGCGTGGCAGGAAGTGGATTCGCTCAAGGCCTACGCCGCCTCGCTCGTCGAGGCCAAGGTCTGCTCCCAGGACGATATCGACGCGATCGACCGGCGCGCCGAAGCGATCGTGTTCAAGGCCTATCGCAAGGCGATCGACCTCGAGATCTCGCCTCGCGCCGATCTCATGAAGACCGGATGTCTTCTCGACCGAACGATGTTCTCGAACGAGAAGATCGAATCGATGGACCCCGGACGCGAGCCGGAAGTCCTGATCCCGATCTCCGAGAATCCGCGCGTCCGGTCTCTCGCCAAGCGGAATCGTTCGGCTTTCGACGCCGACGGCAAGAGGGTTCCCAAGACCCGCTGCATCGGCATTCGCGACGCGATCTTCGAGGCGGTCCTCGACCGGTTCTACGTCGATCCCACGCTGGTGGCCTACGGCGAAGAGAACCGCGACTGGGGCGGCGCCTTCGCCGTGTATCGCGGCTTGACCGAAGCCCTCCCCTACCATCGCCTGTTCAATTCGCCGATCTCCGAGGGCGCCATCGCGGGCTCGGCGGTCGGCTACGGATTGGAAGGCGGTCGCGCCCTGGTCGAGTTGATGTACTGCGATTTCCTGGGACGCGCGGGAGACGAGGTGTTTAATCAACTGTCCAAGTGGCAGTCGATGTCGGGCGGACTGCTCAAGATGCCCGTTGTGTTGCGCGTGTCGGTCGGGAGCAAGTACGGCGCGCAACACAGTCAGGACTGGACGAGCATCGTGGCCCACGTCCCGGGTCTCAAGGTCGTCTTTCCCGCCACCCCGTACGACGCCAAGGGCCTGATGTACAGCGCCCTGTTGGGGACCGATCCGGTCGTCTTCTTCGAAAGTCAGCGCATCTACGACCAGCCCGAGGAATTCGTGTCCGGAGGCGTCCCCCAAGGGCGTTACGAAGTCCCCTTCGGCGAACCCGCGGTTCGCAAAACGGGGAGCGACCTCACCCTTCTCACCGTCGGCGCGACGCTCTACCGCGCGATGGAAGCGGCTGCGGAACTCGAGTCCAAGTACGGCGTTTCGTGCGAATTGATCGACGCGCGGTCTCTTGTTCCCTTCAACTACGAGAAGGTGATAGAATCCGTCCGGAAGACACGGAAGATTCTCCTGGCCTCGGACGCGTGCGAACGAGGCAGCTATCTCCACACGATGGCCTCGAACATCGCGCGATTCGCCTTCGACGAACTCGACGCCCCGCCGGTCGTCGTCGGCGCGCGCAATTGGATCACTCCCGCGGACGAGGTGGAGGACGCCTTTTTCCCGTACCCGTCGGACCTAGTCGACGCGGTACACGAACATATCCTCCCGCTCAAGGGATACGCTTCGAAGCGCGACTGCGGCGTCGCCGACCTGATGCGCCGCAACGCCGAGGGGGTCTGACATGGCGGATATCCCCAGTACGCAGCACGCCGTTCAACTGGTCGGACCGGGCGAACTGAGGTTGAACACCGAGAAACCCGTGATTCGGCCGACGGGTCACCAGATCCTCTGTCAGATCGAGGCGACGGGCTTGTGTTTCTCCGATCTCAAGCTCCTCAAGCAGTTCACCGATCACGCGCGAAAAGGCGAAGTCGTCGAGCATATCGACGCCGGCGTTCTCCAGGGGATTCCAAGCTACGTTCCCGGGGACAAACCTACCGTGCCGGGACATGAAACCGTCGTCCGAATTGTCGAAATCGGCGACTTGGTCCGAAACCATCGCGTCGGCGAGCGATGCCTGGTGCAAACCGATTATCGCGTCCTGCGCACCGAGGGGGGAAGCAACGCGGCGTTCGGCTACAACTTCGAGGGCGGACTCCAGGAATACGTCATCATCGACGAGCGCGTATCGGCCGACCCGCTGACGGACGAACGATTCCTCATCCCGGTCGGGGCGGAGAGCAGCGCCTCGGCGATTTGCCTGGTCGAACCCTGGGCATGCGTCGAGGACTCCTACGCCAACATCGAACGCCGCACCATCAAGGCGGGCGGACGTCTCCTGGTCGTCGTAGACCAGGGCCGGGCCGTGATCGGACTCAAGGAGTCCCTGGCCCCAGAAGGTCTTCCGGCCAAGATCACCATCGCGTGCCGCGATTTCGCCCAAATCGAAACCGTCGGCGCCCTAGGCGTATCGGCGTCCCGAACCGAACACATCGAGTCGCTTCCCGACCACGCATTCGACGACATCGTCTATTTCGGGTCCGACAAAACGACGATCGAGATTCTCAACTCCAAGATCGACGCTCGGGGCATCGTCAACGTCATCACGGCGGGCAAACGGATCGGCGAGCCGGTCTCCATCGGCGTCGGACGCATCCATTACGGCATGACTCGGTGGATCGGGACGACGTCGGACAACGCCGCCGAGGGCTATCGGATGATCCCCCCGACGGGCGAACTGCGCGCCGGGGATCGATGCGTCGTGATCGGCGCGGGCGGGCCGATGGGTCAGATGCACACGATCCGCAATGTCTGCGTGGATCTGGCCGACATCCGAATCGCGGCGACCGACGTGGACGACGAACGGCTCGAATCGCTTCGTCAGAAGGCCGCGCCGATGGCCGCCGAGCGCGGAGTGGAACTCCGGATCGTCAACACGGCCAAGACGCCGCTCGAGGGCGAAACGTTCACCTACACGGCCCTCATGGTGCCCGTCGCGCAGTTCGTGTCCGACGCTATCGCCCAGAGCGCGCCCGGAGCGCTGGTCAACATCTTCGCGGGCATCCCCGCCTCGACCATCCACGTGATCGGCCTCGACGCCGTGATCGAGAAGAGGGTCTTCCTCTTCGGCACGAGCGGCTCGGTCCTGCGCGACATGAAAATCGTCCTCGATAAGGTGGAACGCGGGACGCTCGACACCAATTGCTCGGTCGATGCCGTGTCGGGCATCGCGGGCGCGATCGACGGGATCGCGGCGGTGGAGAACCGCGCGCTCGCGGGAAAGATCATCGTCTACCCGTCGCTCCGCAAGACGGGTTTGATCCCGATACACGATCTCGAGAAGAAGTTCCCGAGCGTCGCGGCACAGATGAAGAACGGACAATGGACGGGCGAGGCGGAGGCGGAGCTTCTCCGCGTCGCGAAATAGAGGATCCGAGGAAGAACCATGAGGGGCGTCGCGAGACTCTCGGACTGCGACACGAGCGCCGGTTGCGCGCTGGGCGTGGTCGATCTCGGACGCGCGCCCTACGCCTCGACGCTCGATCTTCAGAGGCGCCTCGTCGAGGCGGTGAAGTCGTCGAATGAGGAACTCGGTTTCCTCGTCCTGGTCGAGCACGATCCGCCGGTCATCACGCTGGGACGAAGCGGGAAAGAAGAGCATGTTCTCCTCTCGCGCGAAGAACTGGCGCGGAGCGGTTTCGAGATCTTCGAGACCACTCGCGGCGGCGACGTGACCTACCACGGGCCCGGTCAGATCGTCGGTTATCCGATCCTCCGCGTCGATCTCCATGGACGCGACGCGCATCTCTATCTGCGCGACATCGAGGAAGTCCTGATGCGAACGGTGGCGCGGTTCGATCTCGAAGGCCGCCGAGTGAAAGGAATGACCGGCGTGTGGGTGGGCGACGAGAAGATCGCCGCCACGGGCGTGGCGATCTCGCGCTGGGTGTCGTACCACGGGTTCGCGCTCAACGTCTCGACCGACCTGTCGCACTTCCGGACCATCGTTCCCTGCGGGATCGTGGGCAAGGGCGTCACCAGTCTGAGCGCGATGCTGGGACGAACAGTGGATGTAGAGGAAGTGAAGCCTGTATTGGTCGAATGCCTCGTCGAAGTCCTCGGATTCTCCGGAACGCGAGAGATTCCGAGTCATCTTATGGTGTGAGGTTGTCCCATGGGAACCGCTCCAATGCCCCATCGACCCGACGACTCCCGACGCCCTCCGCTCTGGCTCCGCAAGCGGGTCGCGGCGGGAAGCGACACGTCGAACGTGTCGAACATGTTAGACGAACTCGGACTCGCGACCGTCTGTTCGGGCGCGCGATGTCCGAACTTGCCCGAGTGCTACGCCCGAGGCACGGCCACCTTCCTGATTCTCGGAAGCCGCTGTACGCGCCGCTGCGCCTTTTGCGCGATGGGGTCGGCCGAAAGCCGCGAGCCGCTCTCCCCTCCCGACCCCCTGGAGCCTGAGAACGTCGCCGAGGCCGCCGCCCGGCTCGGCCTGAAACACGTCGTGATCACCTCCGTGACGCGCGACGATCTTCCCGACGGAGGGGCCGCGTCCTTCTATTTCACCATCGACGCCGTCCGGAGCCGCCTGCCCCAGGCGACGATCGAGGTCCTCACTCCCGATTTCCTGGGGAACCGACGCGCGCTCAAGATCGTTCTCGACGCGCATCCGCACGTCTTCAACCACAACATCGAGACGGTCCCGCGCCTTTACTCGACGGTGCGTCCGCAGGCCGACTACGCGCGCAGCCTCGAAGTCCTTCGCCGCGCGCGCGACTACGCCGATTCGCGGCGCCTCCCCCTTCGCGTCAAGAGCGGCTTCATGGTCGGACTCGGCGAAACGGACGACGAGGTCGCGCAGGCCATGCGCGACCTGCGCAAGGCCGGATGCGACATGCTCACGATCGGGCAGTACCTCGCTCCCACCCCCAACCACCTGCCGGTCGTCCGGCACGTCGAGCCGAAGGAATACGACGCGTGGCGCGACGCGGCGAAAGAAATGGGTTTCACGGCGGTCGCCGCCGGACCGTTTGTCCGGAGCAGCTACCGCGCCGAAGAAGCCGTCCACTCCGAAGCCGACTCGCGCTAGTCGTCGAGCGTCCTTCCCTTCTCCGTCTCGGACTCAAATCCGCATTCCGCAATCCGAAAAGCGAAGGGCGTCTTTCCGTTCGCCGTTCGGAAAGACGCCCTCTGTGTTCCCCGGAAGGGAAGAGTGAAGACCCGATGAGGGGGTTTATCCTTGGAGTAGAGTGAGCGCCGCCTGGGGCACCACGTTCGCCTGGGCCAGGACCGCGACCCCCGACTGCTGCAAGATCTGAGCGCGCGTCAGGTTGGCCGTCTCGGCCGCGAAGTCGGCGTCGCGAATCCGCGAGTCGGAAGCCGTGAGGTTCTCGGCCACAATCATCAGGTTCGATACCGTGTTCTCGAGGCGGTTGGTAATGGCGCCGAGGTTGGCGCGCACGTCGTTGATCTGGCGTAGAGCGTTGTCGATGATGTCGATCGCGTCCTGGGCGTTGGCGAACGTGCTGACATCGATCGTGTTGATCGCCAGAGTGTAGTCCACGGCGACGGTGCCGCTGAATCCGACCACGTTCGCCGCGGTCTGCGTACCGTCGGCGACGACGAAGGAGCTGTCGCTGGTGAGTTCGATCGTGCCGCCGGTCTTGACCAGGACGCCCGCGCCGCCCGAGCCGTCGAGGCCGGTTATGGCCTCGGCGCTGGGCGCCGCGCCCACCGTGCTCAGGGTGACGTCGATGTCGCGTCCGTCGGCCGCCGTCAGGATCAGTTCGCCGGTCGCCCCGATGCTGGCCACCACGCCGGTGACGTTGCTCTTGGCGTTGATGGCGCGCGTCAGGGCGGTGTCCGAGTCGTTGGCCAGCACTACGATCGTGTCCGTGGCCGAGCCGAACTGGACGCCGTTGATGATGAAGTAGTCGGTTCCGTCGAGGACGCCGCCGCCGACCGCCGCCGGGCCGGTGACCACCGCGGCTTCGGCCGTGGCGGAAACGCCCGTCTGGTTGTAGATGGCCTGAATGGCGGCGGCCTTGTCGATGGCCGTGCCCGAAGCCGAAGCGCCGACCTGGTAGCCGTTGATCAGGATGCCGCCGCCGACCAAGGCGGCCGCGTCCACGGCCCCGCCGACGGTCTGAGCGACCGCGCCGATCTGGCTGGTTCGCAGATCCCCGACCGAGATGTCGAGGGTTTGCCCGCTCTTGGCGCCCACCTGGATCTTCTTGTCGATGAACGTCCCGTCGAACAGATTGGCGCCGTTGAAGTCCATGGTGGTGGCGATGCGGTTGAGCTCGTCGAGCTGTTGGTTGATCTCGAGTTGAATCGACGCGCGGTTCTCGTCGCTGTTCACGTCGCTCGAGGCCTGAATGGCCAGCTCGCGCATGCGCTGACAGATTTGGGTGTAGGTGTCGATCGCGCCTTCCGCCGTTTGGATCAGGCTGATGCCGTCGTTCGCGTTGCGCACGGCTTGGTTGAGTCCGCGCACCTGCGAGCGCAGATTCTCGGAGATCGCCAAGCCCGCGGCGTCGTCGCCCGCCCGGTTGATCCGTAGGCCCGAGGAGAGGCGTTCGAGAGATTTGTTCAACGCCAACGACGACTTGTAAAGATTGCGTTGACCGTTGATGCTCGCGACGTTTGTGTTGATGACCAGTCCTGACATTGTCGTGTCCTCCGTGTCTGGCTGACGCCGGCGCGTTCTCCCTTCCCTGGGAGATCCTTCATGCCCTGGCGTGCGCTCTCAGACCGCTGCGCATACCGTGGAATGTGACGGCGGTTCGACGAGCGAACTGCCTCGCCGTGGCCTTGTCCGGTTTGGTGTGGGACAGGGCATCACGGCTGCGACCTGCTGGCGCAAGGGGTATGCCACGCCCCCGTGCCGAGAGCGCCGCCCGAGGATTCTCAGGTAAGGAAAGGAACGGAAGAAGCCGAGCGAGGCGCCGTGCGCGACCCGTAACGCCCCATTTATCAGCCCTGTACGGCCGATCGGTCCGACCCGTCCAACCCGACGCAAAAGCGGCCCGAACTCTCGATCGAGTCCGGGCCGCGGAGTCGGCGTCTCGGTCGGCGAGATCTGGAGCGGCAAACTTTGCCGATCCGTTCTTGCCGCCGGGGAGGAAGATTATTTCAGATTGTAGAGGCCCGCGCGGCCGAGATACTGCGCCACGGCGCCCAGCTCCTCTTCGATCCGAAGCAGCTGGTTGTACTTGCAGATCCGGTCCGTACGCGACGCCGACCCCGTCTTGATCTGGCCGGCGTTGGTGGCGACGGCGACGTCGGCGATGGTCGAATCCTCGGTTTCGCCCGAGCGATGCGAAACGACCGCCGTGAAGCCGGCGCGCTTGGCCATCTCGATCGTGTCGAGCGTTTCGGTAAGCGTCCCGATCTGGTTGAGTTTGATCAGGATCGAGTTGCAGGCGCCCATCTCGATCGCCCTCTTGAGGTACTTGGTGTTCGTAACCAGGAGATCGTCGCCCACGATCTGGATCTTGCCGCCCAGTTCGTCGGTCATGAGTTTGAAGCCGTCCCAATCGTTCTCGTCCAGGCCGTCCTCGATCGACAGGATCGGGTACTTGTCCACGAGGCCTTTGTAAAACTCGACCATCGCGGCCGAGTCTTTCTCGGGTTTGGCCTCGGCCGCCATGACGTAGATCCCCTTCTTTTTGTCGAAGAACGAGCTGGCCGCCGGGTCCAGGGCGATCGTCACATCCTCGCCGGGTGTGTAGCCCGCCTTCTCGATCGCTTCGAGGATGACTTCGATGGCCTCGGCGTTGGATTTGAGGTTCGGGGCGAAACCGCCCTCGTCGCCCACGGAGGTGTTGAGGCCCTTGCTTTTCAGCACGCTCTTGAGGCTGTGAAAGACTTCCGCGCCGCACCGCAGGGCCTCGGCGAACGAGGGCGCCGCGACGGGCTGAATCATGAATTCCTGGATGTCCACGTTGTTGTCGGCGTGTTGGCCGCCGTTGAGGATGTTCATCATCGGCATCGGCAGGACCTTCGCGTTCACTCCGCCGATGTACTGGTAGAGGGGCAGACCTAGCGCGTCGGCGGCCGCGCGCGCGACGGCGAGGGAAACGCCGAGGATCGCGTTTGCGCCCAGGTTGCTCTTGATCTCGGTCCCGTCCATCGCGATCATCTGCTGGTCGATCAGCGTCTGCTCGGTCGCATCCATGTCGATGATCTCGGGCGCGATCTTCGTGTTGACGTTGTCGACCGCCTTGCGCGTCCCCTTGCCCAGGTAGCGTTCCTTGTCGCCGTCGCGGAGTTCGAGGGCCTCGTTTTCGCCCGTGGATGCGCCCGAAGGCACCGCCGCGCGGCCCAGCGCGCCGCTTTCGAGCAGCACTTCGACTTCCAGCGTGGGATTGCCGCGCGAATCGAGGATTTCGCGGGCGTGGACATCTACGATCGTGGTCATCTGTATTTCCCTCCTGTCGGGATATAGGTCGGTTCACCCAATCGGGTGTGTGCGTTCCGCATGATGTTCGCCACAGATACAACCCTCCAATAAGAGCAAGAACCCCGCGGACTGTCAAGGTTCTTCGCCCGCGCCGCAAGGGAGTGGGTGCAACCCACCATCTCGAAAAGGCTCAGGCCGCTTTTGCGGTTTTCCAGTATTCGTCCCACTCGCCGTTGAATACCGCCAGGCG
>JAFGFN010000120.1 GCA_016931035.1 Candidatus Sumerlaeota bacterium
CCTCGCTTGACTTAGAATGTCGGGCGCCTTCGCCCCGTCCGCGATATTACCCCATCGCTCCGCGTAGCGGAAGTGAGATGCACCCGGGCGCGGCGGCCAGGAGAACTTCAAAGTCGCCTCTCGATGCCGAAGCAGGCTGAAGCCTGTACTCAAAACTTGTTCAGAGTCCAGTCTTCAGCCTGCCTTGTTTTGAGTACAGGCTTCAGCCTGCCTCGGTACCCGACCCGCGCTCAGCGCGAATCACTCGAACAACATCCAGTCCGACGAAGCGGTCGGATAGGCGGTGTCGTACCGGACACGAACCATCATGTCCACGTTGTATCCGTACGCCGAAAGCGGCGTCCAGCCCAGCTCCGGGTCGTCGACCCATGTTCGGTTGTCCGGGCTCCGACTCGTGGTGCCGTTGTAGTACGTGTTGTATCCCTCGGTCCATCCGAAGAACACGTCTCCGTCGTGGACGGTCAGGCGGTCCGAGGTCGAGACGAGGCGGAGAATCTGAACGTCGTCGATGTTCCAGCCGCACGCCGTGAGAACCGCGTCCGTCGTTCCCATCCCCCAGCGAACGTAGACCGTGGGTTGGCCGTCGGCTACGGTCGAGATGTCGTAGGTGACTTGAGTCCAGCGTCCTTCATAGAGCGAATCCTCGTTTTGCCAGACCGTCTGCCACGTGGAACCGTTGTTGGAGACTTGGACCGACGCGTCGTCGTTGTAGGGACTCATGACTCCGAGCCAGCGCCAAAACCTCAGGTGGGTGCCCGCGGACGCCGAGCAGTCGATGGCTCCCGCGGTCAGATAGTAGGGCGACGAGATCGAGTTGCCGTAGTCGCCCGCGAGGTTGTAGCCGTACACGTTGTTCCCGGTCGCTCCGCAGGTCGGGTCGGGGGAACCGTATTGCCCTCCCGATCCTTGGGGAACTCCCCACGCCCATTGCCCCTGGGTGGACCATCCCGGGTTCGTGTCCATGTTCCATTCCTGAACGACCGCATAGGTCGGCACTTGGAGCGGGACGTCCATCCACTGTCCGGAAGTCGTGGGAGTCATGTCGAACGACATCGATTCCAAGCCCGGCGGCATTCCGCCGCCTCCGCCCGCCCAGGCTTTCAGGGTGAGGGGAATCGCCGCGTAGGGGAACAGCCGGACCCCGGTGATATCGCAGGGATAGAACGGAGGGGTGAAGCGCACCGCGAATCCGCCCGAGTAGAGACCGTACCCGAGATAGGATTCCACGCGTCCTTCGTCGTATACGATCTGATCGGGCGCGTTGATCACCACCAGAGGGATGTCGGCGGAGTATCCGCCGGCGGCGGCGAGGTGCACGTTCACGTCGATGACCTCATCCTCGGGACACGCGGGACCGATCGACAACGTCGCGGGATCGGACGCGTTGTCTTTCGCCTCGCCGTAGGCGAAGGAGCCGTATTGAGAATTCGCATCGGAGAGGGTGGCGAGCGAGCTGGTCGCGGTGAAGTCGGCCGCGACGTTCGAGGCCAGGAAATAGCTCTGGAGTCTCAGGTTCAGGTTTCCCGTTTCTCCGGCGTCGATCTTCCCGTTCTTGACGATCGGATTGGAAACCTCCTGATCGACGCGGTCCAGTCGCAGCCCCCCGATACCGTGACGGCCGAAGGCGTGGGCGATCGCCGTCATGTTCGGAGTGCCGTCGAAGAGGTTGGCGTTGTCGTCGTCCTGGCGAAGAACCGACAGGTAGAAGGAGAAGAAGTCCTCCGGCTGTTGATAGCGCGCGAAGTGAATGAGATTGCTCGCGATGGACGATCCCACCGCCTCGCGCAGGTCCCAAAACGCGCCTCCCACGATCCTTCCGTCGTCGTGGACTTCGCCTGCCCAGTCGGCGGGGACGGCCAGGTCGTTGTCCAGATTGCGCATGTAGGGATCGGTGATCATCAGTCCGCCTTCTCCGATCAGGGGTTCGTCGGTGATGTCGCAGGCGAAATAGTCGCTGAACGCCTCGTCCAGGGCGCCCGACTCGCCGGTGTAGGGCAAGAGCGGCTCGGGATATATCTTGTGGGTCACGCCGTGCTGGAACTCGTGATAAATCACGTCGCAGTAAAGGGCCGTGTTGCCCAAAGAAGAGCCGTCCCCCTCGCCGAAATAGATGCCCTCGCCGTCGGAAAACGCATTGGCGTAGTTGGTCCCGATGCGTACGACCGCCGGGACGCGATAGTCCATTCCCGTGAAGGAAGGATCGATGTTCTTGATCGCCGATCGAGCGACGCCCATGTGGTGGAAGACGTTGACCTCATCGTAGTCGTAGAGGCCGGGATGGATCGCGGACGCGCCCGTGCTGGCCAGGAGTTCGATGTCGTCGATGTTCCAGCCGCAATAGGTGATAGAATAATCCGTTGGGCCCATCCCCCACCGGATGTAGACGTTCGACTTGCCGTCGACCCAGCTGGAAATGTCGTAGGTGCACTGCACCCACGCGGTATCGACCACGTCCGGGTAAACGGGATTGATCCACACGTCGTCCCAACTCGAGCCGCCGTTGCTCGAGACCTCGATGGTGGCCCAGTCGTATCCCTCTACGCCCAGCCATCGCCAGAAACGCAGCCGGGTGCCTCGCAGGGTCGAGCAGTCGATGGCACCCGTCGTCAGGTATCGCGCGTCCGCCATGTCGTTGGGGTAGGCCCCGGCCAGGTTGTATCCGTAAACGTTCGAACCCGTGTATCCGCTCGACGGATCGCCTCCCGCGCCAAGGGGCGTGCCGTAGGCCCAGTCTCCCTGGGTGCTCCAGCCGGGATTCGAATCCAGATTGATGAATCCGACGGTCGACAGCGTGGGCGGGACCCAGGGAATGTCGAGGGTCCCGGACCCCGTTGTGTGGTAGAAGAGCGTTCGCGGCGCGTCTTCGTAGTACACGTCTCGATAAGGTCCGCGTAGCGCGGCCCAGACGAGCATGTCGCTCGATTCGGGTCGCGACACCGCGTAGTTTCCCGAGGCGTCGACCGCGGCGGTCGAGCCGCTGCCGTAGATCGAGACGTCGTCGATATACCATCCGCAGAGGTTAACGATATCGTCCGTCGGCCCCAGGCCCCAGCGGACGTAGACGGTCGATTGTCCGTCGGCGACGGCCGAGATGTCGTACACCACCCATTCCCACTCCGAGGCAACCCGGGCGAAGTTCTGGAGATTGTTCCAGACTCTCGTCCAATTCGTCCCGTCGTTCGAGACGTCGAGCGAGACGTGATCGTAGACGGCGGCCTCGACGCCGAGCCATTGCCAGAAGGCCAAGTGCGTGCCGACAGAGCCGGAGCAGTTCAGCGCCGGGGTTTGAAGGTACATGGGGGAGGCGATGTCGTCGTTGTAGCCGCCCGACAGGTTGTATCCGTACACCGCCGAGCCGGTGACGCCGGCCGTCGGACCCGAGTCGCCCCAGTCGCCTCCTGCGCCGGAGGGATAACCCCAGGCCCAGCCGCCCTGGGTCGTCCAGCCCGATGGGTTCGTGGACATGTCCCAGGAATAGGGGCGCGACGCCGAGATCAAGCCGTGAATCGTCTGGCCGGCAAGCGGCCGGGTCTGCGGCGTCTCCCCCGCGTACATCGGGAGAATACTGCCGCTCGCCGTGCCGCTCACGTTCGTGAAGCGGTAGTTGTTGTATCGCACGTACTCGACGCCGCGCGCCGCGTCGATCACGACGACCCAATCCCCGAGCGGATCGTCGGTGTGGATCGTCTGAAGATAGCAGAGTCTATAAGACTCCGACGCGTGGGCGGGCATCGGGAACACGACACTCTCCGATTTCTTGAGAACGCACCTGTCGGCGCGATCGGGCGACCGAGCCGGTCTGCTTTTCGCCGCGGGTCGGTCATGGGAGACCAGGGTCGTCGCGACGCGTCGGGCGGCTTCGTTGGGAGAGATCCGCGCCGTTTCGTTGCATTCCACGTCGGGATACACGTTCGAGACCACTTCGACCAGATCGCCTCGCGAGTCGATTCGCATGCGCAGGCGCGAACCGTAAACCGTCATCCCCTTGTAGCGTTGTACGAAGGCGACCCGCGCGTCCTTGCCGGTCCGGGCGAATTCATCGAGCGCGAGATCGGCCGAACCGACCCCGAGCAGCGTTTTCTGACCGTCGATGAAGCGGCGCGACCACGCCTCGACCGACTCGCGCGAGGCATCGTGCGCCAGACCCGTCGCGAGGCGATGGCCCGCGAGGCGCGCCGCCGTGCCATTGGTCCGATTCCACTCGACGCGCCATTCGGCGCCGTGCCGGTCGGCGAAGTTCTTCCAGGCGGTCGTTCGAGCGCCGCTCATGGGCGACGGCTGGGGGGCGGTCGCTTGGTCCTCGGCGGCGCTGGAGGGCGTGAGCATAAACGCCGACCTACGCCTGGACGCCAGATCCTCCGTCTCCTTCTTTCCTCCGTCCACGGGGGCGAACGCGGCGACCGGAGCCACCGACAGCGTCCAGAAGAGGGCGGCGATCGCCAGATCGCGGCCGTGCGTACGAGCGACAGACCACAGCTGTTTCGACATTTCTTGCTTCATCCTTTCCGCATGGAGAATCCTGAGTGGTTCAACCTTCGTCCGACTTCGAGGAATTCGACTTCCGGCGAGTTCTTCCTCTTTGCTTCGTCGCCGTTCCGGACCGTGGGGGGGGGCATGGGTTCGTTGCTTCACGGTTGTTCTTATCGCATTATCTCGCCTTCGGAGGAGACCGGATCGGTAAGCCAATCGAGGAGATAAGGATTCGAGCGTCGTTCGCGAACGAGAGTGGTCGATTTGCCGTGGCCAGGGAGAATCGTCGCGTCCGTCGGACAGGCGCCAGCTAAACGCCGGAGGCTTTTCTGCAGGGCCGCCGGATCGCCACCGGGAAGGTCCCATCGCCCCACGCCGTCGCGGAACAGAAGATCTCCCGTCAGGCATTCGTCCTCGCCGAGAAGACAAATCGAGCCGGGCGAATGGCCGGGAGTGTGAAGGACGCGCAAACGGGCGTCGCCCACTTCGAGGTCGGTCCCGTCTTCGAGATAGCGCGAGATCTTGCACGACTCGAAAGAAAGTTCGAGCCAATCGGCCCCGCTGCGGACGCGGTCGGCCAAAAGCGTCTCGTCGGCGCGGTGAGCGAGAATCGCGACGCCCGTCTCGCGGGCCAGCGCCCCGGCGTCGTGCGTGTGGTCGATGTGGCCGTGGGTGAGGACGACCGCGTCGAGCATGAAGCTCTGGCTGCGGACTCGCGCTAGAAGCTCCGCGCCTACGAAACTCGGGTCGACAATGACCGCCCGCTTCTGCACCGGATCGGCGACGACGTAGGCGTTCGTCGCCAAGGGGGGGCTGACAAGACACTGGACGATGAGACGCGCCACGGAGTTCTCTTCTTCGCTCCGGAAGGAGCGGAATCCACACGAGGGTCGTCGAGGACCGCGGAGACCGACGTTCGGGCCAAGAGAGCGTCGTCCGCGCGAAAAGAAGAATCTTCTTCGAGGCGACTCATCGGACTCGTTTCGCCAGCGTCCGCTCCGACGAGCTAGTGTCGATCAATGGGCACCCGGAAATCAACAGAAAAGCCCCATCCTGGCGCAGGACTGGTGCAATTGGGCGTTCGCGCGGCCATCGCTCGGGAACTTCCGCGATTTCGGATGAAACCGGTCCCCCGTCCTCGGTCCGCAATCCCTGCCCCGAGGAAGCGAGGAGGCCTTGATCCTTCATCATGTGGGTTAAGATTATGATAACTATTTAGTATACACACGGGGAGTCTTGTGGTATCTTGACTTAGCGATA
>JAFGFN010000121.1 GCA_016931035.1 Candidatus Sumerlaeota bacterium
CCTCGCTTGACTTAGAATGTCGGGCGCCTTCGCCCCGTCCGCGATATTACCCCATCGCTCCGCGTAGCGGAAGTGAGATGCACCCGGAATAACCGGAATCGCCGGATTTCGCTCGCAATCGCGGGGGGCTTGCGCCAGAATGATGCGTTTGGGGATGTCGTGGGGAAGAGCGGCATTCCCGACCCAAACCCGATACGCGAATGTGGGAAGCGATAGAATGAGTTCATCCAACGGCCTTCGCGCCGAGTATTTGAGGCACCGTCTCATCCAGGCCGGGGATGGCCCCGACCGCAACGTGACGCAGATGCACCTGGCGCGAGCGGGCGAAATCACCCCCGAAATGCATCGGGTGGCCGAACGCGAACGCCTGGCGCCCGAGTTTGTGCGCGACGAGATCGCGGCGGGCCGCGCGGTGATCCCGGCCAATGTGTTTCACCCCGAACTCGATCCCACTGGGATCGGCAAGGCGTTCGGCGTCAAGATCAACGCCAACATCGGGAATTCCCCCCTGGCCTCGTCGGTCGAGGAAGAGGTCGAGAAGATGCACTGGGCCGCGCGGTGGGGGGCCGACGCCGTCATGGACCTCTCGACGGGGGCCCGGATTGTCGAGACGCGCAATGCGATTCTGCGCGCCGCGTCGGTCCCGATCGGGACGGTTCCCATCTACGAAGCGTTATCTCGCGCGGGCGGAAAGGTCGAGGACTTGACAATCGACCTCATGCTCGAGGTGATCGAGGATCAGGCCCGGCAGGGAGTCGATTTCATGACCATCCACGCGGGGGTGTTGCGCCGGACGATTCCGCTCGCGTGCCGTCGCCACACAGGGATCGTTTCGCGGGGCGGGGCGATCCTGGCTAAGTGGATGCTGCTCAGCGATCAGGAGAATTTCCTTTATACCCATTTCCGTAAGATCTGTGAAATCATGGCTCGATACGACGTGACGTTCTCGCTCGGCGACGGGTTGCGGCCCGGCTCGCTGGCCGACGCGAACGACGCCGCCCAGTTCGCCGAACTCGACACGTTGGGCGAACTTACGTCCGTCGCTTGGGAATCCGACGTCCAGACCATGATCGAGGGGCCGGGTCACGTCCCGCTCAACCTGATTGCGGAAAACGTCGAGCGTCAGCAGGCGGTTTGTCAAGGCGCCCCCTTTTACACCCTGGGGCCTATCGTCACGGACGTGGCGCCGGGGTACGACCACATCACGTCGGCCATCGGCGCGGCGGTGATCGGGTGGATGGGGACGGCGATGTTGTGCTACGTGACGCCCAAGGAACATTTGGGTCTCCCGAACAAGGAAGACGTCAAGCAGGGGGTGATCGCCTACAAGATCGCGGCGCACGCGGCGGACGTGGCCAAGGGGTATCCCGGGGCGCGCGAACGCGACGACGCCTTGAGCAAGGCGCGGGTCGAGTTCCGGTGGGAGGACCAGTTCGCCCTGTCGCTCGATCCCGAGACGGCGCGCGCGTATCACGACGCTTCGCTTCACCGGGATGCGGACCGCCGGGGCGACTATTGCTCGATGTGCGGCGAGGACTTTTGCAGTATGCGATTGAGCGCCCAGGCCAAGGAGATGACGGCCCACGAATGACACGAATCGGCACGGATCAAGAACATGGACACCAGGAGGAAGAGTCCTCCTCGTCGTTTTCAATCCTATTCGTCTGAATTCGTGCCATTCGTGGGCAGTGTCTTCTCTTCCGGCCCCGCGCGGGTGGTCTTTTTGCGGGGGAAGACTCGGTTGGCCAACTGAAGTTGGAACAATAAACGAAGCCCCGGAATCGGTCGAGACTGCCGGTTTGTTTGCGGATTGGACACCAGGGTGGAGGGCAATTCTCTCAAGCGCGATCTGCGCCGCCAGGCGCGCGAGAGGCGGGCGGCGATTCCCGTCGAGAAGCGCCGCGTGTGGGACGCCTATATCGGACTCAAACTCCTCACATCCGATGTCTGGGCCCGATGTCGGAGCGTCTTGGCCTACTGCTCGATGCCCGACGAAGTCTCGACGCGCGCCGTTATCGAGCGCGCGCTACGTGAAGAGAGAACGCTCTTTCTTCCCCGCTGCATTCCGGGCGAGAAGCGGTTCGAAGCGGTCGAGATCCGCGACCCGGAGAAGGATCTGGTTTCGGGTCCCCTTCCCGGTCTGATGGAGCCGCGCGCCGGTCTCCCCACCGCCGCCGACCCGAACGCGATCGATCTCATCGTGGTCCCGGGCGTCGCGTTCGACCCGCGCGGCTACCGGTTGGGATTCGGGGTCGGGATGTACGACCGGTTTCTGTCGGCGCATCCTCTTCCGCACCGTTTGGCGTTCGCCTACGAGATTCAGATTCTCGACGCGATCCCCGAGTCGCCCCACGACGTTCCGGTCCACGCCGTCCAGACCGAGAGCCGTCGGATCGAGCCCGGGAAAACGCTTGCGGACGAGCTCGGCGTCTGATATGAGAGAGGTTCGATGTACCCCAGACCCGGCGCCGCGGAGGGTCGGACCCGTAGGGAGGATGGGCTAGGAAGCGTTATGGCAAAGGTTCATATAACCCGCAAGGAACTCAAACACGACGAGGTGAAGGACGCCGGACGTTCGATTTTGGAGTACTTGGACGTGCACCGGACGAGTCTTCTGACCGGAGCGCTGATCGTTTTGGCGATCATCGTGGCGTTCAGGGTCGGGTCCTCGATGGTGGGCAGGCACCACGCCGAGACCGCGCGCGATCTGGCGTTGGCCCGCAGCTACTACGTTCAATCCTCGCGCCAGAGCGATCCGGCTTCGTCCGAGAACCGACTCGACATGGCGCTCCAGATTGCCAATCGTCTGGTGGACGAGTATGGAACGTCGAAGACGGGCCTGGAGGCCTTATACGTGAAGGGAAGCTGCCTCTATCTGAGACAAGACTACGACGGCGCGGCGGCGGCGTTCCAGAGCTGTATCGATGGGGCCGAGGACGCGTCGATGAAGGCCCAGGGGTATCTGGCTTTGGGTTACTGCTTCGACAGCAAGGCGTTTCTCGATTCTTCGGACGCGGAGCTGGGGGCGAAAGCCCGCGAGGCGTTCGAAAAGGCGCGCGATTTGGGCGCCGAGCCGGGCGGAGGGCTTTCCTACGTCGCGGCCGATGCCATGATGAACCTGGCGGAGATGGACGTGGAAGCGGGCAAGATCGACGAGGCGATGAAGGCCTACCGAACCATCGCCGACGCACGCTCGATGACGAAGGATGCCAATCGGTTCAGGAGCGACGACGATACGCAGGAACGGAAGAAGGGAGGCGACGAACGCCTCCGCATGGTCCAGGAAGGAGTACGCGAAAGCCTGACCCAATTCAGCTTTCAGCGGACCGCCGAGGAGCGATTGGCTCAGCTCGAGGTTCGCGCTCAGGCGTCGGCGGCGCCTGAGGCCACATCCGAATAGTCTCTCAGCGCTTTTGGGGATTGGTGAAATTCCATACCGGCGGTAAGTGCCGACGTGCGCAGAGCGCCCGTCGGGCGAAGCCCGCGAATCCCTCTCTTGTCTCCGGACCGATGCGTTCGGAAGGGGAAGGACCGACCCGGTGCGATTCCGGGGCCGACTGTGAAAGTCAGGATGGGAAAGAGTGTTGAGGCCCGCGCGGCACATAGCCGGGTCGTGAATCGTTTTTGAGTCCCCAGAAGTGCGCTTGTGCGTCTGGGGGCTTTTTCTATTTCGGATTGCGGATTGGCGATTAAAGGATGAAGGATGAAGGCGGAAGGATGAAGGCGGAAGGATGAAGGGTGAAAGAGGAAAGACAAGAACGGCCAGATTGGTTCCTGTCCACCTCGTCCACCCCGTCCACTGACCGGGAGAAACCATGTTCACCGGCTTGATCCAGGAAATCGGAAGAATCGACTGCGTCGAACGCCAGGCCGCGACGGCGCGAATCGTCGTTGCCGCGCCGGAGATGGCGGCGAACCTCGCCGTGGGCGAGAGCGTCGCGATCGACGGCGTGTGCCTGACCGTGGAGCGTGCCGACTCGGCGGGGTTCACGGCGTTTGCTTCCGAAGAAACGCTGATCCGAACCACGCTGGGAGAGGCCGCGTCGGGTCGACGAGTGAATCTGGAGCGCGCGCTCCGGTTGGGCGATCGTCTGGGCGGGCACTGGGTGGCGGGCCACGTCGATGCGACGGGCCAAATCCGCCTTCTCGAACCGCGAGGCGAGGGGTGGTGGCTCGAGGTTTCCGCGCCCGAGGAGATCCTGGCCGCGTCGGTGTCGAAGGGGTCGATCGCCGTGGACGGAATCAGTTTGACGCTAGTGGACGTGGCGCACGATTCCTTCACGGTTGCCGTCATCCCCGAGACATACGAGAAGACGACGCTCCGCGAGCGCCGCGCGGGCGACCGGGTGAATCTCGAGTCGGACCCGATCGGGAAATACGTGTTGAAGGGACTTTCGGCCTACGGCGCCGAGGGCGCGAAGGGAAACGAACGGATGATGGACCTTCTGCGCCGAAGCGGTTTTGTATCCTAAGAGGAGCGAGAGATTGTGATAGTCTCAATCCCCGAAGCCATCGACATCGTCCGGCGGGGCGAGGTGATCATCCTCGTGGACGACGAGGACCGCGAGAACGAGGGCGACTTCATCTGCGCGGCCGAATGTTGCACGTCCGAGATCGTGAACTTCATGTCCAAGCACGGGCGCGGCCTGATGTGCGTCCCGATGACCGAGGAACGTCTCGCGTCGTTGAACCTGCCGTTGATGGTGCGCGACAACACGGCGCTCCACGGCACGAACTTCACCGTCTCGGTCGACGCCGTCCGCAACGTGGCCACGGGGATTTCGGCCGCGGACCGCGCCGAGACGATTCGCGTCCTGACCGATCCCGCGTCGAAGCCCGAGGACCTGGGACGGCCCGGCCATGTCTTCCCGATTTGCGCGCGTCCGGGCGGGGTGCTCGAGCGCGCGGGCCACACCGAGGCGTCGGTCGATCTGGCGCGTCTGGCCGGCTTCTCTGCCACGGGGGTGTTGATCGAGATTCTCAACGACGACGGCAGCATGGCGCGTCTGCCCGATCTCGAGAGCCTGGCGAGGAAACACGATTTGCGCATCGCCACCATCCGGGATCTGATCGCGTATCGGATTCAGAACGAAGTGCTGGTGGAGCGGGTCGCGGCGACGACGCTCCCCAACCGATTCGGAACGTGGTCGATGCGAGTTTACGAGAGCAAGATCTCGGGCGAGGTCCACACGGCTCTGGTCATGGGCGATCCCGCGAAACAGGAGAGCGCGCTCGTGCGGGTGCACAGCCAGTGCTTCACGGGCGATACGCTCGGCTCGCTTCGGTGCGACTGCGGGCCGCAGCTCGAGAAGGCGATGGAAACGATTGCGCGCGAGGGGAGCGGCGTGGTTCTCTATATGGCCCAGGAGGGGCGCGGGATCGGCCTCAAGAACAAGATTCGGGCCTACGCGCTTCAAGACGAGGGGAAGGACACGGTCGAGGCCAACGAGGCGCTCGGTTTCCAGGACGATCTGCGCGACTATGGGATCGGGGCGCAAATCCTGCGCGACCTGGGGCTGCGGCGCCTTCGGCTCATGACCAACAACCCGCGCAAGATCGTGGGCCTCGCGGCCTACGGTCTCGAAGTCGTCGGCCGAGTGCATATCGAGACCGGCGCGCACGACGGCAACCGCCGCTACCTGGCGGCGAAGAAGACGAAGTTGGGGCATCTGTTGGAGGATGTGTAGGACCGATAGGACCAATAGGACGAAACGAGAGGAAAGACGACCATGCCCAAAGTCATCGAAGGACAACTCGCCGCGCAAGGGATTCGCGTGGCCATCGTCACGAGCCGGTTCAACAGCTTCGTGACGAACCGGCTCGAAGAAGGCGCGCTCGACGCTCTGGTTCGCCACGGCGCGTCGGACGGCGACATCGCGGTGTTTCGCACGCCGGGTTCGTTCGAGATTCCGCTTCTGGCGGACAAGCTGGCGAAATCGGGCAAGTACGACGCCGTGATCTGCCTCGGGGCCGTGATCCGGGGCGGGACGCCGCACAACACCTACATCGCGAGCGAAGTGGCGAAAGGGATCGCGCAGGCGGCCTTGTCGAGCGGCGTGCCGGTCGTCTTCGGCGTCCTGACCACCGACACGGTCGAACAGGCCATCGAGCGCGCGGGGGCCAAGTCGGGCAACAAGGGATACGAAGCCGCGATGACCGCCATCGAGATGGTCAATCTGTACAAGAAGGTTGAAGGTTGAAGGTTCAAAGGTTCCAGGTTCGCCGGTTTCCAGGAATGGAGAGAGATTCCTGGTTGCCTGCCAGGAGGCCGGAGCCGGAGAGCTCGGGCTTGAGACATGTGAACTTGTAACCTTCGAACCTCGATCTCTTGAACCTAGAACCTGCGAACTCGCGAACCTGGAACCTTTGAATCTGAACATTATGCCCGCCATCGAACTTCGCCAAGTCACCAAGATTCATCCGTTGCGCAAGGCGCGGGCGCGGCGGCTCAAGCACCTGATGGTGTCGATGGTCCGCGGCAAAGAGAAGGAAGAGATCGTTGTCGCCGCGGACGCGATCGATCTGGAAGTGCCTAGGAACACCACGCTCGGAGTGATCGGGGTCAACGGGGCGGGCAAGACCACTCTCCTTCGTTTGATTTCGGGGATTACCGAACCGACGTCGGGCGAGATCCGCACTCGGGGGACCGTTCTGCCGCTTCTCGAGCTGGGGGCCGGATTCCACCCGGAGCTGAGCGGGTACGAGAACGTGTTTCTCCAAGGGGCGATGCTGGGGCTCAAGCGTTCGAGGATTCGCGCGCTTCTGGGCCCGATCGTCGAGTTCGCGGAGATCGAAGATTTCATCCACATGCCGGTCAAGCACTACTCGAGCGGCATGTATATGCGCCTGGCGTTCTCGATCTCGGTCCACGTCGAGCCCGACATCCTGCTCGTCGACGAGGCGTTCTCGGTCGGCGACCTGTATTTCCAGGAAAAGTGCATGAGCCGGATGCGCGAGTTTCGAGCCGCGGGCGGGACCATCCTCTTGGTCTCGCACGACATGAACCTGGTCGAGAAGACGTGCGACCGCGTCATCTGGCTCGATCACGGGCGGGTCGTCGCCCAGGGCGCGCCCTCGGAAATCGCTCACGATTACGAGAAGGACGTTTTCGAGCGGAGCTTTCCCGCGCCCGTGCCGCTCGTCCACACCGGCCAGATCACGGGGGATCGGAGGGGCCGCTACGGCACGGGCGCCGTCACGTTCGACTATATGGATTTGATGGGCGAGGACGGACGGGTGCGCCACACGTTCGAGAACGGCCGGCCGATGCGGATTCGTCTTCGTTACCGCTCGCACCGGCGGGTGGAGAAGGCCGATCTTCTTCTGTTTGTCGTCTCGGACCGGGGCCACGGCTCGATGTCGATCGCCACGCCCGCGATGGGGCGGCGAATCGATCCCGCGCCCGGCGGCGGCGAGATCGAGTTTCGGATCGACCGGCTCGATCTGGCGCCGGGGAACTACAATCTCTCGATCATGTGTCTCGACGACCGAGAGAGGACGTTCGAAACGCTTTACGATGCGCACCGGCGGGTGTATGATTTTTGCGTCGCTCCGCGCGCGGGATTGAGCAACATGGCGGGGCTGGAGCCTCCCTGTCGTTGGGAGCACCGGCCCGGCCCTCGGGTCTGACGCGTCGGCGTCGCGCGGGCGATATGCGGCCTGTCCGCAGAACGGAGTCTTTCCGCAGCGTCATGTCTTCCTCTTCTCGAATGCCCTCGGAATACGCCCGAAGAGCCGATTCGGATCTGATCGACGCGATTCGCAAGACGAAGGATCGTCTCGGCGGCGAGGCGGCGATCCTCGGCCATCACTATCAACGCGAGGCGATCGTCGATCTCTCGGATTTCGTGGGCGATTCGTTCAAGCTTTGTCGCGACGCCGCCCAGGCCGCGGCGCGCCACATCGTCTTCTGCGGCGTGCGGTTCATGGCCGAGAGCGCCCGGGTGGTCGCGCGTCCCGAGCAAACCGTTCAACACCCGGATGTCTCGGCGGGCTGCCCGATGGCCAACATGGCGTTCATCGTTCAGGTCGAGGAGATCTGGAAGGTCCTCGCCGAGCGCTTGGCCGGAAGGCGCATCGTGCCGGTCACGTACATGAACTCGAGCGTGGAACTCAAGGCGTTCTGCGGTCGCAGCGGCGGCGTGGTTTGCACTTCGTCGAACGCCTCGCGCGTTTTCGACTGGGCCTATTCGAGAGGCGACGTGGTCTTCTTCTTTCCCGACGAGCACCTCGGCCGCAACACGGGCAACGCGCGCGGTACGGACCCGGCGCGGATCCGGGTGTGGGACCCGATGCAGGGCGAAGCGCAGGCCGGCGATCCCTCGATGGCCGGGGCCGAACTCATTCTCTGGAAGGGCTTCTGTCACGTTCACACGTTCTTTACCGTGGACCACGTCCGCCGGGCGCGCGAGGCGCACCCGGACGCGTTTGTCATCGTGCATCCGGAATGCACCGAGGACGTGGTGCGCGCGGCCGACGCCGCCGGTTCGACCGAGGCGATCGTTCGGGCGGTGAGCGAGGCGTCGCCCGGCGCCGTGATTGTGATCGGCACCGAGACTCATCTCGTTTCGCGCCTGGCAAACACCCATCCCGACAAGACCGTTCTGCCTCTGGCGCGGTCGGTGTGTCCGAACATGCAGCGCATCACGTTGGCGAACCTGTTGTGGAGCCTCGAGAACATCGGGGAATACAACATCGTCGAGGTGGAAGAAGAGGTCGCTCGCGACGCGCGCGTCGCCTTGGAGCGGATGCTTCAACTCGCATGATTGCGTTTCGAGCCTACGCCAAGCTCAATCTCTTCCTGCGCGTCGTCGGAAGGCGCGACGACGGATACCACGAGATCGAGACGCTGTTTCAGCGCGTTCGTCTCTCGGACCGCGTCGCGTTCGAGCGAGCCGACGGCGAGGAGCTCGCGCTCGAGTGTCGCGGGCCCGCCGCGGCGCTTCTCGACGCGTCGGCGCCCGAAAACCTGGTGAGCCGCGCCCATCGGCTCCTGCGATCCGAGTACGGCGAGCGGGTCGGGGGCGCGAAGGTGGTTCTGGAGAAGAGGATTCCGGTCGGCGGCGGACTGGGCGGGGGGAGTTCCGACTCGGCGGCGGCATTGAAGGGCTTCAACCGTCTTTTCCGTCTTCATCTCTCGTCGGATGCGCTCGGCGCGATCGCTTCGCGACTGGGCGCGGACGTTCCCTTCTTTCTGGGTCCTCCGTGCGCGGTGGGCCGGGGAGTGGGGGAGCGGCTGACCTGCGTCGACCATGCGGCGCCGTTCCATGCCGTCCTGGCGTTTCCCGACCAAGGGGTGTCCACGCCCGCCGCCTACGCGAAGTACGATTCTCTCGGTGGAGAGGCGACCGAGGGAGACTTGGAGCGTTTGATCGCCGCCCTGCGGTCGCGCGATCTCGCTGGAGTTCTCCAGGACCTTCGCAACGATCTCGAACCGGCCGTCTTCGATCTGCATCCTTTCCTGGGCCGACTTCGCGCGGATCTCGAGTCTCTCGCGCGTTCGCCGGTTCGCTTGACGGGGAGCGGCTCGACCCTTTTCACCCTCACCGAAACCTCGAGCGCGGCGCGCGCCATCGCTCGCCGGTGGGAGCGGGACTCGAATGTGAAGACCTGTGTGACGAAGTTGCAGTAGGGCGGAACCGTGCGCGCCGCACCGCCGAAACGAGAAAGCGGTCCGGGGCGTCGGCGCCCGGTTTGGGTCGGGATGCGTTCACAATAAACGAGTTAGACGGCAAGCGAAAAAAGATCCCGGTCCGTCAGAAAATGCTGGATATCTTCCAACCCGCGTGCCAGACTATTCACAGTTGACTTGCCGACGCGGATGGATTCTGTGTATTTGGCAGTCAGGCGACAGTGTCGGTCGTCCGGGTTCTCCGTTGGGGACCCGAGACTCGCCCGACGCAACGCAATCGTTTACCAGCCGGCGCGGCGTGGCTTCTTTTGCGTCGAGCCGATGCGGGTACGATTCCAAATCGGAAAGGAGGGAACCGTCTTTATTCCGCCGCGGTTGCGGGGGAAGCATGACGCGGGGAGGCGACGTGGGATGAATTCTCGCTTTCTTCCGCCCACATGAATCTTCGCGCGGCGACCCGTCCGGGTCGCCTCGCGCACGACTATCGATTTGATCTAACCGAAGAAACACCGAAGGAGGAATGGTGAAATGTTGTCTGCGAAACATCTCTTTACGTTTGTTCTGTGTCTGGCTCTGGCCCTGAGCGCGCCGGCGTTCGGGCAGGAAATCTATGTCAACGGCGCGGTTGGCGCCAGCGGCGACGGAACCAGCTGGGCCACCGCCTACAAGACGATTGGAGAAGGACTCCTTGACGTCAACGCCGGGACTCGCGACATCCGAGTGGCGGGAGGAACCTACAACGAGACGAGTCTGACCCTGGTGACGGGGGCGGAAGTCTACGGCGCCTACACCGCCGGGACAACGACCCGCAATGTCGCCGGAACCCCGACGATCATCGACGGCGGCCATGTCGGCAATCGCGTGATATCGGGCGTGAGCGTGACGGGCATTCGCCTCGACGGCCTGACGATCACCAACGGCCTGTACGACCCGGCCGGCGGCGCGCGGTTCATCGACGCCAGCGGGACCGTAGAGAATTGCACATTCACGAACTGCACGTCGCCCAGCAACGGCGGTGCGATGCGCCTGGACGGCGTGAGCAACTTCACGATTTCCAATAGCACCTTCTCGGGCAACACGTCCGAGTCCGGCGGCGCGGCGATCCGCTACGACAACGAGTACATGCCGACCGTCTCGAGTGCTCTGGCGATCACGGACTGCACGTTCGAGAACAACCGGACCAAGGGCGGCGGCAGCTACAACGGCGGCGCGGTCGCTCTTCGCTCGTCGCACCTGTTTAACGAATACGACGCGTACAGCGAGACGGTCACGATTACGGATTGCACTTTCTCGGGGAACCTGTCGTACGACGATAACACGACTCACACGACCTCCGGTGGAGGCGGCGGCTTGGCTTCGCGCGCGGTCGGTACCGTGAACGTCACCGGATGCACGTTCGAGAACAACGTCGCGACCGGCGGAGGTGGCGGTATCTGTGCCGAGGTGGGCAACCTCACGGTCACCGACTGTGTCCTGACCGGGAACACCGTGGAGGGCCTCTTTGCCAGTACCGCCAACTGGAGCGCCAAGTCCACCGGTGGCGGCGCCATCATGTGGGGCGGCGGCTCCGAGATGAACTCGATGTACGGCGGCGGACTCACCAAGACGTTCACCCTGACCGCGAGCAAGTGCACGATTACGGACAACGTTCTGACCGGCGGCGGTGTGGGCGCGGGGATCGGGGTCTACGGCACGTCGGGCGGCGGCGCAATGATCGCCAACATCACCAACTGCGTGATCGCGGGCAACACGACGGCCGTTGTTCCGTTCTCGGAAGTCGGGAATCTGAACGGCGGCAACCCCGGGATCGGACAGGTGAAGCCCGGTGGCGTGGATTGCACGTTCAACATCACGAACTGCACGTTGAAGAACAACGTCGATCAGAGCCCAATCAGCATTCCCAATGCAGGCGCGATCTGGACGGCTCAGACCGCGACGAACGTCACCAACTGCATTATCACCGGGACGCAGTCGGATCTCGATGTGGGTACGGCGATCCAAACGGTGGGCGCCGCCCCGACCGTGACCAACTGCCTGTTCTTCGGCAACGAAGCCAACGGAACCGAGGGGACGGCTCCGCAGACGACGGATCCGCTCTATGTCGGCGCTTCGGCCCGTCCCGCCTACGGCTCGCCGGCGATCGATAACGGCACGGCCTCGGGCGCGCCGGGCGACGACATTCTGGGCCAGACTCGCCCGAACGGCTCCTACGACATCGGCGCTTACGAGTGGTATCACTTCCTGATCGCCAAAGCCGGGGACGACGCGGCGGCAGGCACGGGGCTTCCCTACCATCTGACCGGGTCGAGCGAAACCGACGGCTTTGCTTCCGGCGCGATCACATACACGTGGAGCGTCGAGAGCAAGCCCCTCGGCAGCAACGTGTCGTTCTCGCCGAACGCGACGACGCAGTCGCCGAACGCGACGTTCGACACCGTCGGCACGTATGTTCTGAAACTGACGGTGGCCGACAGTACGGCTACGGCGTCGGACACGGTGACGATTGACGTGACGGAGTTCGACGCGGCCGCTCAGCCCGGATCGTGGATGATCCTGGAATAGGCGTCTCGCGAGACTGATCTGTCGCATCGGCTCGAACTGTCGTCAAATCAGGCGCTTGGGCGTTTCCTACGAGAAACGCCCGAGCGCCTTTCTTTTTGCTCCCCCTAGACGTGCGGGCGGGGCGGGCTCGCGTTGGTCGCTTCCTCCTGGGGCGGCGTGATGGATGGTGCGGACGGCCCCGTCGCGGCCGGTCCGAGCGGCCGACGGACGGGGCCGCGAGGGCATTCGTCCAACAAAAGACGGCACACCTTTTACAAAACAGAACTCTTGCAAACCGCGTGCTTTCTGGCGCAGAATACCCTCTGGGGCGAGCCCTAGGACAAAGAGAGGTGTGTCCTCGGGTCGTCCCTGCAAGAGGGAAATTTCGGGTGCGGGAAGGAGGGAAGAGGAGATTCTCAAGGTTTGAATGTTTGTAGGATGGGGAGTTGCGCTTATCGCGCGCGGTGCGCCGACCGAAGAATAGAAAGAGGCGTTCGCGCATCGCGGTCGCCGGAAAGCGGGGCACTCCGCTGGACTCTCGCAAGGAGAAACCGGTCTCGGAGATCTTCAGTCCGCGGTCCCGGTCGAGAAGGCGGCGCGTCGCCGGCTTTCGGACCGTCCTGCGGGGACTCGACAGAAGGAGACCGTTCCAAGAGCGATGGAAGGAGCATAGAAATGAAAGGTCGAGGTTTTACCTTAATCGAACTACTTATCGTCGTAGCCATTATTGCAATTCTTGCGGCGATTGCCGTACCCAACTTCCTTGAGGCGCAGATCCGCAGCAAGGTGTCGCGCGCCAAGTCCGACATGCGGTCCGAAGCCACCGCGATCGAGGCGTACATGACGGAGTGGAACAGCTATCCTCCCAAAGGATTCCGCAGTGGAAGCTACACCAGCTCAACGGGGGGCAAGAACCTCTTGACCTCGCCGGTGGCTTACATCACGAGTCTGCCGAAGGGGCCTTTCCCGCAAACAACGGATGCGCAAAGCTATGAACCCTACGGACTGACCACCGCCGGGTCGAAGAATCTGGGGAGTACGACCGAGAACTGCATCGGCAGTTCGAGCAACGACTGGGCGCCCTGGCCGAAAGACATGTGGATTCTCGAATCGGGCGGCCCGAAGCGCAGCAACCGGTTGAGTCCCAATTTCCCGGAGTTTTATCAGCCGGCGGCCACCAACCCCTTCAACGGCCAGGTGTTTGTCTACGACTCGTCGAACGGGACCGTAAGCGAGGGCCGGATTTTCCGTTGGGTTTGCCCCTCTCTCTATAATGCAACGTTCGAGATCGGATACGCACCGGAGGACGTGAACCCGTACTGAGTTCTTGCGTGGCGGGTGGTCTTCCGAATGCTCGGGAGACCCGAAAGCGCTTTCGATTTCCATTCCGGCGGGGAGACATCCAAGTCCCCCGCCGGTTTTTTTTCCTCTCGAAGGTGGCACGGGCTTTCTTGCCGGTGCGTTGTGAGAGGAGCACGGACAGGAATGTCCGTGCCACCCTCGCGACGCACGGCGACAAGAAAGAGCCAGGTGCATACAGAGAGACGCTCTTCGCGATGCGCCGGCGCCCCACGGCATTCCAATAAGCACGTGGAACGCGCCGACAAGATCCATTCGAAGAACCGCCCACGAGTCGCACGGCTTCTCACGAATTCTCCAAATAACGGGTCCGATCGCTCTTGTCCAAAACAGAAAGGCGCGATCTTCGTCTCGATATTGAAAACA
>JAFGFN010000122.1 GCA_016931035.1 Candidatus Sumerlaeota bacterium
AGAGGGGTGCAAAGAGGATCGAGGGGTGTAAAGAAGATCTTTTTGAGGGTTTCTCCCTCTCCCTCTGGGAGAGGGTCGGGGTGAGGGCCCCCTCGGTCAGTCTGAAATCGTCGCGGCTTTCGACGATTTCGGGAGATAGTAGTACGAATTCCGACGTCGAGGGTTCTTTTGTCTTGCGCATATGCCTTCGATTTCTCTATTCGTGTCGATTCGTGCAATTCGTGGGTGTCTTCAAGGCTCTGTGAGAATACGAGGCTTCGACAATGAACCACATCCTGGCGTTGGACCAAAGCACTTCGGCGACGAAGGCCATCCTCTTCGACACGGCGGGCCGGACGCTCGACAAGGCGTCGCTCGATCACGCGCAGCACTATCCCCAGCCCGGCTGGGTCGAACACGACGCCGAGGAGATCTGGACGAACACTCTCGCCGTCCTGCGCGAGGTCCTGAGCCGCCATGCCGACAAGACCCAATCGCTTCTCTGTCTCAGCATCACGAATCAACGCGAAACGATCGTCGTCTTCGACCGCGCCACCGGTCGTCCTCTTCATCGGGCGATCGTTTGGCAATGCCGACGGGGCGACCCGATCTGCGCCGAACTTACCGAGGCCGGGCACAACGACCGGGTCCGCCAGGTGACCGGCCTCAAGATCGACACCTACTTCTCGGCGTCGAAACTCAAATGGCTGGTCCGCAACGTCCCCGAGATCCGCGAGAAACTCGCGTCGGGCCAGGCGCTGATCGGGACGATCGACGCCTACCTGATCTACCGCCTTACGAAGTGCCGGACGTTCGCCTCGGACTCGACCAACGCGAGCCGTACGCTCCTTTACGACATCGGCCGTCTGGCGTGGGACGAAACGTTGTGCGACCTCTTCGAGGTGCCGGTCGGGGCGCTTCCGGAGGTGTTCGACAGCGCGGCGAAGTACGGCGAGACGGACCTCGGCGGGATTCTCGCCTCGCCGATCCCGATTTGCGGCGTGATGGGCGACTCGCAGGCGGCCCTGTTCGCGCAGCGCTGTTTCGAGCCCGGGATGTCCAAGGCCACCTTCGGCACCGGGACCTCGCTCCTCCTCAACATCGGCGCCGCGCCGCGCCTGACCGAGAGCGGGGCGATGACGGCGCTGGCCTGGGTGTACGAGGGCCGTCCGACGTATTCGTTCGAGGGTCTGATCAACTACTCGGCGGCGACGATCGCCTGGATGCGCGATCAGCTCGAACTGATCGACGACGTGCGCGAGACCGAAGCCCTCGCCGCGGCGGCGGGCGACAACGGCGGCGTCTATCTCGTGCCGGCGTTCGCCGGTCTCAGCGCGCCCTACTGGAGTTCGACGGCGCGCGCCGCGATCCTCGGGATGACCGCCCATACGACCAAGAGACACGTGGTACGGGCCGCGCTCGAATCCATCTCGTATCAGGTGCGCGACGCCCTCGAGATGATGAAAGACGATGCGGGGGTCGCCCTCCAACGCATCCAGGCCGACGGCGGCGCGACGGCCAACCGTTTCCTGATGCAGTTCACCGCCGACATGCTCGGACTCGAAGTACGCGCGTCGAACGTCCCCGACCTTTCGCCTCTCGGCGCGGCGCTCGCGGGCGCTCTCGGGATGGGCGTCTACGCCTCGCTCGCCGACTTGGCGGGCCTGACGCGGGAGAGCACGGTCTATCGACCCCAAATGGCGCCGAGCGATGCGCTGAATCTCTACGAAGGCTGGAAGGCGGCGGTCGAGAGGGTTTTGTAATTCCTCGTTGCAAACTACGGCCGACTCCCTCACACTTGCGAGACTGGACTGCGGAACGCTCATTTTCCAACGGGGGCAACCTACTTCGCGAACCGGGAGGATCGCTCGCATGAGTCAAGAGAACCAAACTGGGAAGTCCGATTCCGCCCAGAGTCGGAGACTGGACGATCTTCTGGCCCAGGCCGAAGCGTTGTCCGACGAGAAACGTTGGGACGAGGCCGTCGCGGCGCTCGAGAAGACGATCGAGCGATTCCCGGATTCGCCCCTGCCCCATCACGCGCTTTCGGTCGTCTATCTGCTTCGTCTTCGCGAGGACTACGAACACCTCGAGGTGTGGGAGGATCTGGCCGACGACGAGCGTCTGTTCGAGTCGGCGGTGGACGAGGCCGAGGCGGCGATCGATCTCGACGAGGAATTCGTTCCGGCGCGCAACAACCTGGCCACTCTCTTCGCCCTGCGAGGGTGGTGGAAGGCCGCCGTCGAGCAGTGGGAGACTTCGCTCACGATTCGTCCGGACCAGTCCCGGGTTCGAGAAGAGCTCAACGACGCGCGCAAGAACCTCGAGTGATATTTGCTTTGGGGGCGAGAAATCGCGCCGCAAAACGCCTTTTTCGATCTGGTGGGGTTATACGCGCGGGAGAATTCCAAAGTCGCGTCTCGACGGCGAAGCAGGCTGAAGCCTGTACTCAAAACTCGTTCTGAGTACAGGCTTCAGCCTGCCTGCGAACGTTGTCTCGTTCTCGGGTCGCGACTCTGAAATGCTCCTGGGTATACCCGTTCGTCTGCCTCTCTCCTGCTCCTCGCTTCGGGTGCATCTCACTTCCGCTACGCGGAGCGATGGGGTAATATCGCGGACGGGGCGAAGGCGCCCGACATTCTAAGTCAAGCGAGG
>JAFGFN010000123.1 GCA_016931035.1 Candidatus Sumerlaeota bacterium
CCTCGCTTGACTTAGAATGTCGGGCGCCTTCGCCCCGTCCGCGATATTACCCCATCGCTCCGCGTAGCGGAAGTGAGATGCACCCCCGCCGGAATCCGCGGCCGAAATGCCCTTGACAAGGGTGATACGCTGTGGTCGAATCCGGGGTCCGGGCCGACGAAAACGATCCTGCGGGCCGGTTCAGGGAGCTGAAGTAGCTCAGTTGGCAGAGCAGCGCATTCGTAATGCGCAGGTCAGGAGTTCGAGCCTCCTCTTCAGCTCCATTCTTCTCTCGCTTCTCCTGACTCTCCCTTCTTCTCTCTCTTCCCTTGTTTGCTCGGATGACTCGTTTGCCTCGAAACGCACCGTCATCCAGTGCTCTCCCCGTGAGTGGGGACCTATCTTCGCCTGCGAAGCGGGGCGACTTCGCTCCCCGAGGCGCCGGCGGACTACGGCCCTTCGTCGAACGGATCGCTCAGAGTGAACACGCTGTACTTCGGAGCCCAAAAGACGGTCAAGTCGCGCCGCGCCTGCTCGAGCCAGCGATCCGGCCGAGAGAAGAGATTGCGGCCCGCAAAGGGCTCAACGCCGGGCTGAATGCCCGCGCGGCAGGCGACGAGGAAGTAGAGGTTCCACAGAACGAGCGCTGAGATCAGGAGCGCTACGGAAGCCCGCCACCACACAGCCCATCGAGTCGTTCTCAGCCGGTGGACGATCTCCGCCAGCCCTAGGAGAAAGACGAACGAGCAGTCCACGAGCCCCCGCATTCCGAAGCTGTATTCGAGCGAGTACCAGTCCCACCCTCCGTAGATCCAGAGTTCGGCGACGAGAACCGCGATCGCGGCCGCGGCCAGTCCGCCCGCTCGCGCCGCGGCCATTCCCAAACCGATACAGGCGATCGCCGCGAGCGGCGTCCAAATGAACAGGCTGTTGACCGAGCCGAAGAGGATCCGCCAGAGGTGAACGGGAAAGAGGTAGATCGCTTCACCGCTGTAGCTGTAGACAAGAAACGAGCCGTAGAGACTCTTCCACGCGATGATCTGGGGCAGGAATCCCAGCATCGTCCCGGCAGTCGCCGCAATCAAGCACTGTATCGCGCGCGCGACCCACGCCCCGGTTCGCTCTCTCCCGTGCTCTCGCCAGGCATCCAGCACCAGGACGAGCGGGACGAGCGAGAAGGCGGCGTTCGTGTATCGAACCGTGCACGAGAATCCGAGGATCGAACCCATCGCCAAGGCTCCCGCCCAGGCCTTCGTCATGCGCCCGCCGCCCACGGAGCGTTCGAAGAGTCGCACCCACCCCAGGGCCGATGCGACAAAGAGCGTATTGCACGCGAAACTGACGCCGTGGGCCATCGTCGGATCGAACCAGATGTAGTATCCCAGATTCAGGCCGAGCAGGCCGCAGAGGATCGCGATGAGCGACGTGGTCGCTCCATACCGCTCCCTCAGGATGCGGAACGACGCGGCGATGCCCGCGAATCCGACCAGGATCGACGAGAAAATGAACGCGAGGGGGTACGCGGCGGCGAACGGGCTGATGCGGAGCGGAGTAAGGTGTTCCCACATATACGAGAGGAGTCGGGCAACGTACAGCAAGGGGAGCGAGATCAATCCCATGCCCAGGCCGTACTTGTTGGCGATGCGGCCGATCGGCGTGCGAAGCTCGCCCTTCTCTCCTCTCAGGAATTCCGAGAAATGGGCCTGCGTCGGGCCGAACCCACCCATGCGGGCGAGAAACGAGAAGTCGTTGCGAAAGTCGATGTCGCCGTCCACGGCAAGCGACCGGCCCCAGGCGAAATAGCCGTTCGAATCCCAGCCGAGAATGTAGGGGCGGTGACAGTAGGGAACCGTTTCGAGAAAGGAGGCATAGTTCCAGGCGAGACAGAGCAGAAGGGCTCCCACCCACGCGCACCGCCATATCCGTCGCGAACACCGCTGTCTGGCGCCCAACATTGTGTTCCGAGAAGAAAGGGAATCCTGGGACATGACGGACGGCCTGCCTGAATATGGGGGAAAACCGGAAACCTAGCCCGTCGTCCGGCTGAAATAGGCGTGAATCGCCGTATCGTACTCCATCGTGTGTTTGAACACCTTGAGCGCCAGTCGGCGGCGCGTGGTCAGGGACACGCTCGCGTTGTTGGCCAGCATTTCTTCGATGATGGGTCCGTAATCCGTGGGATCGACGATGGCGGCAACGCTCTCGAAATTCTTGGCCGCGGCGCGCAACATCGACGGGCCGCCGATGTCGATATTCTCGATGATGTCGTGCTCGGTAGCGTCTTCGCGCGCAAGAACCTGGCGAAACGGATAGAGATTCACGACCACCATGTCGATAGGCTGCAACTCGTGCGCCACGAGCGTATCCAAGTCCTTCTTGTTGTCGCGCCGGGCCAGGATGCCCGCGAAAACCGCCGGGTGCAGGGTCTTGACCCGTCCGTCCATGATCTCGGGGAAGTCGGTCAACTCGTCGATCGGGATGGCCTTGACGCCCGCCTCTTGCAGGGCGCGGAAGGTGCCGCCCGTGGAATAGATCGTCACGTTCATTTGGGCCAGGTGATTCGCCATCTCGCCCAGTCCCGTCTTGTCGGAAACGCTGAGGATCGCTCGTTTGATCGGATCGCCCATGGTGGTTGTCCTCTCTTCCCTTTGAAACAGCGGCGCGCCGGATTGTCCGTCTTGCCTATCCGCGGCTGGAAGACAGATTTATACGTTCATGGAGCGCCGGAATCAAGAACTGTCGCTTGCGGCTGGAATCTCGGGCCGGACCCGGGAACTGAGAGAAACCACTGTTCCCCGCCTTGATCCGTTTCGCAAAACAGGTTTTCCCGATCGCGCCGGACCTCGATCCTATAGCGCTTGCCGACACCCCGTGTCGCTCTATCGGGCCGCTAGGGTCGGGCGAACGGCCCCATACCATTCTTCGAAGCGACCTCGCGTTCGCAACAGATGGCGTGACCGCCCTCGAGTAATACCCGCTCGGCGGAAGGCGTCGTTGTATATTGCGTTTTCCCAGCTCGCGATCGGACGATGATGCGACATGTGGATCACAAAGGCGTCCGGAGATCCTTGACAAAACACGGGTTGCGAGATTCGAATGCGCCGCCCCTCCAGGTCGGCGAATAGAAGCGAATCCGCCCGCGGGCAGAACTCGACGGTCGGCAACGCTCGATCCGGCATCGGCAGGCGTTCCAGAAAACCACGCACCCAGGCCAGATCCTCCGGCGTCGCGTACGCGCCGCCGGGCTCGATCCGCATCATGAACCAGCGACCGTTCCAGGGATAGTCCCACGGCGTGGGAATGCGTTCCGCCTTCAGATGCCACGTCAGAAGGGCAAGGGTCACTCCGACGGGAATCCAGCGCGACGCAGAAAGGGGAGACTGCGGCGACAACGCGCCCAACCGCTTCACGAAGGCGTGGCCGAGAGACGCCGTTGCCAACCTGAGCAACGCCATCGAGAGGAGCAGCAGCGCCAGACTGCCGAAGACCTCGTACCACATCTCCTGCCCGACCCGCCACACCAGCCAAGCGGGCACAGCCACAACCAGAAACTGGATCGACCGCCGGTCCCGCGCCCGCCACCCCCAGGCGGCGCAGAGGACGAACAACCCCGCCGACACGAGGCTCCACCACCCCAAAAGGGCCTCGAGCGTCACGATCTCGCGCTTCTTGCGAAGGAACTGATAGGCCATGTCGTGGCGAAACGCGCTCCAATACCGAAGCGCGTAGACGAGGTAGAGCAGCCAGAGAAAGGCGACAATCGCCAGGAAAAGCCATTCCCAGGATCGGGGAAGCCGACGTCGGCACCCGAAACGCGGAGAGACCATCCACCAAACAGCGATCGCGAGAACAAAGAGCATCCCGTTGGGGTGCACCAAAGGCATCGCGAGCGCGACGGCCGTCGCCGGGTAAGGCCTATCGACGCGCAGAAAGACGAGCGCCGCCACGGCGAGCGCGAGAATCGGGGCTTCCATCCGGCCGATGTTGCCGGCGACGACAAACGGACTCCCAAGAAAGAAACACGCGCACAACACGGCCGCCAGCGAACCGACGAGCGGGCCTAGGTTCTCGGGAATCTTGACGCCTTCGGAGGCGCCGGCTCTTCCCAGGTCCGCCGCCAGCCCGATCAGGCCGACAAAGCCCAACGCCACGCAGACGAACGATATCCAACGCGCCAGACCCAACGAAAAGCCAAATACCTTGAAGACCGTGCCGGTGAAAACCATGTAACCGGGCGGCATCCACAAGATCGGACGTTCCGGGTTCAAAACGGGCGAGAGCAGCGTACCCTCGCGGGCGAACGCGATGCTCGGCCAGAGGAAATCGCATTCGTCGGCCCAAGGCACCGGAAACTGATCGCCCGCGACGACGTGGACGAACAGGGCAAGCGACAGCGCAACCGCCGCGATGACCGTACAGGGAACAAGACTTCCCCTGCGCCAGGAGGCGCTCGGGTTCTCCGCGCCGGGCGTCTCCCCATTCTTCTTCTGAGCGGGGGCGGAATCTCCCATGAGGCTTGTCCTATCGACTCTACAGATGGAGAAGTTGTCGAACACGTTTCGCCAGAGGAATCATAAGATCGGTTCGGCGGGCTTTTCCAGTGATATCTTGTCCCAGAGAAGAAGCGGAGCGTAAAGCAGCCAAACTTGCGGGCCGCTTTCTTGCTTGCCTTTTGGCCTTTTCAAAGACAACATAACCTCTGAAAACCCGGTCTTCATAGATCGCCGGGAAGGAGGAGCATTCGAGCAACCTATGGTTCGCACTCGCAGCATTCGTCACCGCATCTTCCCCGTCGCGCGCGACGGGTGGCGTTTCATCCTGCCCCCGTTGATTCTCGCTTTGATTCTCGCGGTCATGGCGTTCCTCAAAACGGCCCTGGTTCTTCTCGTCGTGGCGGGAATCGTCGCCATGTTCTTCCGCGACCCCGAGCGACGGGTTCCCCGCCAACCGGGTCTGATCCTCTCGCCCGCCGACGGCACGGTGACCTCGATCGAGGAGGTGGAGATCGAGACCGCTCCCGGACAAGTCGAACGTTTGCGGTGCATCAGCATCTTCCTCTCGGTTCTCAACGCGCACATCCAGCGAGCGCCCACCTACGGAACGATCGCCTCGGTCACGTACCGCCCGGGCAAGTTCATGAACGCGATGAACGGCGAGTCTTCGGACGAGAACGAGCACAACATGGTCTGGATGAGATCCGGCCTTGGAACCTTGGGGGTGAAGCAAATCGCGGGTATGATCGCTCGGCGAGTCGTGTGTCACTGTCACCCCGGAGAACACGTCCTGGCGGGCCAGAGAATCGGCCTGATCCGGTTCGGATCGCGAACGAACCTGTATTTCTCGCTCGACGCCTCCGTGAGGACGAGTGTGGGCCGGCCGGTCAAGGCGGGACTCTCGGTTCTGGCCGAGATGCGCGAACCGGCGACGCAAAGCCCCCCCCCCCAATCGGGGAGCGCGCCCGCCGGGGGGGAATCGCAGTCCCCTGGGACCGTTCCGGCGTCCGGTTCGGAGGAGGAATCCTAAATGGCGGATCGAACGATCCCGGCGCGCCGGAAAACCTCGTCCCACCGAGTGCGAAGAGTGTATCTGCTCCCCAACCTTCTCACCGCCTTCAACCTCTTTCTCGGGTTTTGGGCCATCGCCGCCGTGATGCGGGGCGACATCGACCGCGCCTGCTGGCTCGTCTTCCTGGCAATTCTCCTCGACGGCCTGGATGGGGCAATGGCGCGCCTGACCCACACGCAGAGCGAATTCGGATTGCAGTTCGACTCGCTCTCGGACCTCGTCTCGTTCGGCTTGGCCCCCGCCGTCGCGGCGTTTCGGACAATGAGCAACATGACCGAGCTCGAGAAGCCGGGACGCCTGGTCCTCGGCGTGTGCGGGCTCTTCGCCGTCTGCGGCGCTCTGCGCTTGGCGCGCTACAACGTCCAGGTCAAGGACGTCGAGAAACGTTCGTTCGTCGGCTTGCCGATTCCCGCCTCGGCCGGAATGCTCGTCTTCAGCATCCTGATGATGCGGGAGCACCGCGACGCCATGCCCTTTTTCGTCCACCACTCCGTGATCCCGCCACTGTTCCTGTTCCTGATTTCCGGCCTGGCGATTCTGATGGTGAGCCAACTGCCGTATCCGAGTTTGCCGCGGTTGTTGAGGATTCAGCGACGCACGTCGTTCGACTCGCTTGTCTTCATGATCTTCGTGGCCGTGCTGTTGCTCGCGATCTGGTCGGAGTTGCGGGTCCAGATCATCTTTGCGGTCGGCGTCCTCTACGTCTTCGGAACCCCGCTCCTGTACTCTCTCTCCTCCATCACGGGTCGGCGGCGCGCCGGCCAACCGGTCGGGTCGCGCCCGGCGATCGACGAGACGCAGACGGGCTCGCCGCGCTGAGTAGCGCTGCGAAGACTCGTCTCCGCCGGGAACCCTCACCGTCTTACCGCCGGGTTCGGGCAGCGCAACAGATAGTTGCTGCATTCGATCGCGTTTCCGGTTATCAAGAAAGCGACCGACTCTTCCGGAAGGACGGACGTATACCCCATGGCCGACAAGACGTTTTACGTCACCACACCGATCTATTACCCCAACGCCGACCCGCATATCGGCAGCTCGTACACAACCGTCATGTGCGACATTCTGCGCCGCTACTACGACCTGCTCGGCTTCGAGACCTACTTCCTGACCGGCACGGACGAACACGGCGAGAAAGTGTTCCGTGAAGCCCAGGACCAAAAACGCGACGTGCGCGAGATGGTCGATGACATCTCGGAGCGATTCCGCGCGCTCTGGCCGCAGCTCAACATCTCGAACGACGATTTCATCCGCACGACCGAGGAACGCCACACCCGCGTGGTCCAGGCGATCGTTCAGAAGACCTACGACTCGGGCGACATCTACATAGCCGAGTACACGGGCAACTACTGCGTCGGGTGCGAACGGTTCTATACCGACACCGAGGTCGAGGCGACGCCGGGGATGTGTCCGACGCACGAGAAACCTCTCGAAACGATCTCGGAGAAGAACTATTTCTTCCGTCTGAGCAAGTACCAGGACTGGCTGCGCGAGAAGATCGAGAGCGACGAAGCGTTTCTTCGGCCCGAGCAGTATCGGCGCGAAGTGCTCGCGCTGTTGCGAAAGCCGATCGACGATCTCTGCATTTCGCGTCCGGCCGAACGCCTGCACTGGGGCATCCCGATGCCGTTCGACGAGAAGTACGTCATCTACGTCTGGTACGACGCCCTGGTCAACTACATCAGCGCCATCGGCTATCCCGACGATCCCAAGTTCGCGAAGTTCTGGCCGTCGGTCATGCACGTGATCGGGAAAGACATTCTGCGCCAGCACGCCGTCTTCTGGCCCTGCATGCTCAAGGCCGTCGGCATCGAGCCGTTCAAGCGTTTGCGCGTCCACGGCTACTGGACCGCCTACGGCAGGAAGATCAGCAAGAGCCTGGGCAACGCCGTCGATCCGCGCGAGGAGATCGCGAAGTTCGGGCTCGACGTGTTCCGCTACTACCTGGCGCGCGAAATGGCGTTCGGCAACGACGGCGACTACGACGGCGCACGGCTCGTCGGCCGCAACAACGCCGAGTTGGCGAACGACCTAGGGAATCTCTCGTCGCGGCTGACCGCGATGATCGCCAAGTATTGCGAAGGCAAAATGCCCACCGTCGGCGAGACGACCGACGAAGACCGGGCGCTACTCGGCGAAATCGACGCGCTGCTCGAGCGGCTGCCCACGCACCTCGAGAAAGTGGCCATCCACGCCCTCCTCGAAGAAACGATGCGGACGATCGCGAACGTGAACCGCTACGTCACGGCGCAGGCCCCTTGGGCGTTGATGAAGAAGAAAGAGACGGATCGCGTCGCCACGGTTCTCGCCGTCGCATCGCAGGTGCTCGTAGGCACGGCGAAACTGCTGTGGCCCGTCATGCCCGACAAGATGACCGGACTCCTCGCGGCGTTCGGCGTTCGCGGCGCGAGCGCCGCGGCCGAATTCAAGAACGAGCCCGTCGCGCCCGGCACGGCGATTCAACCCGCGGCCGCCTTGTTCCCCCAACTCGAATGGAAAGGCGCCGCGATAACAAAGGAGGCCGAGGCCGCCCCGGCGGCGGAGAAGGGGCCTACGGTCGAGCCCCCGAAACCCGAAATCTCCTTCGACGACTTCATGAAGGTCGATCTGCGCGTCGCGACCGTTCTCGAAGCCGAGCGGGTGCCCAAGACCGACAAGCTGATGCGCCTCACGATCGACGTCGGGTTCGAGCAACGCCAGATTGTCGCGGGCATCGCCGAAGCCTACGCGCCCGAGGACTTGGTCGGCCGCCAGATCGTGGTGGTGGCGAATCTCGCGCCGCGCAAACTCAAAGGGATCGAATCGAAAGGGATGCTCCTCGCCAGCCGCTCGGGTCAGGACCTCTTCCTCCTCGGTCCCGACGCTCCATCCGTCCCGGGTTCGGAGGTTTCGTGAGTGTGGCGCAGACGCGCGAATGTGGAGTGCGGTGGCAAGCGCGGCGCGACACCGCTTTCGTTCGTCGCCTCGTCGCGGCGGGAAAACGTCATTCGTCAGGGAGAGAAAAGCGCGGTTGTCTCAAGCGAGGAACGTTCATTCTTGCCTGATCGTGTCGCTCCAAAGCACTTCGTCCTCTTGACCGCTCTCGTCTTTCTGGCGGTGACGGTCGTTTTCTTCTGGCCCGTCTTGTTGGGCGGCGAGACGCTCACGGGCGGCGATATCGTCAATCAGTATCTGCCCTATAAGAAAATCGTCCGCGACCAGCTGGCCCAGGGGTGTTTCCCGCACTGGAATCCGCTCACCTTTTCGGGGCGTCCTCTCCAGGCCGACATTCAGGTCGGGGTCTTCTATCCGCCCAATCTCGTCTTCTGGCTGTTGCCGCTCGAATGGGGTTTCGATCTGACGACGGCGTTCCACTTCGGGCTCGGCGCGGTCGGAATGGCCCTCTGGATACGTCGCCGCACCCGCCAGGCCCCAGCCGCGTGGCTGGCCGGGACGCTCTACGCGGCAAGCGGTTTCGCGACCACGCGCCTTTCGGCGGGAGTGGTCTTGTTCATCGACGCGATGAGCTGGCTCCCTTGGATGCTGTTGTGTTGGGACCGCGTCTTGGAAGCGGAGAAACGATCTCCTCGCGCGCGATCTTGGGCCTGGGTGGGGTTGGTAGTCGTCTGCGCGATGGAGATCCTCGCCGGCGCGCCTCAGATCGCGTTCTACTCGTTCCTGGCTCTGGGGCTGTACGCGTTGGTGTTGGCGTGGGGACGCGGGCCGTTCGGAGCGGACGACATGTGCGACGCGGACAGCGTGGACGAAGACGAAGAAGAGGGCGAGAACGTTCAAGGCGGCGGAGAGAAGGGGTTCCTGCCATTCCGCCTGAAGCCGATGCTTTGGCTCGCGGCGGCCTACTTGGTCGCGGCGGGGATCTGCGCCGTTCAAATCCTGCCGACCCTCATGTTCATCGGGCAGTCGTGGGACCGCGCGGTCGGCGCTTCGTGGGAATACATCGTCGACGGATCGCTCGCGCCGCGCGATCCGATCAAACTCGTCGCGCCGTTCTTCTTCGGCGATCCGCTCGACGAAGCGCACTTCTGGGGAGGGACGGCGGGGTATCACGAGACGACCGCGTTCATGGGCGCGGTCCCGCTCTTCCTGCTTCTTCTGTTTTGCCTCGTGCGTTGGGGACGCCATCGAGAAACATGGTTCTCGGGAATGGCGTCGGGCGAACGGAGGGCCGCGAGGCGATTCGAGTTGTTTCTGCTCATTCTTCTAATCGGGGCCCTGGTCCTTGCGTTTGGCCGCCACTCGCCCTTCTTCTGGCTCGCGTATCACGTCGCGCCCGGGTTCGACCGATTCCGCGTTCCGGCGCGTCTGCTTCTCTACGTCGCACTGTCGTTGTCGGCCTTGAGCGGTTGGACCCTCGATCGTTCGATGACCCTCGCCGCGATTCCGGAAGAGACGGGAGAACCGACTCGATCCCACCCGCGCTTATCGGTTTCGCGCGCCGCGATCGCGTTGACGATTCTGGGCGTCTTGGCGTTGGGCGCGTTCTGGGTGTGCGCCCCCAGTCTGATGCGCGCGTTCAAGATGCCTTTCTATCCGTTCGAATCCATCGCCGGTCATCCGCTCGCGGGCGTCGCCTCGGCGCTCGAAAGCCAGGCGCGGTCGAGCATCGCGTGGTTCGCCTTGTCGTGGATCGTGGCGGGGTTGGCGTTGGCGATGATTGCCGCGTCAACCGGAAGTCGCGCCTCCAGACTTCGGATTTCGCTCGGGGCGTGGGCCGTGGTCGCCCTGGCCGCGGTTCAGATCCTCGTTTTCGGCCGACACTTCATGACAACGGCGGCGCGCGCGGACATGGCCGACATCGAGTACCCCGAGACAAGCCGGATCGAGTTGCTCCGCCGTTCGCTCGCCGAGGGAGAGCGATTCCTGTGGTTCGACAGCGTGTTGAGCTACGAAGTGGATCAGAACCAGGTGGAACTCTGGACGAACCGCCCGGCGATGTACGGCCTCGCCCAGATGCGCGGTTACGACCCCGTGAACTCGCGGTTCTACGGCTTGTCGATGAATCAACTGACCCGCGCGCCGCTCGACCAGAATCCGCGCGGGTTCATGCTCATATCGGACATGGAGCCCGAGAGGATCGATTGGCGTCTCGTCGGTTTGTGGAACTGCCGGATCGCGTTCAGCTATGCCGACCTCTCGAACCCGGCCGTCGACGAGGTCGCGCGATGGGAGTTCGCGCCGGGCCAGACGCTGCGCGCCTACCGACTCAAGAATCCCGTCGGCGCCGCTTGGTTCGCGACGCCCGTTCCGGTCCCGAGCGACATGTCGGCGTTCGACGCGGTTCGCATCCAGGGCAATCCCGAGTTTGCGCCCGACAGGATGGCTCTCGTCGACCGGGACGCCTACCGGTTCGCCGCCTCCGAGGCGACTCTCCACCCCGAACGGTCCGAGTCGGTGCGTCTAAGCGCCTACACCCCCAACTCGCAGCGATTCGAGGTTTCGACGCCGAAACCCGCGATCCTGGTGTTGAGCCAGAACTACTACCCCGGCTGGCGAGCGCGAGTGGACGGCGTCGCGGCGCCCGTCTTGCGCTCGAACGTGGCGCAAGTCGGAATCCCCCTCGCCGCGGGCGCGCACACCGTCGAGGTCCGTTACCGCCCGCGGGAGTTCACGCAAGGCGCGATCGTGAGCGTCATTTCGCTCTGCCTCCTGGCTTTGGTCGCGCGACGCATCGCGGGGCGCGAGCGCGACGAAGAGGTGCTCTTCCGTTAAGACCGCCGCGAACCGGGACAGACCCAGCCACGGCGCTCCCCGACCGTGAAACGGGACGGAATTCGGTCAAAAGCATTTGCGGACGGACCTGCGGTGAGGTAAAAGGGGCGGTGTGGCGCGTCTGCAGAATCCCACCCGTGCGCACAGTCCGCGTCGTGTCGCGCCCTCCTCGACCGGCCCCACTCGGAGGACCCCGATCTTGAAGAAATCTTCCCCTCGTTCGAAATCTCCGAAAGGTCCGGTGTGGGGCGGCCGTATCGCCGGGCCGGCGGGGAAAGCCAACCTGGCCTTCTGCGCCGGATGGGACGTGCGGCCGCGTCCCGCCGCGGACCTCGCCCTCCTGCCGTACGACTTGTGGACGAATCGAGCCCACTGCATCATGTTGATGCGCGCGAAGACGATGTCGCGCGCCTCCCTGCGCCGCATTCTGTCGGCCCTGGACCGAATCGAAGCGTTGGCCGAATCGGGCCGGTTCACACTCCGGCCCCACCTCGAAGACGTTCATCTCAACGTCGAGGCTTTCGTCGAGAAACACGAAGGAATCGAAGTCGCCGGCCTGATGCACACGGCCCGCAGCCGCAACGATCAGGTGGCGACCGACATGCGGCTGTATCTGAGGGAGCGGGTCCTGGAGTTCGTCCGGGAAGCGATCGGCCTGGCCGACGTTCTCGTTCGTCTCGCGAAAAAGAACGCGACAACCCCCATGCCCGGTCTCACGCATCATCAACCGGCCGCATGGACGACGTTCGGTCATTGGGCGGCTTCCCACGCCGCCGCGTTCACGCGCGACGTTCGGGCGTTGCTCGATCTCTACGCGCAGTTCAACCTCTCCCCCTTGGGGGCGGCGGCTTCGTTCGGCACGTCGTGGCCGATCGACCGCGCCTACGCGGCGGAGCTGATGGGTTTCGACGGGGTTCAGACCAACTCGCTCGACTGCATCACCAACCGTTCGGAATTCGAGACTCGTGTGGCCGCCGCCCTGGCCGTTTGGGCGACCCATGCGGCGACCCTGGCGCAAGACCTCGTTCTGTTCTCGTCCCCCCCGTGGCACCTGATCCGGATCGACGACGCTTTCGTGACCGGCTCCTCGATCATGCCTCAGAAGCGCAACCCGGACTTTGCCGAAGCGATCAAGGCCAAGGCGACGCTGGCCGCGTCGATCGCCGGGGCGCTTCTCGGACTCACACGCGGCGACCCGTCGGGGTACAACCGCGAACAGCAGTGGTCCAAATACCTGACGATGGACTTGTTCGACGAAATCGGCTCCGCCCCGACCGTGCTGACCGGCGCGCTCGGCTCTCTCGCTCTCGATAAGGAACGGATGTACTCGCTCATGAGCGAGGAGTATCTCGAAGCGGCGGACATGGCGGATTACCTGGCCCAAACGCGGCGCGTTCCCTTCCGCGCGGCGTATCGTTGGATGGGCCAGGCCGTGCGCATGAGCGAGAAGGACGCAATCCCTCTCGTAGACGCGGTCAACCGGATCTTGGACAAGGAATCGTCGGTCCGGCCCCTCGACCCGGACGAAGAAGGGACCCTGTCGTGCCCGGGCTGCATCCTGATGCGGCGGTCGAGCGCGGGCGGTCCCTCGCCCGACGCGGTCGAGGCGCATTGCGAAGAGTTGCGCGAGAGCATACGCGCTTTGCGAACCGAGGAGAAGCGCCGGGCCCGGGCGATCGACAACGCCCGCGGACTGCTTCGAAGAACGATCGCACGCTGCGCAAGGTGAGCCGCGCCGAGTCGACCGGACAATCCGTACAGCACAAGCCGAGAGATCGACTTCCTCGGAATTCGGATCTCTGGCGCGGGTCTCGGGCCTGAGAGGGAAAGGCAAGCCGAAGAACGCGCAACACTCCCCGCCAAGGGTCTGGAGATTGACCGGTGCCCGAATTGCCGAACAAGAAACGAAGCCCTCTACTCAATCCGCTTCTTATCCTGAACTCGATCGTCACCGTGTTCTTGGCGGCCGTGCTGCGCGTCAGATACTGGAGCGAGCTGAGCCAGTTTCCTTTGCTCGGGTGGTTCGACCTGGTGGAGGACTTCTTCTCGCTCGAGACGGGAGGCTCCGCCCGAATCGGCGGGCTCCAGGCGCTTCACTCGGTCTTGTACGTCGCGGCCTACTTCGCCGGCTTCGACTTCCGCGCGTCGGCGCGACCCGTGCGGCGTCTTCTTCTCCTTCACGCTCAAACGGGGCTGATTCTCTCCATCTGGACGATACACCTGTTCGAGATTCCGTTCGGCATCGCAGGCGTCCTTCTCGTGGTGTCCTTCACGTGTCTCTGGCCGGCTCTGGCGTGGTGGAGCGAACGGGGAATCGGCCGGGTTTTGCCCACCGTCGTCAACTTCCTAGTCATCCACGAGCTGCCGTGGCTCAGCAACCTTTTGTTGCGCGCGGCGATCTACTTGTGCCCCGATCGACGGAGTCTGCGGATGGACTTGGGAATCGCGCTCTACGACGCGCGCGACGAGAAGGGCTCCATTGCCGTGCTGGAGGACTTGCTCGAGCACGACACGAACGACGTTCAGTTGCTCGAGATCCTCCAGGCCTGCTATCGCAACAACGAGGACTGGGAAAAGGCGCTCGAGATGGCCAAGCGCCAGATGGAGATCGACCCCGCGGACTCGGGCGTACGCATGCGCACGGCGCGCGCGCTCGATCACCTCGGGCGCTGCGACGAAGCGATCGCCGTTCTGCGCGAGGGCCTTCCCTGCCGCAAGTTCGACTATCTGAACCAGCTGCTCGACCTGCTCCTCAAGACGCGCGACCTGCCCGGCGCCCTCGCCATCGTCAGGGACATCGAGAAGCTCGAGTCGCCTCCTCAAGCGCGCGCCAGGGAAGGCTACAAGCGCATTCTCCAGGCCGATACGCATCTAGCTCCGGCCTTGGAGGGACTGGGCAGCCTATTGATCCGCCAAGACGAGAAGGCCGACGGGTTCGCCTTTTTCGAAGAACTCCTGAAGATCGAATCGCAACGCGAGGACCTTCGGATACGGCTCGTCGGCTACTATCAGGAGAGCAGCCAGATCGCCCGGGCCGAGCCGCATCTGCAGGCGCTCATGGACGCCGGTCACGAGACCAAAGACGTGATGCTCCTCTACGGCGACAGCCTGGTTCAGCGCGAGGACTACGACCAGGCGCTCCTGCATCTTCACTACGCCGTCGAGGTTTACCCCGACGACTACCGGTTCGCCTACTTCCTGGCCCAGATCTCATTCAAGACCCTCGCGCTCGAAGAGGCGGTCCGTTGGTGCGAGGAAGCCTCGCGCAAAGTGGGCACGCACGAGGAGCGCCAGCGAGTTCAGGCGTTGCGCCGACGCATCGAGGATTCGATGATGCATCGCGAACTCGAAGTCCTGCAGGACCGATGCAACCGGGCGCCCGAGGACACGCAGATGCGGGTGAATCTCATCCTGGGCATGGCAAGTCACGGAATGACGGAGAAAGCCGTCCTCGAGTGCGAGAACCTGCTGAAGAGCAAGCCCCACGTTCGCGGCAAGATCATCCGAGAACTCGAACGGTTCCTCCAAGAGAGCGATCAGAACTTCCGGCTGGTGGACTATCTGGCCGACCTGAAAGTCCAGGACGAGCGTTGGGACGAAGCGTTCGAGCTGGGCGAACGCCTGGCCGCGCGATCGATGCACGGCGACGACGTCATGGCCGAACACTGCGAACGGATCCTGCGCAAGCGTCCCACCCACGTCCCCTCGCTGCGACGTTTGGGCGAGATCCTGATGCGGCGCAAGGACTGGACCCGCGTGCTCCAGATCTTCGGCCAGATTCGAGAGCTGACCCACGAACGCGACACGGCGACCCTCAAGGGGATCTTTCAGGCTTGCATGGAGCTCAACGACACGGAAAACGGCATGAAGGTCGGCGAGGCGATTCTCGAAGACGAACCGCACGCCATCGACGTCCGGCTCGACCTGATCCGGCTTCTGCGCGAGGACCGGCGATACGACGAAGCCATGGATCACCTCCACAAGGCCCAGAGCACGGACTTTTACAACGCCGAGGTCGTCCGCCTGTTGCGCGAGGTTTCCACCGAGCGCCGGACGCATCGCCTCGAGCAACTCGTCGAAATCATGGAGGAAAACCCGCAGGACGCGGGAGCGCAGCTCGAAGCCGGAGCGCTCTACCTGGAGATCGGAGAGCCGAAGAAGGCGATCTCCTGTTTCCAGAAGGCGTCGACTTCTCCCGACACGCAAAACATCGCCAAGGCCCATCTGGCTCTCGCCATGGCGCGTCTGCGGATGTTCGACCTGGCCGAGGAGACCCTGGACGAAGCGACCCTCGACGTCAAAGATCCGCGCGAACAGAACAATCTCAAGATCCTGTTCTTCGACGTCGCTCAGACGTTCGAGAACGAAGACGACCGCAAGCGCGCCCTCAAGTTCTATAAGAAGATCTTCCGCATCGACGCCGAGTTCCGCCGCGTCGTGGACAAGGTCGAATCGCTGGGGACGTGAACGGGATCCCGGCGCCCGTTCGCGCGGTGCCGGGGAAGGCTACAGCCGCCAGTAGACGTGACCGTCGGCGAAGTCGGTCGCGCGGAACATGCCCTTGACGTCCATCACGACCCCGCCGCGACGCACGATTCGCCGGATCCACTCCGCGCCGCGCCGGCGAAAAGCCGCGTGCGGCACGGCCAGGATCGCGCAATCCAGGTCTTGAATCCGGTCCATCTCGACCAGATCGATGCCGTACTCCTCGCGCGCTTCTTCGGGAGCGCACATCGGGTCGCATACTTGGACGTCCACTTCGAAATCGCGAAGTTCGCGGACAATATCCACGACTTTGGAGTTGCGCAGATCGGGCACGTCTTCCTTGAACGTCAATCCGAAAACGGCGACCCGCGCGCCGTTGGGGTTGACGTTCTGGCGCACGAGGAACTTGATCGCCTTCTCGGCGATGCAGTGCGCCATGTTGTCGTTGATGCGCCGACCCGCCAGGATCACCTGGGGATGATATCCCAACTCCTCGGCCTTGTGGGTCAGATAGTACGGATCCACCCCGATGCAGTGCCCACCGACCAGACCCGGTCGGAACGGAAGGAAGTTCCACTTGGTCCCCGCCGCTTCGAGGACCTCCAAGGTGTCGATCCCCATGCGGTCGAAGATCAGGGCGAGCTCGTTGACCAGGGCGATATTCAGATCGCGCTGGGTGTTCTCGATCACCTTGGCCGCCTCGGCCGTCTTGATGTTCGCCGCGCGATGGACGCCCGCCTCGACGACCGATTCGTAGACCGCCGCCACGATGTCGAGCACCTCGGGGGTCTGACCCGAGACGACCTTGACGATCTTCTCCAGCGTATGGACCTTGTCGCCGGGATTGATGCGTTCCGGGCTGTAGCCGAGGAAGAAGTCCTTGCCGCAGACCAGACCCGACATCTGTTCGAGAATCGGGGCGCAGAACTCCTCGGTCACACCCGGATAGACGGTCGATTCGTAGACGACGATGGCACCGGGCGATAGGTTCCCCCCCACCGTCCGGCTGGCCCGTTCCAGCGGCCCCAGCTCGGGGCGCCGCGCGTGATTGATCGGGGTCGGCACCGCGACGATAATGAAATCGGACTTTCTGAGCTCGGTGGGATCGGACGTGTAAAGGACGTCGGCCACCGCTAGATCCTCGGACGACACCTCGTTCGTTCGGTCCACCCCGTCGCGCAGCGACTCAATGCGGGCCGGACTCGTGTCGAACCCGACCACGCGCGTCCGTTTGCCGAAGGCGACGGCTAGAGGCAGTCCTACATATCCCAGTCCCACGACGGCAATGCTTCGCTTCATCTCTCACGGTCCTTTTCCCGGCGGGCAACGAGGAGTTGCAGCGGCCCTCCCCGGGGAAGTGAAAATGCACCAAACGCCTGTAGATTCGGAAGATACAAGAACGTCCCGAGGAAGGCAAGTCGCGAATCGCCACTCTCTTTTCCCTTCCCATTTGGCCGCGAGTGGGTATATTAGCTGTGCCCCCCGCACAGATGCCGATCCCCCCTAGGGGGCATCCGTCGAGCGCGAACCAGGAGAACATGTGAACACTCCCGACTCCCAGGACCTCGCCGCCTCGCATCGCGGCGCCCGCGAAAAGGGGCGTCCCCGAACGCCTCGAAGGCGTTCCGCGGGCGCGGACCTGCTCCTAAGGTTCCTGTTCTTCGTGTTCCAGGTTCTCAAGATCGGCGTTTTGAGCGCGGTCGTCTTTGCCTTGGCGGGCGTGGCGGCATACTCCATCGTCGAGGACCGGATTCGGGGCAAGGAAGTGGTTGTGCCGAGCCTGGCGGGGATGCGTGTCGAGAAGGCGCTCGAAGAGATCCACGAGCCCGATCTCGACCTCGGGATCAAGCTTGAAAAGTTGGAATACAGTGACTTAGCCTCCGAGGGAGAAATCGTCTCTCAGAATCCGCCTCCCGGAAAACGCGTCAAGAGAGGCGCCGAGATCCGCGTTCGCGTGAGTCGGGGACCCACCCTGGTCGTGTGTCCGGACGTCAAGGCCGTGAACTATCTCGAGGCGGGGATCCGGATTCGAGAAGCGGATCTCGTGGAAGGACCCCGGAGCATGCTGCCCGACGCCGGCGTGGAACGCGATGGGGTGATCGCCCAAGATCCACCCGCCGGAACGTTGCTCGAGAGGCGTTCGCCCGTGAGCCTTCTGGTGAGTCTGGGACCTGCGCAATCCGTCGTGCTCATGCCCTCTTTGGCCGACTTGACCAAGGAAGAGGCGGACAAGGTCCTCGACGGCCTGGGACTGACCATCCAGAGCGTCGCCGAGGAACCTCTCGAGGGGCGCGATAACGGACTGATCTTCCGACAGGACCCGCCGGCGGGAAGCCTCGTGTCCGCGGGTCGGAAGATCTCGGTCACGGTGGTGAACAATCTCGGGCAGGAGATTCCGTGGCCCTGATCCACTTTCTCGCCGATACAGGCTAAGGCGTTTGACTGGAGCGATATAAGACCATGAGTTCTTCTCCGGGCACCCCTTCGCCCGTCTCGTCTTGCGGTCCGACAGCCGAAGTGTCATCCGGGGCCCTTCGCCGCAACCTGCGCGCCCTTCGCTCTCTGCTTCCGCCAGAGACCGAGATCGCCGCGGTGGTGAAATCCGACGGCTACGGCCACGGCATCGAGACGGTCGCCCGCGCGGCGACCCGGGAGGGGTGTCGGTTTCTGGCCGTGTCCGGTCTCGACGAGGCGGCACATCTGCGAAGCCGCGGGTTCTCAAACGACATTCTCATTACGGGGCCGATTCTCCCCGAGGAGGCGTCGGAAGCCGTCGCCTTGGGAATCCACGTCGCCTTGGGAAATGAGCCGTTGGCGCGCGCCCTCGACCAGGCGGCCCGCGCCCGAGACACGCGCACCCCGGTCCACGTCAAGCTCGACACCGGGATGGGGCGCTACGGATTCCTGTGCGAGGGGATCGACCTGACGGAGCTGATCGACGTGTTGGGTGGACTCAAACACCTCGACATCCAGGGTCTCATGACCCACTTCAGCGAGTCCGAGCTGCCCGGTTCCGAGTACACGCGCCGTCAGCACGATCTTTTTCTGACGGTGCTTCAGAAAATGGCCGCGGTCGGCATTCGGCCGCGCTGGATACACGCCGCCAACAGCGGGGGCGTCATCCACTTTCCCGAAGCCGCGCACAGTCTGGTCCGGGTCGGCATTGCCATGTACGGCGTCTATCCCGGTCCCGATTCGGCCGAGAATCTCTCGGCCGAGAAGGTCGAGCTCGAGCCCGCCATGACGCTGCGATGTCCCGTCGCCGATATTCGGCTCATCGGCGTCGGCGCCTCGATCAGCTACGGCCGCCGTTTCACCACCCACCAGACGCGCCGTCTCGGCCTCCTACCCGTCGGATACGGAAACGGCTATCCCCGGTCCGCTTCGGGAGGGGCGCGGGTGATGATCAAGGGCCGTTCCGCACCCGTGGTGGGCGCCATTTCGATGAACGTGGTCGTGATCGACGTGACCGACCACGAAGGGGTCGAGGTGGGCGATTCGGCTCTGTTCTTCGGACGAACGGACCAGGAGGTTCTGAGGGTCGAGGAGGTGGCCGAGGCAGCCGGGACCATTCCCTACGAAATCCTGTGCAACGTGGGCCGATGCACTCCGCGCGTCGTCGTGGACGAAGCGGACGAATCGTCCGGGGAGTCCTGATGCACGGCGCGCGCTCTCCTCTCCCCCATCGGGTTCTTTCTCCGCGTCGATGTTTCGCGCGCGTGGCGCTGGTTCTCTCCTCGACGGTTGCGCTCCTCGCAGCGGCGGGACCGGCCGGGGCGATCGACCTCAAGAACGATTTCGAGAGTCTGCAGCTGCGCGAGTACTACGTCCGGGTCGGCTTGGTCAAGGACGCGGCCACGGTCTCGGTCACTCCCGAGGACACGTTCTACGTTCACGACCAACGAGGAGCGGTCCTGTTCTCCGGACCGGGCGGGACGAAGCTGAGTTTCACGTTCCATGACACGCGTCCCGCCAAGCCGATCTATTATCAACTCCTGGAAACCTTCGATCCCAACCGCCGCGACGAGGCCGAGGGGTGCGCCGAGCAGGCGAGGAAGTCGTTGGGGCTCGAGGTGCAGGTCATCGAGGATCCCCGCCAGCCCGTCGCGCCGTCGGCCGCGGGCGGCCCGCCGCCGCCCCGCCGCTGGGTGGCCGCCGTCGGGCCCTACACGCGCAAAGCGGATGCCCGCTACATCTCCCCCCTGATCAGGACCGAGTACCAGCCCGAGTTCTTCGAGACCGTCGAATTCGCCGCGCAGGGCTGGGTCGAGGCGCGCAACGCCGCGGGCGTCGTCGTCGCGCGGGCTCAGGCCTATCTGGGGATTCGTCCCGAACGGCGCGACGCCCGAATCGCAACGGCGGATACGAACTCGCAAGGCGCTTCGAACCGGCCGAAAGACGGCGCGGAAAAGCAGCGCCGATACCGGGGTCTGATGGAGGTCTGGGTCAATCCGAGCGGGAGGCTCTCGCTCGTCAATCGCGTCTTCATCGAGCAGTACCTTTATGGCGTGGTCCCGCCCGAGATCGGCCACTCCGACCACAAAGAGGCCAAGAAAGTCCAGGCCGTCATCTCGCGAACCGACGTCATCTCCAAACTGCGTTCGCGCCCTCATGCGGGGTGGCCCTTCGACGTGTGCCCCCAACAGCACTGCCAGGTCTATCTCGGCGCCGACGCCGAAACCGAAGCCGGCTGCGCCGCGGTGGACGCGACCTGGGGCCAGGTGTGCACCTATCGCAACGACATCATCAAGGCGGTCTATTTCCAGTGTTGCGGCGGGGTGACCGCGAACAATCAGGATGTGTGGGTGGGCGATCCGGTGCCCTATCTCCAGGGCCGTTACGACGCCGGGGCGAGCCAACTCTCTCCCGACCTGAGCGACAGTCGAGACCTGGAAAGATGGGTAGACTCCTCGCCGGATTGTTTCTGCAGTCCCCGCAACGGCCAGACCCCTCACTACGCCAACGGACGCTTCCGTTGGCGACAAACCGTGTCCGCCGCCGAGTTGGCGAAGCGCCTGCGCCGCGCCGGCTACATCAACATCAACCGGGTGCTCGACATCCGCGTGATCTCACGCGGACGCTCCGGACGCGTGAAGACGGTCGAGATCGTGTGCGATTCTCGCCGGCCGTTCCGAGTCGAATACGACCTAGCTGTGCGGCGGGCCCTCGGCAACCTGCCGAGCACGTTCTTCGTCCTCGATCGCAAGTACGACGCCGAGAAGCACCTGACGCAAGTGGTGTTCAAAGGCGCCGGATCGGGACACGGGGTCGGACTCTGCCAGGCGGGCGCGCTACGCATGGACGAGTTGGGATACAACTACGTCGATATCCTCAAACACTACTACCAAGGCATCGATATCTACCGGATTTACCGATAGTAGTCCTTCGCCGTGAGGCGGATCAGCCAAACCCACGAACCGATCCAGGCGAACGAGATCGACGCGAAGAGAAAGACCGCCAGACGGCGCCAAGGCGCGTCGGGACGGTAGTAGACGCTCGCGGGCCAGGGGTTGAAGAAGAATCGAGCGGGCCGGAACGTGAAGTAGGGGTATTCGCCCCGCACGTAGAGACGCCGGGGCGGGAAGCCGCGCGAAATCCACTCGGTGAACGGCGTCGCGCCCGTCCAGTCGAGCGCGATCCGCGGATCGGTTCGGACGAGCCATCGTTTCTTGCGGCCCGAGAAGACGTAGTATTCCCCGAGAAGACCCGCCTCGCCCCCCTCATTGCGGAGCCGTTCGGTCTCGACCGGCCGAAACCCGCCGTCGCTCGCGTCTTCGTATTCCAGCGAGCAATGCGCCGGTCCTTCGCCGCGCCATTCGTATTCGATTTCGACGGGCAGCCACTCTTGCGGCATCGAGGGCAACGTCAGCGCAAGGGTCTTCGTCGTGGCGCAAGAATCGGGATCCGTCTGCGCATCGATTCCCCCAACGCGGAATCGCGCCTCGCCTCCTGCGCGGAGGCGGAGACGACTTTCCGTCCCCGCCGGAGAAGAGATTTCTCCGCGCCATCGCGCCGCGAAGTGGCCGAACGTTCCGTTGCGCTGCATCGGTGCGACCTCGGCACAGCGGACGACGTGCCACGGAACGCCCAAGAGCGGCGAGCTGTCCGGATAGAAGTGCTCGAAGAGGAGATGGTCGAGGAATCGTCCGTCGCGCGCGTTGCGCAAGACCGATTGGGATTCGTCCATCCCGGTGTAGTCGCCGAAGTAGACGAGCGGCACGGCCAACTGAAGGCCGACCGAGACCGCGCAGAGCGCGACCAGAAACGCGCGGCGCAGCCTCGAACCGCTACGCCAGAGCGAGCGAAGCCCCAAGGCCGCCGGGACGAAGGCGAGCGGCGCTAAGGGGACCAGGAACCGCGGGCCCCATCCCCAGTCGCCCGCCCAGCACCACCACTTGGAATAGAACGCGACGAGGGCGAGACTGCCGACGAGACCGGCCCAGGCGACCGGCGGCCGGAAACGCCGGAGTTCGCCCCATCCCCAGAAGGCGAGGAACAGGACGGGACTGTAGAGGAAGAAGGATTTTCCGGGACTGGCCAGCTGGCCGAAGAAGCCCGTGAGGAACGAGCCGTGGAAACCGACGTGGCGATCCATCCCCCCGCCGTATCCGAAACTGAACGCCGAGTCGAACCGCCAATAGTTGTAGGCCAGGTACGCTCCGGTCAGAAACCCGAGGGGCAATCCGAAAGCCAGGGCGCTCGCGATCCAGCGCCGGACGTTGCGCCAACCGTGGACGAAAGGAATCGCCGCGAGCATGACCGGTCCCAAGAGCACCAAGTTGGGCTTGCACAAGACGGCCCCGCCGAGAAACGTCCCCGCCGCCGCGGCCCAGATCCATCGTCCCTTGTCCGAGAAGGCGAGGAAAAAGAAGAACGCCCAAGCCACCATGAACGCCTGCGACGATTCGCTGTAGGATTGCGTCGCGTAAGGGAAGAGATAAGTTCCGAACACGGCGAGAAGCCCGAGCCAACCCGCCGACACGACGCCGAAGCCCAGCCGTGCGAGCGATAGCGTCACGGCGGGTCCGATCGCCGAGATCAGAATGGGCGAAAGCAAGCCGTGGGTGCGTTGGCTCAGGAACTCGCGCGTCTGCGGTTCCACGTTCCCGAGCAAGTGGGCTTCGACGAGCGCGGCCGGAAGAGTCAGGACGACCTGGCCGGGCGCGTACTTCGAGAGCGGGAAGTCGCCTGTCGCGATCCGAAACGCATCGCGGTAGACCTCGGCGGCGTCGGTGGATTCGAATCGCTCACGTCCTTCGAGGAGGAGCGTCGCGCCGAGACAGACGGCGAAGACGAGGAGGGACATCTTGCGCAATGGAGAGAACATAGGAACAATCCTTACCGAATCGTCGCGGAACGGGACGATCCCCCGGCGACGGATCGGAAACCCAATCAGTGACATTCCGACGGGGGTGCGTCAAGGGAAAATGACGGAGTGATATGTACGGAGTGATCACGGAGACGAAGGGCGTACGAGGTGGAATTCAACGCGGATTGGCGGTTTGCGCGACACGGCGTCGTCGCAATCGTTAGAGTCGCTCTCTTGCCGCAAAAGAACCCTCTTGCCGCAAAAAGAGGGAACGGTGTCGCCGAAATCGTTAGACAAGAGACGAGTCGCACTCCTATAATCTCTCCCGTCGTTGGCGTTCGTTCGACTTCGAAGAGGTTCCTAGTCCAACCGCTGGGCAGTACTCGTTTTCGCCATCGAGAGACAACTCACGATTTGTAGGGGAGGATTCCCATGCGACCACTCGGCGCTCTTTCGCTATGCCTTCTTGTTTTCTGCGCGACGTGCGCGAACCTCGGCTTTGCCGACACGCCTTTGGTCATGAGCTACACCTCTCCGCCGACGGCGTGGAAGGAAGGTCTGCTCATCGGCAACGGGCGGTTGGGGGCGAACATCTGCGGGACCAGCGCCGCGATGGAGCACCTGCAGTTCAACGAGGACACGCTCTGGATCGGCGAGCCGCACGACTACTCCAACCCCGGCGGTCCCTCTCACTTGGCCGGCATCCGCTCCGGCATTTTCGCCGCGCCTCCGGGCGGCGCCGGCTCGATGGCGTCTGAGATGGAAACCTACTTCCGAAGCATACCCTATCGCCATCCGCCCTATAATCCATTCGGAGATCTTTACATCGCCGGCCACTCATCGGTGACCGACTATGCGCGCCGGTTGGATCTCGAGACCGCCGTCTCGACGGTCGAGTACGACTCGGGCGGCAAGCACTACACGCGCGAGTGTTTCGCCACGCATCCGGGCGAAGCGATCGTCGTTCGCTACACGTGCAACACGGCCGGCGGACTCGACACGACGATCACGCTCATTTCCGAGGGCCAGCCGAGCAATCCTTCGTATCAGGCCCCCGAAGTCGTCGAGACCGTCGGCTCCGACCGCATCAAGATGACGGGCCAGCTGACGTCGCGGCGAGTCAAGGGCTCGTCGGTGCAGGACATCGCCAATCCTCTGTACTACGAGGCGCAGGTCAAGGTGATCAACGAAGGAGGAACGATCTACGCCTCCGACACGGAATTGGGCATCGCGGGCGCGACGGCGATCACGGTGATCCTGGTGGCGCGCACCAACTTCGTCGATTTCCAGACCGTCGGCGCGAGCGCGTTGGCGCACGCGCGGTGCGAGGCCGACTTGACGGCGCTCAACGGTTTGTCGTACTCGGCGATCGAGAGCGCCCACATTGCCGACTACCAGAGTTTGTTCAATCGTTGCTCGATCGATCTGGGCGATTCCTCGACCGCTGTCCGGAATCAGAGCATCCAGACCCGGCTGTCGAACATCTGGACCAGCACCGACCCCGATCTGGTCGAGCTCTACTTCCAGTTCGGCCGCTATTTGCTAATTTCCAGTTCGCGCCCGGGGACCCAGCCGGCGAACCTTCAGGGCATCTGGTGCAGTCAGCCCGAGCCGGCCTGGGAATGCCAGTACACCACGAACATCAACGCCGAGATGAACTACTGGCACGCCGAGGTCGCCAACCTCTCGGAATGCGCCGAACCGTTGTTCGACATGATTGAAGACTTGACCACGGCGGGTCATGCGGCCGCAACCAACAACTACGGCATCGGCAACGGTTGGGTGGCCAACCACAACGTCGATCTCTGGCGCGGCGCGGCCCCGGTCAACAACGCCTACGACTGCTCGTTCCCCTGCGGCGGCCTCTGGCTCTGCCAACACCTGTGGTGGCATTACGAATACACCGGAGACGAAGATTTCCTGCAAAACGTCGCCTATCCCGCGATGAAGGGCGCGGCGCAGTTCATGCTGGACTACCTAATCGTGGACCCACGTTCCGGTCACGGCGGCTACAAGGTCACCTGCCCGACCAACTCGCCCGAGTGGGGCCCCTACGACGGCTATGCGCTGGTGGCCAGCACGGCGATGGACAACGAGATCATCCGCGAAGTCTTTAGCGACACCATCGCCGCCGCGGAGATCCTCGGGGTCGACGCGGATTTGCGGACGTCGCTGACGCAGACCCTGACCCAGATCATGCCCGACACCGTCGGCGGACACGGCCAGCTCATGGAATGGCCAAACGAGCAGGTTGAAGACTCCGACGGCAATCATCGTCATATCTCTCACTTGTGGGCGCTCTCGCCCGGCGAACTCATCAACCGACACACCCCGACGACCTTCGCCGCCGCGCGCGTGTCGCTGGTGGATCGCGGCGGACTGACCGACGCAGAGGCCAGCGCTAACACCGGCTGGGCGCAGGCCCATCGGTTCTGCGCCTGGGTGCGCCTGCTCGAGGGCGACAATGCGTACCTCGCTCTCCAGGGCCTGCTCAACAACAAGACCACTCTGGCCCTGATGAACCGAGGTGGGTCCACGGTCGACGACCTACAGATCGACGGAAACATGGCGGGAGCGGCCGGCATCGCCGAATCCCTCCTCCAGAGTCACGCGGGCGAAGTCGCCCTGATCCCCGCGCTTCCTTCGGCGCGTTGGACCGCCGGGTCGTTCCGCGGTCTGCGCGCTCGGGGCGGTCTCACCGTGAGCGCCGACTGGACTTCGCGCGAAGTGACCACCGCCACGCTCGACGCCTCGCTCGACCGAGAGATTTGCGTGCGCGTTCCCGCGACCAAACCCATCTACGACGTCACGTTAACGAACGGCACTCTGGTCCCTCTGACGGCGAACGTCGATGGGGTCGCGACCTTCACCGTCCAGTCGGGCAACACCTATATCGTGTGGTTCGAGGCGCACGGGACTCCGACCCCGACCGAAACCCCCACCGAGACGCCCACGGAGACTCCGACGGAAACGCCGACCGAGACTCCAACGGAAACACCCACGCCGACGCCAACCCCGACACCGACCCCCGATCCCGATTCCCTCGTCCGGGTCACCAACATCACGCGCGCGGGCTACACGACGGACACGCTCTACGCCGGTCACGTGCTTTACAACGACCGCAGCTACATATTCCAGGATCCCATTTCGCTCGACCTGGTCGGCCACGTGTACATTCGGACTTTGAACGGCGACAAGGATCAGAATCCGCCCACGCCCGAGAGCCATCTCTTCACGTTCGACGTCGACCGGCGCGCGGACGTGTACGTCTCGCTAGTCGATGCGATCTCGCCTCCGCCGTCGTGGTTGGACGACTGGGCTTTCGTGATCGGCTCGCTCCAGACGACGGACGGACTCCGCACGCTCTATCGCAAGGGATTCCCCGCGGGGACGGTCGAGATGGGCTACAACCACGAGCTCGGGATGCCGTACGGCCTAAGCATGTACAACGTGATCGTCGTGCCCGCCGTCACATCCGCCGAGTCGTGGATGCTGTTCGAATAAGGAATAGCCGAGAAACCTCTCGAAATCCCTATGACGATACGAACACCGCGCGGCGCCATATGCGCCCGCGCGGTGTTTTTCTTGCCCTTCGACGCCCACTCGGGCAGCGGTCGATCTCCGCCCGCGACCATTGACTCTCGGTTTGCGACGTGTCATTCTGTGCCTCTCTGCCCGCCGCCGCGACGCCTGAACGGAAGGCGGCGGAAGGCGCTCGGAAGCGCCATGTTGTGCCGAAACGGGAGCCGCTCTCGATGAACCGCATCACAATCGACGCCGACTTGGGCAAAGAAACGATCAGCCGTCACATCTACGGCCATTTCGCCGAGCACCTGGGGCGCTGCATCTACGGCGGCATCTGGGTCGGCGAGGACTCGCCCATCCCCAACACGCGAGGGATTCGCAACGATATCGTCGAGGCGTTGCGCGCGATTCGCATCCCGAACCTGCGCTGGCCGGGAGGCTGTTTCGCCGACGAGTACCATTGGATGGACGGGATCGGACCCAAGGACCAGCGTCCCTCGACGGTGAACACCCATTGGGGCGGAGTCGTCGAGAACAATCGTTTCGGCACGCACGAGTTCATGGACTTGTGCGAACAGCTCGGCTGCGACCCCTACATCTGCGGCAACGTCGGAAGCGGGACCGTTCGCGAGATGCAGCAGTGGGTCGAGTACGTCACGTGCGACGTCCCGACTCCGATGTCTCGGCTGCGGGCGCGCAACGGCCGCGAGGCGCCGTGGCCTCTCCCCTTCTTCGGCGTCGGCAACGAAAACTGGGGATGCGGCGGGCACATGCGGCCCGAGTACTATGCCGACCTGTTCCGTCGCTACGCGACCTATGTCCGCAACTTCGGTCGCAACAAGGTGTTCAAGATCGCCTGCGGCCCGAACGACGCGAACTACGCCTGGACCGAAGTCCTGATGCGCGAGGTCGGGAAGCAGATGAACGGCCTGGCGCTCCATTACTACACGTGGGGAAAGAAAGCGCCCCAGTCCTCAGCGACCGAGTTCGACGAAGCGTCCTGGTTCGACGTGCTCCAGAAGGCGCTCAAGATGGACGAACTCGTAAGCCGCCACGCGACCATCATGGACCGGTTCGACCCCGAGAAGAAGATCGCCCTCGTCGTCGACGAATGGGGGACCTGGTACGATGTCGAGCCGGGGACGAATCCCCGGTTCCTCTATCAACAGAACACGTTGCGCGACGCGCTCGTCGCGTCGACGACGCTCGACGTGTTCAACCGGCGGTGCGACCGGGTGAAGATGGCCAACATCGCCCAGACGGTGAACGTGCTCCAGGCGATGGTCTTGACCCAGAACGAGAAGATGCTCGTCACGCCGAGCTATCGCGTCTTCGAGATGTACCGGGTCCACCACGACGCGACGCTCTTGCCGCTCGACCTCGAATGCGCGCCCTACGGCCATGCCGGAGCCTCGATCCCCTCGTTGAGCGCTTCGGCCTCGCGCGACGCCGAAGGCAAGGTCCATTTGACCGTCTCGAATCTCGATCCGAACCGCACGGCGGAGATCGAATGCCACGTGCGGGGAGCCGAGGTGCGGGACGTTTCGGGCCGCGTCCTGACGGCGGACGCGATGAACGCGCGCAACACGTTCGACGCGCCCGATGCGGTCCGACCGGCGCCGTTCGACGGCGCAAGGATCGAGAAGGGGACGCTGCGCGTGGAGTTGCCCGCGAAATCGATCGCGGTTCTCGAGATCGCGTGAAAACGACGAATAAGAAGGGAATCTGAAAGCGCTATGGGTTGTTATCTGTTCTCCTACTTCAAGGAACCGAACGGTACCGACGGCCTCCATCTCGCCTGGAGTCGAGACGGGCTCCAGTGGACCGCTCTGAAGAACGACACGTCGTTCATCAAGCCCGAGGTCGACGTGGACCGGCTCATGCGCGATCCGTTCGTCCTTCTCGGACCCGACGGCGTGTTTCGTCTGATCTGGACCACGTCGTGGCGGGGAAAGGGAATCGGATACGCCTCCTCGACGGACCTCGTTCATTGGTCGAAACAACGTTATCTTCCCGTCATGGAGCACGAGCCGACGACCAAGAACGCCTGGGCGCCCGAAATCGTTTACGACGAAGAACGGCGACAATACGCGATCTTCTGGTCCTCGACCATCCCGGGGCGCCGCCCCGAAAGCGACAACCAGAGCCGTCAAGGACCTCCGCACCCGGGTCTCAACAACCGCATCTACTTCACGGCGACGCGCGACTTCGAAAGGTTCAATCACACGGCGATCCTCCATGATCCCGGCTTCAACGTCATCGACGCCTGCATCCGGCGCGACGCGGACAGCGGGCGATACGCGATGTTCCTGAAGGACGAGACCGCCCTCCCCTTCACGTCTCAGAAGAATATCCGGATCGCGTTCGCCGACCGCGCCATCGGGCCGTACGGTCCGGCCTCGGGCCCGATCACGGGCGATTACTGGTGCGAAGGACCGTCGGCGCTGAAGGCCGACGATACGTGGTACGTGTATACGGACCGCTTTCTCGATCACCGCTATGGGGCCGTGGCGTCGAAGGACCTCAAGGTGTGGGAAGACGTCTCGGACCGTTTGCGAATGCCGGAGGGGACGAAACACGGGACGGCGTTCGAGGTGTCGGAAGACGTTCTGGAACGTCTTCTGGCGCTTTGAAAACCAAAGACAATATCGAGGAGAGCATTCCCATGTCCACAAAGTCCACCGAGTCCACACCGTCCATCCAGGCGAAACCCAACGCCCAAAAGGTCGAGCGTTGGGGGCTCTTCGAGATCGCTCTCGAAGGTCCCCAGACCCGCAACCCCTTCCTCGACGTGCGCCTGAGCGCGCGGTTCGAGTGCGACGGACACGCGTTCGAACCCGAGGGGTTCTACGACGGCGACGGGATCTATCGCGTCCGCTGTTCGCCCGACGTCGAGGGAACCTGGACGTTCGCGACCCGGAGCAACCGGCCCGAGCTCGACGGCGCGACCGGATCGTTCGAGTGCGTCGCTCCGTCGCCCGGCAATCACGGCCCCGTGCGCGTCCGCCGGACGTTTCACTTCGAGTACGCCGACGGCACGCCCTACTATCCGTTCGGAACGACCTGTTACGTCTGGACGCACCAAGGCGAGAAGATCGAGAAGCAGACGCTCGACACCCTCGCCCACGCGCCGTTCAACAAGGTCCGGATGTGCGTCTTCCCGAAGCGCTACAGTTGGAACGAGAACGAGCCGGAGTTCTATCCGTTCGAGGGCGCGCCTCCGACGGATTGGGATTTCGGTCGGTTCGATCCGGCTTTCTTCCGGCATTTCGAGAGGCGGGTGGGCGATTTGCTCGCCCTCGGGATCGAGGCCGACATCATCCTGTTCCACCCCTACGACAAGGGCTATTGGGGATACGACCGCATGACGCGCGACACCGACGACCGGTATCTGCGGTATCTGATTGCGCGCCTGGCGGCGTATCGCAACGTGTGGTGGAGCCTGGCCAACGAATTCGACCTGATGCGCGCGAAGACGATGGACGACTGGCATCGCTTCGCCGGAATCGTCGTCGAACACGATCCCTACACCCGCATGCGGTCGATCCACAATTGCCGCACGTTCTACGACTACACGAAACCGTGGGTGACGCACGCGAGCGTCCAGAACGGTTCGGCGGTCGAGGACTTCGGCCGCGCGGGACTCCTTCGCGAGCCGTACGAGAAACCGATCGTTTACGACGAGGTCAAGTACGAGGGCAACGTCGCGCATCGCTGGGGGAACCTGTCGGCCGAGGAGATGGTTCACCGGGTCTGGCAGGGCGTGATCGCGGGGACCTACGTCACCCACGGCGAAACCTACGTGCATCCCGACGAGGTTCTCTGGTGGGCCAAGGGCGGCGTCCTGCACGGCCAGAGTCCCGAGCGGATCGCGTTTCTGCGCCGGATCGTCGAAGAGACCGCTCCGGACGGCCTCGATCCGATCGACAAATGGCAGAACCTCCGTCTGGCCGGTCAACCGGGGAAGTACTTCCTCCTGTACTTCGGGAAGGAGTGTCCGACCGAATGGACCTTCGAGCTGCCGACGAAGGCGATGGCGGGATTCGAGGAGGGCGCGCGTTTCCGCGTCGAGGTGATCGACACATGGGACATGACGATCGCGCCGGTCGAGGGCCTTCTCGAAGCCGAGCCCCAGGGGATGTACATCTACGCCTGCGACCGCAATCCGAAGGTCGCGCTCCCCGGGAAACCCTACATGGCTTTGCGCATCGTGCCCGCCTGATCGAAAGGTGAGCCGACTCACGTGTCGCCTCGCCGTGTCGAACTCAGAGAGCGGGACCGGAGATCGCCTGAGCCGACCCGTCCTGCTTGTCGCGCATGAGCTCGTCCATCCTGCCGCTGTAGGCTTGGGTGAGCTCGTGCTGACTCAGCATTCCGACGATTTCGTTCGATCCTTCGTCTCGGACCACGGGGAGTTCGGAGCAGCGCGCCGCGCGCATCTTGCGCAGGGCGGTGTTCAGGTTGTCGGTTGTCGCGAGCGGCTCGAAGCGCTGGAAGGCGATGTCGCGAGCGATGATAAGACTGGCGAGATCGGGTTCCATGAAGGCGCTGCGCAAGTCGTCGAGACGGATCACCCCGACCATGTCGCCTTGCGCGTTCACAACCGGAAACGTTGTGTGGCGTGTCTGAGAGACCTTGTTGAAGATCGCCGGCAGCAGCACCGACTCATCGACCAGAGGGACCGCCTGGCTCTCGGCCATCACGTCGGTCACTCGCATCTGCTCCAGTACGTCGATGACGAAGTCCCCTTGGTGGGCGGGCGAATCGACGCGAGACCCCACCTGTTTGATGTAGATGCCGATCCGATTGGGCGTGAGAAGATACGACAAGGAACAGACGAGCATCAGGGGGAGGAGCAAGGCATACCCCACGGTCATCTCGGACACCATGATGATCGTCGAGATCGGGACCTTGGCCGCTCCGGCGAAGAATCCTCCCATCCCGAGAAGCACGAACGCGGCCGGCTGAACGCTCGGAATCCACCGCTGGCAAATCGTTCCGAAGGCGCCGCCGATGAGACCGCCGATGACGACAGAGGGACCGAACACGCCTCCGCTACCGCCCGAGCCGATGGTGACGGCCGTCATGAAGATCTTCGCCGCGGCAAGAATCAGAATCAGCCGTATTCCGACGTGGCCGTTGATCGTCTCCTGCACCCAACCGTATCCCGTGCCGAGAAGCCGCGGATCGATGAGCGAGATAATGCCGATGACGAGTCCGCCGATCGCCGGCACGAAGTGACGTTTGATCCGGACCCGGTTGCGGAAGAAACGGGTGGCGCCGTAGAACACTTTGACATAGACGATCCCGGCGGCGACGAGAATCGGCACTAGAAGAATGCACAAGAGAAGCTGAACATGCGACATGTGCAGGTCCGGGGGAATCGAGAAGATCGGTCCCATGCCCGCGGGAGTGAACCAGGCATAGGTCGTGTAACCGACGATCGAGGCGATAAACGCGGGGATCAAGGCTTCGTACTCGAACTCCGTGTCGCGATACAGGACCTCGACGGCGAACAGCGCCCCGCCGAGCGGCGCGCGGAATATGCTCCCGACCCCCGCCCCGACGCCCGCGATGATCAGTATTCTGCGTCGCCGCGGCGAGAGTTTGAAGACATCGGCCAGGATCGAACCCACTCCCGCGGAGACTTGGGCGATCGGCCCCTCGCGTCCCGCGCTGCCTCCCGTGGCGATCGTCAAGATCGAGGCGACGAGTTTGACGAAGGGAATCCTTCGTCGAATGATTCCTCTTTTTTGGTGAAAGGCCTCGATCACCGAGTCGGTACCGTGGCCTTCGGCCTCGGGTGCCAGGGAATAGACCAGCAGACCGCACAGGAGTCCGCCCAAGGCCGGGATGAAGAGAACCCAGAGACGTTGAGGCCAGCCCGGGGCTTTATACTCATAAGCATACCCACCGGCCCCCGTGTCTCCCTCACTCAATGCGCTCGCCGCCGTCCCCGGATGAGAACGCCCGGGCTGGACGTGCTTGCCCTCGCGGGGAAGCTCGACCCCACAGACCCGCCGCATGCACAGATTGGACGCGATCTCGAGAGTGTGCCCGAAAGCGAGAGCGAACAGACCGGCCGCGAGCCCGACCAGCAAGCTATGCAAAACCAGCGCTGTGACGCGGTGGCGCACCCCGTTTTTGAGAATGAAGCGTCCCAGCAGGGACAGGCAGTCCATCGGAAAAGTCGTTCTCCCCCAACGGTGGCTCGGCGGGCGGCCTTCTCTTGGCCTGAGGTCGGACCGCTTTCCCCTCGGCTCGGAGGGCACCCGCCATCTTGTCACTAAAAAGCGAAACTGGGAAAAGTTCAAGAAAAGAATCCCGACATCCCGAGGTCCGCCTCGAGCCGGAATCGGCTCGATAGACCTTCCCTAGGAAGGAAAACGACCGGTTGTCAGACCGTGAAGAGCGTGGTCCCAGTCCAGTCTTATGGATCGTCCGGGGAAACCGGCCTAGGCGGAACACGGCGTGTCTTGATTGGCGCAGAATTTTCGCGGTTGTTCTAAAGTCGGCAGTTCGAAACGCCGAACAACAAGGGGGGGGTATTCCGCGCCAAATTCCACTACCCTCAGCCGACATGTCCGTTGCCCTCCCACAAGCCCCGCCGATCGAAGCATTCACGGAGGAGTTGTCCCAACCGTTCGAGAAGCGAAAGCCCGAGCCGCTGTCGCGGATCATTGCGAAGTACGCCTCGAGCCGGATCTACGGCCAACTCATCAATACGGCCACGACTTTCTGTCGCCCGAACCTTCTGACCCCGGAGCTGTTCGGGCTCTGGTATATCCTCAAGATCATCCCGGGCTACGTCATCAACGTCCACATGGGGACCATGGTGTCCCTCCGGTTTCTCATACCCTACCTTCGTGCGCGCAAGGAGGAGGATCGGATTGCGCGCATGAAGAACACCGTCCTCTCGTTCTCGCTGACATTGACCGTTCTCGCGGCGCTCACCATGGCTTGGGCCTCGGCCTATCCCCGCGCCGCCGCGCGCGCGCTCATACTGCTTAAAGTGAGGATGCCCACGCCGCAGGCCTTCGAGTACGGTTTCACCTACGAGCAACGGGTGGGCATGCTCTGTGTTGCCGGTCTGATCCTCTTTCAATTCGCCTACGAATACATTGTGACGCTTTTTCGGGCCTATGAACGCTTCAACGTGCTTGGCGCCAACAACTATCTGCGGGCCACCGTGACGTTCGCCCTGACGGTCCCCCTGATGTACGTTTGGGGAATCTACGGCCTTTTCATCAGCGCTCTTCTGGTTCAGTTGATCGTCGTCGGGCATCTTCGCTACAAGTCCGGTCCCGTCGGGGAACTGAAGTTCGACCCCGGCGCCTTTCGAGAGCTCCTCGCCAGAGGACTGCCCATGCACCTGTCGGACGTGGCCATGATCGTGTTGATAACGATCGGTCCCATCGCCATCGCCCGATGGATGTCTACCGAGCAAGTGGGGTACTACGCCATCGCTCTGACTCTCATCAATTTCCTTCAGCATCTTCCGGGCACCACGCGCGAGATCACCGAGCCGAGAATGATGCGCGGCCTGGCGCACACGTCGGAGGCGGAAGTCAGCCGCGAGTACCTCCTCAAGCCCCTCGTCAACATGGTCTACATCTACCCCTTGGCGCTCGGCGGAGCGCTGCTCACGATTCCGGTCGTCGTACCGCTGGCCTTCCCGAAGTATGCTGCCGCTGTCGCTCCAACGCTGGTCTTGATTTACGGGTTCTACTTTCTGTCGATGTGCGAGCAGCCCAACGCGATGCTCCTGGCGCTAAACCGGCCGATTCGCCTGTTGTTCTCGTTTTCCGTCCCGATCGTGCTCAACGTGGCGTTGTGCCATATCTTCATCCACCGCGACATGGGCATCTCGGGGGTGGCGCTCGCCAACAGTCTTTCGTACTTCACGCTCTTCGCGATGTATATTCTTCTGCTTCAATTCTCGATGAAAGAGAAGTGCAAGGGGTGGTACTACCATATCGTGGCGCTGCTCGTCCCCTTCATCCTCATGTGGGACATGATGTACGTCCTCGGGCACCTTGTGCCCATGTTCATCGCGAACCGCTATCTCGCTTGCCTGCTGCAAGTCGCGATCTATCTGCCCACATGGTACGGGTTCCGCGTACTCGCGCCGAGGTTCGTGCCGCTCCTCACGCCGATCAGTTGGAAAGACTGTCTGTCCCTCCTTCGGGCGAGAAAATCCAATGGATGAGACCGATCGCGCGCGACAACCGCTTCGAACCGGCGCATCTCGCCCCTTTCTGAAACGGGGCCTCGCCAAGATCGCGCGCACCGTTCTTCGCGAGCAGTGGATGCTTCTCTATCGATTCTCCGACGAGGTTTCCTACGACCACACGGAATTCGCACGGCTGATCCCCCCGCGCGGCGAGTTCTGGGCCGACCCGTTCGTGGTGTATCGCGACGGAACCTACTATCTGTTCTTCGAGGAGTTTCGGTTTCGCCAGGGCAGAGGACGCATCTTTGTCGCGGAGATCGACGAGGGCGGCCTGCGCGGCCAACCCCGACTCGCGCTCGAACGGCCATACCATCTCTCCTACCCGTTCGTTTTCCGATGGCAGGATCGCGATTTCATGATTCCGGAGACGATCGAGGCGGGCGTGATCGAAGTGTACGAGTGCGTCGGCTTTCCGACCGAATGGCGGCGGTTGAAAACGCTCGTCGCCGACATCCAGGCCGTGGACACAACCCTCGTGGAGCACGAGGGGCGATGGTGGATGTTCGCGAACGCCGCGACGAACCCCGGAGACAAGCCTTACACCGACCTCTATCTCTTCCACGCAGACGATCCGTTGACCGATCGATGGACCCCTCACCCGATGAATCCCGTCGTGAGCGACATCCGCGGATCGCGCCCGGGGGGGAACGTGATCCGGACCGAGGAGGGGCTTGTGCGGGTCGCTCACGATTGCGGCGACGACGCCCGCCGAGGGGTGCGGTTCAAGAAGATCCTGACGCTCGACGAGCGTCGCTACGCCGAGGAAGAGGTCCGCAGCCTGGGCCCGGCGAAGGGCGACGGCCTCGTTCGAATTCATACGTTCAATCGCGAAAACAGGATGACCGTGATCGACGGTTTGCGTAGAATCCCCAAGTGGCCGATGGGCTAGGGCCCGCGCAGAACCGGATGAAGGGGACTCCATATGCTCCAGGCGATCAAGCGAGTTCTCAAGCGCGGCGTGCGGATTCCCTTTTCCGATTTTCGGGTCCGCGTCGAGCGCGACAACTCGCCGCCCAGGCATCGCACCACTCACAGAGTCCTTCTGAACCGGATTCGATTCTTGATGGATCGGGTGCCGGAACTCAGGGAATTCGACCATCCGTGCTTCGACGAAGACCAGGAGTACGCCGAACTCTTTCTGAGATTCGCCGACGACTTCATCCCCACCGTGCGCGAGTGCATGGACGAGACGCAGCGACGGCGGCTGCTCCATTGGCTGCGCAGCGCCGTCAAGCACGACGGATACCGGCGGCAATTGGACCGTCTCGTCCAGGCGAGCGCGTTGCGGTGCGGCGTCCTGGACGAGCGCACCTGGGGTGCGTTGAAGGAGATGGAGGAGAACGGCAACAGCCCGGAAGACATCGCGCGTCTGCGCCGCGCCGTAGAGGAGCATGAAAGGAATTTCGAGTCGAGGACGCCGCACGTCGAGTTTATTCACCGGACTCGCGATCGGATCTACGAGCAGCGCGACAGAGCGCTGACGATCTACTTCCAAGAACGGACCGACTTGATCGCGGGGAAGCGCGTCGTTCATTTCGCGCCCGAGAAGACGCTCGGCCGTTGGCTTCACGAGAACGCGAAAGCGCTGCGGATGGACTACGTGACGGCGGACCCGTTCATGCGGAGGATCGGCCGGCGCGAGGACGTTCAGGAACTGAGTCTCTCGGATTGTTCGGTGGACTTCGTCATTTGCCATCACGTGTTCGACGTGGTGCCCGACGACGCGCGAGCGATGAGAGAGATTGCGCGAGTCTTGAAACCCCACGGCATACTCCACGCGAGCTGTCACGAGAGCATGCAGAACGAAAGCGCGATCGAGTGGCTGGTCGAGGATACTTCGCTTCACAGCTACCTCCGCCATTACGGGCGCGATCTGAGCAAGCGTTTGAACCAGGCGGGGTTCGAGGTGACCGTGGACCGGACGTTTCTGGACATGAGTCCCGGGGAGCACCTGCGGCAAGGCACGATGCCGTTGCGAATCTACTTCTGTCGAAAACACGGGCATCGGGAACCGACCGCAAACGCATGAGCGATCCGACAACCAGCGTCATCGTCCCGACCTATAACCGGCCGAACGATCTCTCGGCCTGCATCGCGTCGCTCCTCGCCCAGACTCTTCGTCCCACCGAAATCATCGTGATCGACGACGGTCGGCCGGCCGGCTTCCCCCATCGGCCCGAATGCGAAGAGGCCGGCATCCGGTGCATCTATCGCACGAAAGAGGTTCCGGGCCTGACGGCCTCGCGCAACCTGGGCATTCGTTTGGCCTCGGGCGACGTCGTCTTCTTTCTGGACGACGACGTGGTTCTCTGCCCCGACTATATCGACGAAATCGTGCGCGTGTACCGAGAGTGCGACGCCGACGGGCGATTGGGCGGCGTGGGCGGATTGATCGCCAACATGCCTCCGCTTCGATTCGACAACCGTTGTCTCTATTGGCTCAAACTCTTCTTCCTAACCTCCGGGCTCCGCGAGGGACGCGTACTCAGAAGCGGCTTCTTCGTCGACTTCGGCACGACTCCCTTCCCCTTGCGCCGTCCGACCCGCGTCGATTTCCTTTCCGGAGGAGTCAGCTCGTTCAAGAAGCGGGTCTTCGACGAGTTCGCCTTTTCCGACGAGTACCGAGGGTACGGCCTCGGAGAGGACAAGGAATTCACTTGGCGCGTGAGCCGCAAATACGCTCTGTACGTCAACCCCGCCGCCAGCCTCGACCACAACGAAGCCCCTTCGATGCGTTACGACAAACGCAAGATGGGGCGGGCCTTCGTCGTCTTCCATCGCAAGTTCTTCATGGCGTTCTTGAACCGCGGTTTCGTCTCCCGCCTGTGGTTCTGGTACGCCGTCACGGGGTATCTGCTCGAGAGAATCCTGATCATGCTCGGCGCCCTCGGACGTCGGGGAGAGACCGGGCGAGTCATCGGGGTCTTGAGCGCGATCGCAGAAATACTGGGCGGCAAGAGCGACGAGAAAGCCGATTCGTGATCCTTCATCTGAGACAGACCGAGGGGGGAGGGGGAGGCGCCGACCGCGTGATCGCGAACGTCTGCGCCGCGATCGACAAGGAGCGCTTTCCGTTTCACGTCGCTCTTCTGAGGCTGAAGACAAAGGACGTCTCTCCTCTTCTGGGCGAGATGGCGGAGCGCGGAGTCCCCGTCGGCGAATTCGCCGGCGGCAGACTCCTCGACCTGGGGCAATTGCGTTCGTTGGGCCGCTTGATACGCGACAAGGGAATCCGCCTTCTTCATTCCCATGACCCCAAGAGCGACGTGGTCGCGCGACTTCTCGCTCTCTTCCATCGACGCGTCAAGACGGTGAGCACACTCCACGGGTGGGTCGGCGGCACGCGCAAGTCCGACTTCTACGTCCGGCTCGACTTGGCGGTGCTCCGCTCGTTCGACAAGGTCATCGCCGTCTCGAACCGAAACGCCGAGATCGCCCGCCGCGCGGGAGTGCGGCGGATCGAGATCGTGCACAACGGAATCGACACGGACTGGTGGAGGACCGAGGGCGAGCGCGATCGGTTTTGCGACGGAGGCGCGGCCCCTTTCACCATCGGATTCGTCGGCCGCTTGAGCCGCGAGAAGGGGCCGTTGGACTTTGTGCGCCTGGCCGAAGCGATCCTTCGGAGAAATCGCGATTGCCGGTTTGTCGTCGCCGGGTCGGGACCGGAAGAGGGAAACGCGAAATCCTTGGCGAGATCGCTCGGAATCGAGAGCGCCCTGCAGTTCCTCGGATTCCTCGATCCCGGCGCGCTTCGGTCTCTCTATCGCGAGATGGACGTTCTCGCGCTGACTTCGGCCACTGAGGGTCTTCCGATGAACGCCCTCGAAGCCTCGGCCATGAGAGTGTGCGTCGCCGCTTTCGACGTCGGCGGACTCCCCGAAGTGGTTGAAGACGAACGCGACGGAATACTCGTCGGACAGGGGAACGTGGCGGGTCTGGCGGAGCGGATTGTGCGCTTGGCCGAGAATCCGGAGACGATCCGGGCAATGGGCGAAGAGGCCCGCCGCAAGATCGAAACACGGTTCTCGCTGCGCTCGTCGATTCGGCGAATCGAGGCGGTCTACGACAAACTGCTGGGGCGCGATCCCTCGCGTTCCTAGCCCAGTCGGCGGCATGGACTCACTCGAAGAGAAACCACTGGGACGCCGATGAGACAGGCGGATCGAACTCGTAGGCCCCGATGTCCCACGCCGCCACGCCGTCCCAGTCCCCGTCCAAGGGGCGGATCTTCCCCTCTATATCCGTGGTTGGAGCGCCGACCGAGGTGCCTTTGTCGATGCCCGGCGAGAACCAGGTCGGACGGAAGTCGCCGCCCGTCTCGTCGACGAACATGGGATCGCCGAAGACCGGCTTCGTCCCGCTGGTCGTGACCGCCTCGCCGATTCTCAAGTCGTTCGTCCCATCGATCAGGTTGTTCTCCACGGTCACGTCCCACGGAACGCACAGAATCTGCCACTGGCCGTTGTCGCTGCAAATGTTGTTGCGGACGGAAATGGTCGTGTTGGCGGGATTCTCCGACGTCACGGCGATACCGCCGCCGTATCCGATGTACTCATGTTCGCCGTTGTTCCAGGTCGTGTTGTTGGCGATCACGATGTCGCGCTTGATCCCGTCGCCCCCGCCCGCCAATCCACCCGACCAGTCCGTAACGATAATGCCGTGAATCCGGTTCTCGTAGAGCACGTTGTTGACGACGACAATGTCCTCCATTTCTCCCTCGGTGTATTCGGCCGCGAGCGCCACGCCGGCGAACGTATGATGCACAATGTTGCCGCGCACCTCGACGTGACGGAGATACTCAGAACCGGCATCGAGATAGATTCCCACCCTCACCAGGTCGTAGACGAGGTTGTCGAGAATCAGGCCGTTCGCGCTCTCCCCTTTCACGTCGATCCCTTCGCCGCCGAAGCCGACGTCCACCGGGCGATCGTATACCGTGTTGTCCTCGACGGTGAAGGTGCTGACCGAGTCGATGGTCAGGCATTCCTGGGTGTACCCGCTTCCTTGGCAAGCGCGGCGAATGCGGTTCCCCCGGACGAGGATATTGCTGCTGTCGATAACCAAAATGCCGCACGCCCAACTCGTGTCGGAGGTGTTGTAGGAAAACGCAATGTGGTCCGAGTTGTCGGCAAAGAATCCGGCGTAGGCCGAGTTGACGGCGCGGAAACCTTCGATTCGTATATAGCTGGCGTCCCAGAGATGGAACATGCCGCCCCAGAACAGATCCGGAAGCGTATTCTCGCCGTCTAGAACGACGTTGTCGCCATGGTAGCGTTCGAACACGATCCACGCCTCGGGCGTGCCGTGGGAGCTGACAAAGACCTCTTCGTGGTACGTGCCCTCGCGCACGTAGACCGTGTCTCCCGGACCGGCGACGTCGGCGGCCTTCTGGATCGTGCGAAATGGATAGTCGAATTTCCCGGGCCCCTCGTCGCCTCCCCAAGGCGCGACAAAATAGTAGGTCGCCCATGAGACCCTGGCAAGGCACAGCAAGATCCCGATTGCCACGGGAAGCGCCCACTTGGCCGTCTCCGGGAAACCCCTCTCGGCGCCTGGCGATACCGGATTCCGCATGCTCCAACTCAGTCTCGATACGCTTTGCGCCCCTCGATGACGCGGAAACGCACGACGGGAATCTTGTTCAGGTCATCGAACTCGAAAAGAGAGCGCCACTCTTCACCGTCGGGGCCCAGGTTCTGGAAGTACAGTTTGAACGTCTCGGAGTTGTCTCCGTTGTACATCCCGTACTCCTGAAGCGCCCGGGCCACGACCTTGGCCGGTTGCGACAAACCCAGGGATTCGAGATCCAGATCCGGATCGAGTTGGAGGCGGGCCCCTTCGGGAATGAACTCGTGTCCGATCCCTTGTCCGTCGGTTCTCGACGCAGGCGGGCAGAACAGCTCCGTGGGCCCGCCGATGGTCGCCGACTTGCGATTGATGGGGCTGGCGAACACAAGAGCGTGTCGGATGACACCGGCTTGGATTTCTTCGGGCCGCACCAGTCCGGCGACGAGCGGCATCCCCGATCCTCGAGCGCCATAAGTCCACCAGTAGTCTCCCTCGAAAGCGTTCCGATACCCCGGACCGTCCAGGTCCCAGATATCCAAACGACTCGCCTGCCACCGCTTGGACGACAGCCGTTTGGCGCAAGAGAAATCCCAGCTCTTGCGCAGTACGGGATCGACCAGGAGCATGTGTCCGTCCTCGGCGGGATCGGGCCAGACTCCCGACGGAATCGGGATGTCCACGGCGACGCCGTCGCCATCGGGATCTACTCCAGGGTTCAGAGCGTCGGACGTCGTCTGGACCTGCACGTTCGGACAGTCCTCGGCTTTGATCACAAACAGAGGGATCGTCCATCTCGCGTAGTCCGCTTTCAACGGCGGGCAATTCACGCGCAGCGCATCGACAATCAGGGCCGAATCCGGGTCGATCCCCGCGTCGGGCGGGATCGGCGTGTTCCAGGGCGAATCCGACGCAAAGGCCGAAAAATCGGGAGGCAGCGACATGCCGAGGTACCCCTTCGGCACACGGTCCCTCCCAGTCGCGATCGCCGCGGCCAGCGCAAGAATCGCGACCACGCCGCCAACGGCAAGCAGTGTTCTTCTCATGGCTCGGTTCCTCCTCGTCTTTCCCAAACGTTGCGTTCGCGCCGTCGGCGAGCCCTCGGCGTTTCTTCTCTCCGGTCCGGGCTCGGCGCCGAGTCGACACCGGATTCCGGACACTATTCCAAGTCGGCCTTGAGCGGATTCCACTTCGCGACGCTGCGTCCGCGCAGGAAGTCGGCCAGCCCGCCGAGCATGCCGAGATTGCCCAGACAGAAGTAGAATGCCAAGCTCGATGCCCTATCGAGAACTCCCGAGTGTTCGAGGAAGGAGCGGTTTCGCAAAGGCCAGCGACAGATCGCCAACGCATAGAACGCCGCCTGGGCCAGGAGCAGGAACAAGAAGAGCTGCGATACGCGAATCAGCATGGCCGTACTGACGAACAGCAGAACGAGAGATACGGGAAGAAGTCGGCGCACGATCTTGTTCACGAACAGGTTTGCCGAGAACACTCCGTGCCGGAACGGGTTGAGGACTTCTCGACACAGCCAAATTCCTCTCAGACTCTGAGAGGTGATTCGTCTTCGCCGCTCCAGCTCGTGGTCGGCGTCACGCGCCGGAGCGGGAATTCGCGCGAGCGCCTTGTTTTCGAACACGAAGCGGAATCCCTGTTTGACGACGCACAACAGGACGAAGGAATCGTCCGTCACGGCGTCGGCGATGGGTTGCAGGAGCGCTCTGCGAACCGCGTAGAGCTTGCCGTCGTTCGACGTCACGCTGCCCGAGCGGCTTTCGAGGCGCTTGAGAAAGCTGTCGAATCTCACGTAGAAGCCCTGCGCGTGAGTCATTCGTCCGTCGCGTTCCCGAATCGCGCGTTGCCCGCAGCACCCCCCGACCGTGGGGTCCGCGAAACGTTCGACGAGGCGGCGCAGAGCGTCGCGCGAAAGAGCGGCGTCCGCATCGCTGAAGACAAGGATGTCGGCCGAACACGCGGCCGCGGCTTCGTTGAGGCCGCGAATCTTGCCGTGATGCTCGCCGCTCGCGATGATGCGAAGACGATCGCTCTCGAACTCTCGTGCGATCGTCTCGGTCCGGTCCGTCGATCCGTCCGAATAGACCAGGAGTTCGAACTTGTCGGGAGGATAGTCGAGCGACAGCGAATTCCGGATCTTGTCCTCGATCAGGGCCTCTCCGTTGCGCACAACGACGATCATGGCGACCCTCGGCAACTCGCCCGAGCGCGGGGGCGCTTTCCTTCGCCGCAACGCGCACGAGAGGAAGACCGCCGCCGGGTAGAAGATGAAATTGGCCGTCGCTCCGAACACGGAGACCAAGAACAACGCCGTCGCCGTCGCGTTCCAGGGGGTCATACGCGTCCCCCTTCCGGCGCCGACGCCTCGCTCGGAGGCTCGGCACGCGGCGCCATCGAGAGAGTAAGCGCGATCTGCGAGATGCCGACGGAGACCCAGAGGTATTTGTGATACAGGGCCGAAATGAAAAACAAGTAAAGCGAGATCGTCAGGAAACTGTAGAAGTACGCCTTAGTGAGCGACGCCTCCACCTCCCTGCCGGAATGCTTGAAGCACCAAAACGCCCCGCGGTAATTGGCGAAGGCGCGCAACAGGATGGCGACGAAGAAGATCAGTCCTCCGAGTCCGCACCCGACGAGCGTCTCGAGATAGGTGTTGTGCGCGTAGCGAAACCGGCTCTCTTCGTCGTCATCTCCGTAGTAGAACGCATAGATGGAACGGCCGTACAGGTCTTTGAACGTTCCCGGACCGGCGCCTATGAGGGGGCGGATCTTGAACTGCTCCCACCCGAAGGTCACATAAGACCGCCTTCGCACGATGGACGGATCGGTCGGGTCGCGGACGGTTCGTTGCCGCTGCCAGAAGCTGGCGGGAACCACGATGGCGGCGACGACCACCACCGTCAACGTGCCGATCATGAGAAGCCCCAAGTGCTTGGGACGAAGCCGTCGCCCGTAGTCGAGCAACAAGACGGCGAGGAGAAGGGCGCCCAGCAACGCCCCGCTGCGCGAGTAGGTGAGGATGACGGCGTAGAGATTGATCAGAAGCAGAGAAAGGGCGAGTACGATTCTCCCTCTCGTCCTCGCCGTCGCGATCGCGTGGAAGAGAAGAGGGACGGAAAAGAGCGCCATCGCCGACATCAGATTGGGATCGCTCGATCCGCCGGTCGCGCGCAGCACGTCCGACGGTCCTCGATCGAGACCGTATTGGGCGAGGAACGAGATGTGAAACACCGCGCCGATGATGGACAGCAGCGAACAGATCGACATCCCCCCGACGATAATGCGAGGCAGGATCCTGTAGTATCCCTTCCCTTCCGACGCGAAAACGAGCGTCAAGGCGAGAAAGACGTAGCCCACCGCGATGCGCCGCAGCTCGTTGAAGGCGGTGAAGCGGTACGGCGAGACCACGGATGAAAGAAGGCCGAGCATGGCGAAAGCGATGAGCAACGGCCAGAGGTTCGAGCCGATTCGAGGCGTCCTGCGCTTGTCCGCCACCATGGCGACGAACACCACGAGCAGGATCCAAAGGCCGAGCGGCTTGGATATGGTCAGCGCCTGAGACGTGGCCGACAACTTGCGCAGGAAATCGAACGGGATGAGGAAAACGATCAGATAATATCCGGCTTGGGGGAAGATCCAGAAGACCACCAGCGCGGAAAGGCCGAGGGCGGGCAAAACGGCCGCGCTGTAAAAGGGGGAAACGAGCAGCACCCACGCCAACGCCACCAGGACGACGACCGCAAGTCCCGGAATAAAGACATCACTCGGATTGACGGCGGTCCGGGCTCTCATGCTTGTCAGCAATAGCTCTCCTTGAGGAAGTACTGATGGACCATGTAGTAGTTGAGTTGAGACACGGGTTCATACTTCACCACGTAGTCGACCCGGCCGTCGCGCAGCCGGGTTCTTCTTACCAACTCCCCTTCGCAAAGCGCGCTCTTTCTCTTGTGGCGGTAGTGCTTGTGCAAGGCCCTCGGCACCCCGTCGACCACAAGCCGGAAATGCTTCGGAAACGGCTCGGGCAATTCCTCGTTGCAGCGGATGAGAAAGGCCTGCTCGTTGATGTCGAGAAGAAGGGCGGCGTTGTCCGAGGCGAAGGGGGGCACGTTCGAATCGGCAGTGTAGGTGACTAGCGCGCTCCGGACTCGGATACGATCGCTCTCGCGCAGGTTGGAACTCCGCTTGCGCCCGAACGGGTAGGCGAACAGATAACGCCCCGCCGTACCGAGGGTCACGGGAATCGCCAGCATGGGGCCGAATACGGCCATGAGGATGTCGAAGAAGGCCGACTGCTTCAGACGAATCAGCTTGTTGTCGACCCTCACGCGCAGGCGCTTGGGCGTGTTGTGGGGTGTGAACATCTGCGACAAACCCAGAAGTCCGGGCTTGACCAGGAATCGTTTCTCGTATCCTCGGAGATGTTTCACCTTCTCGTATACGGACTCTCGTTCGGGGCGCGGACCGACGATGTCCATGTCGCCGATCAAGACGTTGATGAGCTGCGGCAATTCGTCGAGCCGCGAGTCGCGGAGCATTTTGCCTAGGGGAATCATCAGGTCGTGGCGGTGCGTGGCCAGCTGAGCGGACAGCTGGCTCTCGGCGTCGCGCACGAGGGTCCTGAACTTGTACATGACAAAGAGTCTGCGGCCGCGTCCGAGCCGCGGGCCCTTATAGAGAATCGGCCAACCGTCGGCCACAAGGATCAGGCCGGCAACAAAGAGAAAGAAGGGGGCGGACAACAAGATCAGAACGAACGCCACGACGAAGTTGACGCACCGACAGACGCCCCCGGCCAACACTCGGGCCGGCCTCTCTTCCCGGACGCGATCCGCCGAGCGATTCGTGGGCATGATCATGTCGATGTCCTCAGCCATCTCGAGTTCTCTCCGCGCACAGACGGGTTCCCCGCCAATCTCGAGGAACGAAGAACCGGCGCACCGTTCCCTCTCTCGTCGGGCGGACATCGATACCGCGCCAGGGGGCTCCCGACATTCGATCAGGCCCGGCTTCGCCCCGCTCCAGAACGCATTCTCAAAACCGCCTGATCGATCCGATCACCGTCAACCCCGTGTAGCGTTCCACCTCGTTGGGCCGACGGATCGAATGATCCAAGTATTCGAACAGGAAACCCAAACTGCAACCGGTCAGAAAACCGACGATCAGACCGAGCACCAGAGTGGCCAGCTTGCGGGGATAGAGCAATTCCGCCGAGTACCCCGCGTCGCTGAGAATGCTGACGTCGGCCGAGAAGTTCTTCTGTCGGATCGCCAGGTCGATTTCGATTTCCTCCTTGCGCTTCAGGAACGTCTGATACGACGTAAGCCAGAAGTTCAGGTCCCGTTCCATCCTCTGCGCCAGAACGATCTGCCTGCGCAGGCTCTCATTTACCTTTTCGAGCGATTTGACCGATTCCTGAAGTACTTCGATCTGAGCTTTTGCGCCCTCCAAGCCGTTGACTTCCTGGTTCATGATCGTGGCGGCCTCGTCCCGAAGCCGCTTGTTGAGGGCCGCGATGTTCTCGTCGATCAGTCGGACCTTCTTGCTCTCGGGCAGAAAGCCGCGTACCGCCTTCTCGCGCTCGGCCACGGTCTCGGCCACGTGATTCCCCAGATAGTTGATCGCAGGGTTTTGGAGAAAGGAGTAGAACTGGACTTCCTTGCTCTGAACCGCCTCTTCCAACGGCCTGACGTTCTCCTCTCTCTCGGCCAACTGACCCCGCAAGAGGACGATTTCCTGCAACAGCTTACCCTTGATGGAAATATTGCTGAGAATTTCGTTTTCCAGGACCGACACGGACGCCGAAGTGCCTCCGTCTCTCATTTGGGTTTCCAGCACACGAACGCGTTTCTCGTAGTCCGTCGCCCGTTCGCGGAAGAACGTTTCCTGGGTGTTGGGGCTGTACACCTCGCCGCGATAGACGATGTACTCTCTCAACATCGCGTTGAGCACGCGCTCGACCTGTCTCTTCTCCTGGCCCCGAATCGTCACCTTGATGACCGAGGACAGCGGCACCACCTCGGCGTCCAGACTGTTGCGAAGGTCCTTCACCGCGCCGGCATAGGGAGTCGGGGGTTTCGCCACCGCTATTCTCAGGTCGCGCTGGGCCTTCACGATCGCCAAACGAACGAGGCCGAGGACGCTCGTCGCTTTCATGTCGTCGGGAGAGGGTTGGTTCAGAATGCCGTATTCGAACGGGTCCTGGCCCGGCGGAGTCTCGGGACTCAGACCCAGACGCTGCACGGTTTGCTCCAGCAACTTCGAAGAGGTGATGACCTCCAATTCCGTGGCCATGTCCTCTTTCGAAACGGGCATGTCGCGCTGATTGGGATCCTTCTCCATCACGGCCGGCCGCACGGGCTGCCCCTTGCTTCGCATCAGCACGGAACCCGAGGCCAGATAGGTGCGCGGATAGAAGAGGACGATGGCGATGGAGCAGACGAAAATCGCCACGGTGCACCCCACAATCACCTTGATCCGCGAGAAGAATATCTCGAAGAGTTCCTTCTTCCAGTCCGCGGTGGGGTAGAACGCCATCGTTCGTCCGTTCCGTCTTGCGTCGGTCCTGTTACTTCGGCTGCTCCTGGGGATTCAGATCGTAGTTCCCGGCCAGGCTCACGCCCCAGCCTCTGAACATGAGCACGTCGGCCACTTCGTCTGTCACCTCGGCCAGTCGGCTGACGGCCCGCTTGGGCACGAAGACGACGTCGTTTGGAAGGAGATAGAACGCCATCGCGCCCTTTTTCAGGTTCAGCATCTTGGTCACATCCACCCGGCGCGCCAGGAGCTTGGCGTTTTCGTCGCGACGATACACGACGACCGAGTCGAGTCGGGCCTTGTTCGTCGGGCCGCCCGCGAGGGCCAGCGCTTCGACAATCGTCGCGAAATCCTGGACGGGGAACGACCCCTGACGGCTCACCTGTCCCAACACGTAGATGTTCGCTCCGGCGTGCGTCTCGAGGAACAGATCGACGCCCAGAAGCGGGAAGATTTTCGGGTATTCCTCGTTCAGGTCCTCGCTCACTTCCGGGACGGTGCGCCCCGCCACCCGGACGTCGCCGAGCATGGCGAAGGTCGCGTACCCGTCGGGGCGGACCGTGACAAGGCGACTCAGACCTCGAGGAGACGTGTGGAGGTCTCTCTTGAACTCCTCGATATCGCGCCGGTATTCGGGCACCTGAACGAAGATCTCGGGATCGCGCATTTCCTTCGAGTACAGTTCCTTCAGCTTTCGCGTCAATTGATCCACCGTCAGGCCGACGACGTATACCGTGCCCAAATACGGCAGCGAAATCATGCCGTCGGGCCGGACGACCTGGGTTTCGTTCAAGTCGGGGAAGTGGACGAATTTGACCGATATCACATAGTCCACTTGGATTGTGAAATTGATCTGCGAGATATCGGGATTGTTGATGTGGTACAGGACGTCGACAACGTCGCCCGGGACCATCTTGTATTCTTTGAGAATACTGAACGGCTGCTGATCCTCGTCGAAGCTGAACGACGTCTTCGGGATCTCGATCTCTTCCGCCACGTTGGACGACCGGAAAGGAAGACGCACGCACCCCGCCGCGCCGAGAACGAGAAGCAGCGCGCACGATACGACCCGCGACGCGCAGAGGGCACGCGTGCGGCCCGGCCGCGACTCGATACTAGATTCTTCCGTAGAACATACCCGGAACATAGTAGCGTCTCTTGTTCAGGATGACCCCTAGGGCGTTTCCCTGAGAGGCTTGGATCTTCTCGCACGCCGCTTCCACCTGCTCCCATTTCGTGGATTCGCACTCGGCCACGAGAATCACGCCGTCCACGTGACGGACAAGCAAACTCGCGTTTGGAGACGTGAGCACCGGCTCGCCGTCGAGGACGACGTAGTCGTAGCGATCGCGCAAGAGAGCGACGAGTTGCCCGAAGCTTTTTCGCGCGAAAAGATCGGGCGCCTTCTCCGAGTTCTTTCCGTGAGGCATGAGGAACAAGCCGACGTATGACGTCTCGCGAACGCACTCGTCGAGTTGCACGCCGGCATTCAGAAAGTCGGTCAAACCCGGCTGACTCTCGCACGAAAAGAGTCGGTGCGCCGACGGCGCGCTCATGTCGGCATCGACGAGAAGCACCTTCTTGTCGAGACTCCGAGCCAGAACGATAGAGACCATCGCGGCAGCCGTGGTCTTGCCTTCTCCGCGCCGGCAGCTGGTCACCAACATGGACTTGCATTTCCCGCCTTCGGTCAGATTGACGAGACTTCCTTCGAGATACTTCATCTCGGCCCGATTTCGGGCAAGCATCTGGTCGGGCGATGTCGCTCTCATGGCCACCGCTCTCATCGGATCTCGTTCCCCCGCGAGATTGCCGCCGGCACTAAAGCCCCCCTTCTCCCGGCGACCAACTCTCCGAGGAACTCTGATAACATACCGGCAATCAGGCGCGTAACGAATAGACAGAAACACGACGCCCCGAAGTCTCCTCCGGGGAAAGCGCCCGACGCCCTCCCTGAACCTCACCACAACAAGGCCCCCAAAGTCAAAAGGAATCGACCCCGACGGAGGGCAACCCGAATCCTTCACGCCCTGCGCGGTTCGGGTTTGAACGGGAGCCGTTCAGAGGCGCGAGCCGCTTCGGGCGACGCGGCTTCGTCA
>JAFGFN010000124.1 GCA_016931035.1 Candidatus Sumerlaeota bacterium
CAAAACGGGAACGTCTTTTCCCTGGGTTTCACCCAGGGCTATTCAAATTGTTCCCCTCCGGGGAACCTGTTTTGGACACTACTGAATCTCGCCATATTCGTGGGCCAGAACGTTGCGCAAGGCGCCAATGGGTTTCCAGGGGTATCGGAGTAGGTGTCGCGAGTCGTCTGAGACACTCGTCGGGCGGCTTCGCCTAGGATCTCGAGATTGCGTTCGACGGCGTTTCGCAGCATCCGATTCTCAAGAAGCTCTTCGAATCGTTGCCCTTGGGCGAATTGCACGGCCGCGCGCGCGGCGTCGAGCATGTCCCACAGGCGCGACATGTCCTTGTAGTCAGGCGGCATAAACCACCTCGCGCGTTCTCAGAATCTCGAATCGCCTCCAGGGGTTTCGCAAGGCTTCCTTCTCGACAAAGTCCACGGGACGCCTCAAGCGCGTTTCGAGTTCGTCTTTCATCTCGACGATATCGAAAAGATCCCACTTGGATTCGGGTTCGAAACTGACCAGAAAATCCAGATCGCTTTCCGGCCCAAAGTCGTCGCGAAGAACCGAGCCGAATACCGAGAGCTCGCGGATTCGCCACTTGCGGCAGAAGTCCGCCAAGGCGTTGCGATCCAGTTGGACCTGGGAATTCATCGACGTATCTCGCGCGAGAGGAATCTCGCGATCCTCAGCCTCTATCGTCCGACCCTCCTAACCCTCTTTCTTTCACTCTTCGGAGTCAAGAGCGGAACCCTCTTGACCCGCCCCCGCAAAACCGATACAAGAAACCCAGGCGTTCCCGGTTCTCAATCCGCCCGGCCCGACGGCCCCGAAAGGCGATCCCATGGCAAGCGGCGCCGCCTCCCCCACCCCCGCCCCGGCTCCGGCGCGAAAGACGACCCAGTACGGCGAGCTCGAGACCCTGATCCGCGCCCGCTATCCCCTCATCTACGTCGTGTCGTGGGAAGAGGGGCGCGTGATGCGCGAACTCAACGCCATCGCCAAACGGCTCAACAAAAGCCTCTACTACTGGACTATCACCGACGGCCTGCGTCTCTATCGCGAGTCGCTCGAAGTCGAGCTCGAAGGAATGAAGGGCACCAAGGACCCCCTCGGGGCGCTGCGCGCCGTGCGCGAGAAGAACGATCCCTCGATCTTCGTCCTCAACGACTTTCACGCCTTCATCCGCGAATCGGCCGTCACGCGCGGTCTGCGCGAGCTGGGCGAGCTGCTGCGCTCGACCTATAACAGCATCGTCCTGCTTTCGCCCACGCTCGAAATCCCGCCCGAGCTCGAGAAGGAAGTCACCATCATCGATTTCCCGCTCCCTTCGCGCGCGCAAATACGCGAGCTGCTCCAGTCGATCGCCGCCGACCTCAAGGGCAATCCCGACCTGACTATCGATCTCTCGGACGGCGGCGAGGAAGCGATCCTGGGCGCGGCCATCGGCCTCACCCTCAACGAAGCGGAAAACGTTTTCGCCAAGACGCTGGTCTCCGCCGGTCGCCTCAGCATGGCCGAGGTCCCTCTGATATTCTCCGAGAAGGAACAAATCGTCCGCAAGACCGGACTCCTCGAATACGTCAAAGTCTACGAGAACATGAACAACGTGGGGGGGATGAACCGCCTCAAGGAGTGGGTGGTGAAACGGACCATGGCGTTCGGCGCCGAAGCGCGCCGGTTCGGCCTTCCCGCTCCGAAAGGGCTTCTCATCCTCGGAGTGCAGGGGTGCGGCAAGAGCCTCTGTGCCAAGGCCGTGCCCAACCTCTGGAAGGTCCCTCTCCTCCGACTCGACATGGGACGCCTGTTCGGCAGTCTCGTCGGATCGAGCGAGCAAAACGTGCGTCGCGCCATCCAGGTCGCCGAATCCGTCGCGCCCGTCGTCCTGTGGATCGACGAGATCGACAAAGGCTTCAGCGGACTCGACTCCTCGTCGTTCAGCGACTCGGGAACCACCTCGCGCGTCTTCGGCACGCTCCTGACCTGGTTCCAGGAGAAGGAATCGGCGGTGTTCGTCATCGCCACGGCCAACAACGTCGAGGTGCTTCCGCCCGAGCTGTTGCGCAAGGGCCGGTTCGACGAAATCTTCTTCGTCGATCTCCCCAATCAGGCCGAACGCGAAAGCATTTTCCGCATTCACTTGGCCAAGCGCCGCCGCAGCCCCGACAAGTTCGACGTCGCCCGGCTCGCCGCCGCCGCCGAGGGATTCAGCGGCGCCGAAATCGAGCAAGCCATCATCTCGGCCCTTTTCGACGCCTTCTCCGAGCGCACCGACATCACGACCGCCCACGTCCTGCATTCGATCGAGGAAACCGTCCCGCTCTCGCGTCTCATGGAGAAAGAGATCCAGCATCGCCGCGAATGGGCCGACGGCCGCACCCGCCCAGCGACGTGAGAGACGTTGCCCCGAGTCGCTCCCTGATGTAGAATTCGGTCGTGAGAGAGAGGCCCTGGAATCATGACGGTATACTCAGACGCCTTGGCGAACATCGTGACGCGCATCGTGGATGAGGCGCGTCCGTTGCGCATCGTGCTCTTCGGCTCGGCGGCGAGGGGCGAGACGACTTCCGACAGCGATGTCGATCTTCTGGTCGTCATGCCGGAGGGAACCCACCGGAGGCGTACCGCGCAGCAGCTGTATCGCAAGATACGCGGCGTCGGCGTGCCGTTCGACATTCTGGTGGCGACACCCAGCGATCTGGAGAAACACAAGGAGAACATCGGTCTGATCTACTGGAGAATCCTGCGCGACGGGAGAGAGGTCTATGCCGCCTGAGGTCCAACCCTGCGGACCGTTCTCCTCCCGCCGTCTCCTGCCTACTGCCTACCGCCCTCTGCTTTCTGCCTACTGCTCTTTCCCCCTTGACCCCAAGGCCAACCCGGCGCGATGATCTCGGCTGTGAGGTCCCACAAGGAAGGAAGCAGCGGATCAACTCCCTGGTAAGAGCAGTCTATGCAAATCGGCCCGATAGACTTTCCCCCAGGACTCATTCGCGCGTTGCGCGACGGCAACTTGACCGTTTTCGCCGGCGCGGGAGTGTCCATGGGAGAACCGTCTAATCTCCCGAGTTTTCGCGAGCTGGCAGAGCAGTTGGGGCACGGGACCGGAGAGAGAATCCAAGGGCAGGAACAAGGCAGCGAGAGAGAACCGATAGACCGCTATTTGGGAAGACTCTGCGACAGAAACGTTGAAGTCCACAAGCGAGCGGCGGAGCTTCTATCCGGGGCGGATTTGAAGTGCAACCGGTTGCATCGTGATCTTCTGAGACTTTTCTCTGGGGGCAAGCCTATCCGGGTAGTCACCACAAACTTCGATCTCCTGTTTGAGCAGGCCGCCCAGGATGTTTCCGCGACAGTTCCCGACATCTTCCGTGCTCCGGCACTCCCACTGGGACGAGATTTCGCCGGGATCGTACATGTTCACGGCTCCGTCGAGCGGCCAGAAGATACGGTGCTAACGGATAGGGACTTCGGCCGCGCCTATCTTACGGATGGGTGGGCAGTCAGGTTTCTGCTTGAGGTATTCCAACACTACCCGGTTCTCTTCGTTGGATACAGTTGTGACGACACTGTGATGCAGTACCTGACGCGAGCATTACCCGTTGAGGGAGATTCCCCTCGTTTTGCTTTGGCACCCGAAAACGATGAGAAGGACCGCTGGGATTCCCTCGGCATAATACCGAGCCTCTATCCTTCGGTGCAGAAGGGCGATCACTCTGCGCTTTACGAGGGAGTAGGACGCCTTGCTGATTATGTTTGTCGTGGCGCGCTGGAATGGAAACATGTACTGCACGAATTGGCCTCGAAACCGCCGCCTACCGACCAAGAAGCAGAGGACCAAATTCGCGATGCGCTGGAAGCCCCTGCCTGGAGGCGCTTCTTTCTTGAAAAGGCAAGATTGCCTGAGTGGTTGACCTGGCTGGACGAACACAAATACTTGGAGGCTCTCTTCCAGAACAACGATCTCAGTGACCGAGACAGAGATCTCGCGCAGTGGTTGGCGAGACACTATGCCGTGCGCTTCACAGACAGATTGCTCCTATTGATCGGGACGTACGGTATGCGGTTGAACGGTGCATTCTGGCGGGCGTTGGCATGGGAAGTGGGAAGAGACAACAACCCTGGCGTTGATGGTCCCGCCCTGTCTCGTTGGGTGAGCGTCCTGATCTCAACCGCACCACGTCAGGGCAATGGGGACGATCTATATGAGCTGGCCAAGCGCGCCCATGAACTCGGTGCGGTTCAAGCGCTTCTGTGCGTCTTCGAACGGATGATTCTGTGTTTTCTCAATGTGCAAGAGGCCCTCTTCCTCTTCGACAAAGAAGAGACAGAAGCGGCTCCGCGAATTACCGCGGAGGTAGGACTGGGCGCCGACCACTGGGCGATAAAAGAAGCTTGGGAGAGGTTTCTGAGACCGATTCTTCCCCAAGTCGCACGCCCGTTGTTGTCTCTGACTTTAAGCCGGATGGAGGAGGAACACTGTCTTCTCTGCATGGCGCAACGGGCAGACCGCAATAGTACCCAGTGGAGTCAATTCCGATCAGCGATCGAACCTCATCCTCAAGACAATTACCCCCATGCCTCGGACGTGATCATCGATGTTGCACGGGACTGCCTCGAGCATCTCGTTTCCACATCTCCTAACGAGGCCGCGCTCTGGTGCGACCGACACGTCAATGCGGACGTCCCTCTTCTGAGACGACTGGCGGTTCATATCTTTGCCACTCGGACGGATCTCGCCCCAACACAGAAGACCGACTGGCTCTTGGAACACTGCGATCTGTACGACGTGGCCATTCACCACGAGGTTTTCCGTGCGATGCGGGGGCTGTTCCCTGAGACCGACGAGGAAACGCGTGGGAGGGTCGTCGAGAGGGTCTTGTCCTTCGAATGGCCACACGAGGACGCCACGGACAGAGAAGAAAGAACTGCCCGCCTCCACTTCAGTTGGCTCCATTGGCTGCACGAGTCGGCCCCGGAGAGCGAATCAACAAAGGCCGCCTTGGATGATGTTCTGGCCCGCCATCCGCAGTTTCTTCCGAGCAAGTACCCGGATCTCACAAGCTGGACAGAAGGTGGATTCGTACCCTACGAGTCTCCTTGGAGCGTGGAAGATCTCCTGACTAAACCTGCATCCGAGTGGCTTCCCGATTTTCTGGCGTATCCAGGGGATGATTTCGGGGATTACGAGGGTGCTATCCTCGTGGTTGGGGAGGCGGCGAAGCGAGACCGGGAATGGGGATTTGCCCTTGCCGGCGCGTTGAGAGCAGGGGACCACTGGGACGATTGGCCGTGGACGGGTTTGCTCCGCGCATGGCGCGAGGTGGAACTACCAACCGAGGCTGTTCCCGGGATCTCGGTTCATCTGGAGGAACCCCGTCTTCAACTGACTCATCCTCACGGAGCTGCCAGCGTTCTCCTTGCGATTGCCAAGAATGAGAGGAGAGCCGGCAGATCCGAGCATTTTTCTCGACTCAACAGAATTGCCATTGACCTGTGGAATCGCCTTGATCGGAATGAGTCCTCCGAGGAACCCGACGATTGGCTCAACGCGGCCATTAACCAACCGGCCGGGATTCTGGCTGAGTTCTGGATCGAGAGTCTGGCGCTTTCGCTCACACGTCATAGAACGATGCCCAGGACAATGGATGAAGAATTCGCCCGAGTATTCACGGCCATGACGGACGATCCTAGTCTACATGCCTGCTTCTCGACCGCCGTTCTGGCCGGTCAGCTTCCCTGGCTTCTGGCGGTTGATCGGGCATGGACGCACGAACATCTTCTTCCCCTTTTCAGCGCGACGGAGGGAAACAAGAAGTACAGGCCAGCTTGGCATGGCTTTCTGCTTCGCGACGGTGTCAATCCCGCTATCGCGGCCGCCTTGGAAGAGCCCTTCCTGGAGGCCACTGCTCATCTCGATTCCGATCTGAAGGCTCAACGTGGACGATTCGCCCGGGTTTACGCCTACCTCGTCGGGTACTTCATCGACGATCCACTGCAGAGGTGGATACCGGCACTTCTGAAAGGTGGGGATAGGGAAACGAGAGACGCGTTTGCCCACACGATAGACGGGCTTCTCCAACAAGATCTGGACGCGCGACAACAGAGAGAGTGGTGGGATCGTTGGCTCAGGCAATACTGGCATAACCGCATCTATGGAATCCCGGCGCTGCTTCTCCCGAGCGAGAGAGACATTATGTTTGGCTGGCTCTCGCGTTTCTCGGAGCTGTTCCCCGATGCCGTAGAGTTGGCGACTCGAATGCCAACTCAGCCACCCGTGGAACATCTAAGGGTGATCTACGATCTCGGCAAAGAAGCAGAAGAAGGGGAAGGTGAGAGAGAGAAACGTAGTCTTGTGAGACAGTATCCCGAATCGATCGCCCGGCTCATGGTCTACCTCGGGAAACCGGGATTCTGCCCGGATTATTGCTGGTCCGGCCTGAAGAACATCATGTCCAGATTGAACGAGTCGAAACTCGATCCCGACCTAGTCCGGCGTCTTGAGGACACCGTGGCGAGAATCCCGGACGTCAGGTGATCGCACTGTGTTTCGAAAGAGGGGTGTGTGAAAGGGATCGTGGCTCCCTTTGATGAGCCGGACGGCGCCAATGGCCGCGCGGCCGTGCGTTTCGGATCGTCTACAGGATTTCCCGATCGACCGGAGGGGTGTCGGCGGGGAGAGGGGGTGTGGACGCGCGCCCGAGCCCTTCGCTCACCAAAGCGAGGGTCGCCCAGGCGTTGCGCCGGAACTCGCCGAACAGAAGCCATCCGCCGCTCGCCGCGATCGTGAAGATCACGGCCCACGCGAGCGAGGCGACCAGCCCGAGGCTCCCGCCCGTCAAGCGATTGAGAAACATCGCGCATCCGACGCACAGACAACAGACCGCCGTCGGGACGACGGAACTCTTGATCCGCACATCGTGCTCGCGCGAGCAGCGCAGGACCGAGACCGTCAGGGCGAGGACTTCGCCCCCGACCCCGCTCGCGGCCACCCACAAGAGATCCATCCCGGCCAACGCGACGGCGATGGCAAACGCAAATCCACCCACTCGGAACACGTTCGAGAACATCTGGTTGCGCGTGTCGCCGCGCGCGACGGCGGCGATGGTCGGCGCGGCGCGGATGATCCGCAACGCCTGGCCCGCCGCAAGCAATCCGATCAAGGGGCCCAAGCCTTCGTACTTGGGGCCGTACACGAGGCGGGTGACCTGTCCGCCGGCGAGAATGAGGCCCGAAGCGAACGCCGCCGAGAAGAGCGCGAGGGCTTGAACGCAGAAATCGTATTTCTGGCGGTACTCGGACTTCAGGTCCTGGACCTGCGACAAGACGGGCAGCGTGACGGCGCTCAGCACCTTGGCGAACATCAGGCCCGGGACGAGCGACAACGAAGCGGCTACGGCATAGACCGCCAGGTCCTCCATTCCGTAGTAGCGCCCGACGATGGCGCGGTCCCCCTGGAAGATGGCGAACATGAGGACGGCGTTGACCAGGAGCGGCCATCCGAAGCGGCCGAACTCCCTGGCATGCTCCTTGTCCCACCCGAGGCGATACGGACGTTTCGCCAAAAGGTGGGTGGCGATCAGGCACAACGCCCGCCCCCCGACTAGAAGCCAGAGGACGGCCGCATAGCTTTTGTCCAAGAGGTGGGCCACCGGCCACGCGGCCAGCGTGACCAGAATCTGCGGCACCACGTCGACCGTTACATTCGGCAGGAACCGGATCTCGCGAACCATCCGCGTGACGTCGTAGTGCTCGAACGCGCGCAGGAGAGGGACCAGCGCGAGGCACTGGAACGCCCAGCGGGCCTGAGGCACGCGCAGGAAGGTCGAGACCCAGTCTGCCGACAGGAAGATCGCGGCCGCGCCGATGAGGGACGTGAGAACCTGGATCGAGTGGGCCGTCGCCTGGAACTTGGGCTCGTCGCCCCGGCGCGATTGGACGATCAGGACGCCCAGCCCCATCTTGCTCGAGATTTCGAGAAGCGAAACCACCATCGCGAACGTCGAGGCGATCCCGAAATTCTCCTTCGAAAGGATCCGCGCCAGGAGGAAGTTGCGGACGAACACCGCTCCGTACGACAGAAACTCGCCCATCGTCAGCGTCATCGAGCCCTTGAGAACCGCTCCGCGTAGTCCCACTCATCGTTCCTTTGTTCCGGGCATTCGCCAACTCGAGATCGGTCTCGCGCCCCGGCGTTTCTACTTCAGTTTGGATTTTCTCCACAAGCCCCGGGTGAGCACTCTCTGAATCGTGCCGAGAACGGACCGCGCCCTGTGTTCGAGCGACAGCCGGCGCCAGTTGCGGAAGAGAGAGAAGCCGAGGAATCGCGGCGTGAAGACTCCGATGATGCGCATCCCGAGCAATCGTCCGAAAACCTCGTTGTGCTTTCTCAAGAGCTCCTTCTGGGCCCGTATGGCGGCGCCTTCGTTGGTCGGAGTGAGTCGCACGTAACCCGCGTCCATCGCCTTCTTCAGGATCTCGCGTCCCCTCGGAGTGCGAACCAACACGATGGACTCGCCCGGATTGCCCTCGTCGGCATGGTGGCGATGCCACGCGTCGCCGCACGCGATGTCCGACACGTCGCCGACTCCGTGCGGACAGATCCGGCACCGCAACCCGACGTACTTCGTGAGCCGTCCCCACGCCACGCCATACGACATTCGCCGCTCCTCGCCCCGTTTCGCGCCTTCGACGGCCACCCGGAAATCGCCCGGCCAGCCGTCGCCCCGATAGCGCACGGACCGCACGTCCTCCTTCGCCACGCCGAGCGACTGGATGAGATCCAGGGTCCCGCGCGTGCTCGGCGTCCCGGCGCAACAGAAGCTCAAGACGATCCCCAGGTTCCGGTCGAGATCCGGGCGGCGCTTGGCCAACATGTCCGCCGCCGCGGCGTCGCACGGACGCCCGATGAACACGCAGGGACGATCGCTCCTCTCGATGCCGCCCAGGTCCTCGCACACCGAGGTCGGCGCGTAGCGCGATCCGCTGTTGGCCAGCACCTCCTCGCGCGAACGGCTCCGCACGGTGCGGTTGAGCCACGGACGCTCCGGGTCGGGGCCGGAATGGAGAACGAAGGCCATCCCCTCCTTCTCCAGGCAATAGAGCGCGATCGCCGAAATCATCCCTCCCGACGAGCACTGCCTCCGGATCTCCGGATCCGCCGCGCTCCCCACCCACACCTCCAGGAGCGGGCCCATCTCGTCGGACTTGTACAGACCCCGGGTCGAGGGATCGGAACGCGAGTAGCGGTCGAACTGGTTGCCGGGACAGATTTCGAGGCAATCGGTGCAGTTGCGGCAAATCGAAGGGTCGAACCGAGGGCGAATCCCTTCGGACTCGACGTTGTGAAGCGTCACGCCGCCCCGGGTGCATGCGGCGACGCACGCGCCGCACCCGATGCACAAGCGCCAAGGGGCCACGTCTTGGATTCGCGAGATTCCGCTTACGGCCATCGGTCGTCCTTCGGCCCGAAGACCCTTCGCAGCAATCTGCGCCATCGCGAATGATAGCGTGGATCGACCGGCGCGATCTGAACGTATCGCGCGTTGCGCCGAAGCGACGCCGTCCACTCCCCGATGTTGACCGTGCCCCGATGAATCGCCGTCAAGGGCGTGTTCTCGTGCAGGTCCGAGTCGCTGCGCAGCGACGTGTGGGGTGCGCGCGGATCGTCCATGTGCTCGACGTAGACGAACGGGAAGTACCAGCCGTTGACGAGCCCTTTCGAGGCGAGACGAATGCAGTAGGTGGTGAAAGAGTCCTTTCGCCGCAAGGGGCCGTACCGCTCGATCAGGCTGCGTTTCATGACGTAGCCGCTTCCGCCGACCCAGCAGTTCTGCATCACCTTCTGCCCGCCGCTGAGAGTGCGTATCTTCTTCTCGGCGAGCTCGGGAAAGTAGTCCTCCTCGGGATACACCCACCCGCTCACTACGCCCAGCTCCGGAGAACTCTCGTGCGCCTCGCGCAATGTCTGTCCCCAATTCGGGGGAACCAGACAATCGTCGTCCACCTTCGACACGTAGCGTCCTTGAGCGCGAGTCCAGAACCAATTCGTGGGAACGTTGAGTTTCAAGTTTTCCGTGCTGATCTCGAACGTGTGGAAGCGGGGATGGGAAGCGAACGACTCGACGACGGAAATCGTCCTCTCGTCGCGGCCATTCTGCCAGACCCACACCCGCATCGTCTCGTCGCAGGAATCGAGCAGACGACCCAGCGCCAGCCGGGTGTAGCCGGGCCTCTTGTGCGTGATCATCAGGATGTCCATGCCGGCGTCGGACATACAGTCAGCTCCCCCTCTGGGAATCGCACAAAGATCGTTTCCCCTTGGCGCCCGACGCGGCGGGGCGCAAAACAAGCAGACACATTCATTTGGCGCGGCGTCGCACGTCTAGCCCGCACTCGAACCGACCTAGAAGGAAATGCCAAGACGCCGCCGGCGAAGCTCCTGACATCAAACCACACCGATAGCCCTATGTTCGGGCATTTGAGCCCGTTAAGTCAAGTAGCATTGCCGATCCGTATTCCCTGGCCGCTTTCGAAACCGAGTCTCCTCGCCGCGCGCAGAACTCCCGAACCAGCCCCGTTCGGCCCGCGTACCCGACTCGAAAAAGGCGATTCGCGACCTCGACCTCTAGCCGGACAGACCCTGTCCCCGCAGCGCTTTTGGAGGTTGAGTTTCGCATAAGTTTCGCGTACCCTGTCGTTGTCGTCGGCGCCGGGCCCGCGGCTCGGCTCGACGCCGTCACCTCATCGCTTCGGGGATCGGACCATGACCGGATACCTGACGAAACGCCAGCACGAGATTCTGAGCTACATCGAGAACTTCATCGCCGAGCAGGGTTATTCCCCTTCGCTCGAAGAACTCGGACGAGGGCTGGGCCTCTCGTCGCTGGCGACGGTTCACGTCCACCTGCGCAATCTGGCCGAGAAGAACCTGATCCGCCGGGCGCCCAACCGCAGTCGCGCCATCGAACTCGTGCCTCGCGACCGGCACGGGGGGCGCGCGGCGCGGACGGTCGAGCTGCCGCTTCTGGGGCGGGTCGCCGCGGGTTCGCCGATCGAGGCGATCCGAACGCCCGAAAGCGTCGAGCTGCCCGAGGAGTTCGTCCGCGGCAAAGAGACGTTCGTTTTGCGCGTGCAGGGCGACTCGATGATCGACGAGCAGATTCGCGACGGCGACCTGGTGATCGTCGAGCGGCGCGAAACCGCCCAGAACGGCGACACGGTGGTCGCCTTGGTCGATGATCGCGAGGCGACGATCAAGAAGTTCTATCGCGAGTCGAAGCGGCGCGTGCGCCTTCAACCCGCGAACCGCACCATGAAGCCGCTCGTCCTGCCCGCCGAGGCGTGTTCGATCCAGGGAGTCGTCATCGGGCTCCTGCGCAAATACTGATTCCCCTACCAACGTCGTCTCCGTGCTCGTTCCTAACCGGCGCGACCGTCCCACCGACCCGGAAGCTCGGGAAACGAGGGAGAAAGAGTCCGGCAAAGACGCCGAATCCTCTTCATTCAGGACGGACGATGACCGATCTAGAGTAGAAGCAACGGTCCGCGTGGAATCCGGCGCGGCACGGCGCCGCGACCGCATTCTTCCGAGGGATGCCCCTATGCCAAGTCCTTCCTCCGGCGTTCTGGCGCGAATCCGGTCCCGGTGGGGCGCCAAGTCGAGACTTCGGCTGGGCGAGTTCCTGGTTCGCGAGGGACTGATCGGTCGCGAGCAGCTTGCCGTCGCCTTGGAGCACCAGCTGCGCAAGGGATTCCGCATCGGCTACCACCTGGTCAAGCTCGGCATGATCGAAGAAGAGGTGTTGGGCGCCTTCCTGGCCGAGCAAGTCGGCGTCCCCGCCGTCGGCGACCAGTCGTTCCACATCGAGCCCGATCTTTTCGACAAGATCCCCCACTCGTTGCTCGAGCACGGACAGATCTTCCCGCTCCATCGGGCGGGGAACACGCTCACCCTCGTGATGTGCGATCCCACCGACGACGACACGATCTCGCAAGTGGAGCGGCTCATGGGCCTGAGAGTCAATCCGGTCGTCGGACCGCAGTCGGTCATCCAGAGGCAGCTGGCGCGCTTCTTCGCTCTCGAAGAGATCCGGGAGAAGATGGGGACGAGCGATGAAAGCGTCGATCTCGCGCGGTTCTTCGCCGCCCTGAAAGACTACCGTTTCCAGAGCATCCTGGGCGTCGGCGGATTCGGCGTCGTCTGCAAGTGTTGGCAGGTGTCGCTCGACCGCCCCGTGGCGATCAAGACGATGAGTCGGCAATTGTCGTCGATGGAGGGAATGATCGAGCGGTTCCGACGCGAAGGTCGGATCATCGCCCATCTCAACCATCCCAACATCATTCAGGTCTTCGAACAGGGCGAGCTCTGCGGGCTTTGCTACATCGTCATGGAGCACTTCGAGGGCGAGCCGCTCGACGCCTTCTGTCGCGTCAAGGACGTCGCCGACCAGATCACGTGCGTCATCCCCATCTGCGACGCGTTGGACTTCGCGTTCACCAAGGGGGTGACGCATCGCGATATCAAACCGAGCAACATCCTGGCCAACGACGCGGGCGACGTCAAACTCCTCGATTTCGGCATCGCCTACCGGGACGACCCGCAGGAGCCGCGCCTGACGCGACAACACATCGTTCTCGGCACGCCCAAGTACATGGCGCCCGAGTGCTTCCACGGCGCGGAGGAAACGTCGGTCCTGACCGACATCTATGCCATGGGCGTGGTGATCTACGAACTCCTGACCGGCAAAGAACCGACCAAGCCCAATCCCGATCCGCCCCAGAAGATCAATCCTCTCATCCCCGGCGTCCTGGGCGAGGCGCTCGTCCAAGCCCTCGAACCCGATCCGACCCGGCGTCTCGCGTCGTTCGAACTGCTCAAGCGCGCGTTGATTCTGGCGCGCGACCAAATCCTCATGGGCCACACGACGGCCATTCAGTCGTGCGCACGCATCGAAGACGCCGCCTCCCCCGCCCCCGCGGTGCGCGCGCCCAAACCCCGCGACATGGACAAGTTCTACACCGAGGAACGCGTGCTGCGCGACGACGAATCGGCTCGCGTCTCCGTCGCGCGCCACCTCAAGATGAACCGCCGCGTCGTCATCCGCCGCGTCAAGGACAAGAGCGACCGGAGCGACGCCCCCGCCCGGCTGAGCGAGACCAAGCACCCTCACCTCGGCCAGGTCCTGGGTTGCGGGTCCGACGGCCAAGACCAAGTGGTCGTGATGGAGTACATCGACGGCGGACGGCTCGCCGATCGCATGCAGGCCGGCGCGATCCCGCGCGAGGACTGCATCGCCCAGTGGCTCGACATGGTCCAGGCGCTGCGTGCGGCGTGGGAACGAGGCATCGCCCACGGACGTCTGCATCCGGGCAATATTCTGTTCACCTCCAAAGGCCAACTCAAAGTGGTCGACTTCCTCGGCAGGGCGGGCCGTCGCGGCGCGCAATTCGCCCGGTTCGGCCGGCCCGAGATCACCGACCCGTGGGAACTCGATCACTACGCCCTCGGTGTCATCTGGTTCGAAATGCTGACTGGCGAACGGTTCCGCGGCGCGAGTTCCTACGCCCAAAACTTCCAGAAGGTCCAGCACAGTTCGAAGATCGACCCGCTTCTCAAGATCCCGCTCGGCCGACTGTGGGGCATCGCCCGCTACGGACCCAAGTACGAGAACTACGCCGAGATGATCGACGATCTCCAGATCGTCCGCGAGAAGATCGACCCGGCCATCTCGGTCGCCATCGAGCGCGCCCAACGCGCCCATCCGCGCGCGCCCCGCTCGGCTCCCTCCGTTCTTCTGCAGACCCTCTATGTCGTGCTCGGGATCGCCGTCCTTCTGGGAATCGGGTTTCTTTCCTATATCGTGTCTTCGAAGTAGACCTTCCCCGCCGATCTCATACGCGCACTCGGGCTCGTGCCGGCGTGGGGAGAGGTCGAGTACGAGGGGTGCGTCCCGAATGGCGCTAAGATAAGGGCCTTGCATACTTGCTCCTGTGTTGGATTTCCTTGAATTGCGAGCGGGGTTGGCCCAGGAGTCGATAGTTCTTGGCGCGTCGCTTTTTCGCGCGGGGTTCGACGCGGTTGGGGCGCGCGGGGACGATGTCGCGCGCCATGCGTCGGAGGAGTCTTTCGAGCAGGCGACGTCGCGTTTTCGCGGATCGTTCGGCGGCGAGAGCGGGCGCCCATTGGCGGATCGCGGCGAGCGCGCCGGCCAGGCTCAGGCGCAGCGGGTCGGCGCCGCCTTGTTCGGCGCGGTTGCGTTCGCCGCCGCCTCGCCCCTGACTACGGCTTCGTTCGGCGCTGCCGCATTCGGTTTTCTGGCTTTCGGCGGCCTCGCGCATGAGCGCGCGCACCAAGTTGTAGGCGATCAGGCGCATGGTGAGTTCCTTGTCTATGAGGGCGGGGGTTTTGCAGCGCAGGATGTCCATGCCCATCGTGATCTTGATATCGCGCAAAAAGAGTTCGACCATCCAGCGACGGCGGTAAAGATCGGCGAAGCACTCGGCGGGGTAGGCCTTGGCGTCGAGGATCGTTGTGGCGACGGTGAGCGCCCTGGTGCGGAAGCCCGCCACATCGACGCGCACTTCGATGTGGCGCACGCGCAGAACGCCGGGCGTTGAGGCGCATGACAGCGTCCACCCCTTGGCGCAGCAGCATGGCGTAGTCGGCGAAGCCGCAAAACCCGCGGTCGGCCAAGACGACGCTTCCTTTCTCCAAAAGATGCCAGAGACCATGCCAAAGCGTGCGTTCGTGAACGCGAAGCGCCCCTTTCGCCACGCCTAGAACGGCCCCTGTGGCCAAAGAGAAGACGGCGACCAGGCGCATGATGGGGAAACCGCATCCGGGCTTCTGGCGCGAGGACCCGGCGCGACCGGGCAAAACGAAAGACTACGGCCCCTACTACCAATGGACGCGCAAGATCGCCGCGCGCACGGCGATCCAGAACCTCACCGCCACGCAGGCGCGCACCTACGGCCAAGCGATCCGCGAGAACCGCCGACTCGAATCCATCGTCTCGAATATGAGAACCGTCTCGTTGAAATTGCTGGAGTTGACCGCCCCCGGTGTGGCAAAAAGAAGAAGAAAACAGGACGGGGAAGCGCCCTTATCTTAGCGCCATTCTATCCTGTCCCCGATTTCGCCGCTTTCCATGTATTGATATCCACGGTCGCGAAACCCGCGCGGCGCATTCCGCGCACCGTCCGGATTCTCTTCGGGAGGACCGAGGCCCATGGCGCCGGTTCGGGAAGCGACTGGAAAAGGATGGAAATCCGGGACGTTGCCCGATGTTCGTTTGTGAGGAGGGGTGTCCGTGTTGGATGAATCGTTCACTCGCTCGCGTCCCCGTCCGTGGTTTCTCTCTTTCTGGACAAGAGCGGCACGCAACGGCCGGGTCGGTCTGGACGAGTTTCGCAGGAACGCTCCGCGGGCGACGGGAACGCCGGCGGAACTGGTCTTCGATCTCACCAATGCTTGTCCGTTCCGGTGCGTTCATTGCTTCAGGACCCACGCGGGCCAACCGAGTCCCACGTATCTGCCTCTCGATTTCTTCAATCGAATTCCATCGGACTTCCTGTCTAGCGCCTTCCAGATCGACCTATCGGGGGTGGGAGAACCCCTCTTTCATCCTCAGTGGGACGAGATTCTGGAATGGGTCCGAGCGTCCTCAGGCGCCAGGATCACATTCAACACGAGCTTGGCGCACATCGACGACGGGCGACTCCGCCGCATGGTAGAACTGGGCGCGACGCCAAGCGTCTCGATCGAAGGCGCGCGAAGAGAAACCTATCGGCGGTTCCGCCCCGATATTCCCTACGACAAGGTTTTTCGCGGGATCCGTCGCCTCGCCGAATTGGGACGCGAGATTCGCCATCCGAAATTCGGCCTTCGAATTCACTGGATTCTTTACCGCGACAACGTCGCGGAGCTGCCCGAGTTTCTCTCCATGATGAGCGATTGGGGAATCGGCGAGATCCGCGTCCATCCGCTCGCGCCGATTCATCCGTCGCTTGTGCCCTACGGTTGCGACATGAGCGATCCGAAGGTCGAATCACGTCTTCTGGAGGCGCTCGAACTCGCCACGCGCAACCGCGTCAGCCTCACGTTTCACGAACATCTTGTCGCGTCGCAGGGATTGAGAGTCGCGGCGGAACGAAACCGTGTCGCGGCGCCGAGTCTTCGCGAAAGCTACTGGTACCATTCTCCTCCCGACGAGTATGGGTGCAGCTTTCCCTGGACCCAAATGAAAATCGACTCCAACGGCCGAGTCATGGCTTGTTGCTTCTCTGACTACGAAATGGGCGACGTCCGCCAAGAGGACTTGACCGCCATTTGGAACAATGCTCATTTCGTTCTGTTTCGAGAATCGGTTAACCGTTGCGATCCGGTCTGCGGCTACTGCACGAGTTCGCCGAGCGGCGGCGTGTGCTGTCCGAGGGTCCAGATTCTAAAACATGTCGAGGGGAAGGCCCATTTCGCGCAGTAATGTCCCGTTCCCGGGACGGTCGTCGCCCGACCGGGCCGCGTCGTTGACGCCGTTCGCCGTCGTGAAAACAATCTATCTCGTCGTGCGGAGAACTTCCTCGACGGTGGTGAGGCCGGCGGCGATCTTGAGAATGCCTTCCTCGCGAAGAATGCGCATCCCCTTGCGGCGCGCCGAGTCGCGGATGACGTGCGCGCGAGTCTCGTTCTCCATCAGCGCGCGCAGGTCGGCGTCGGGCTTCAGGATTTCGAGCAGCGCCCGGCGGTCGTAGTAGCCGCTGCCGTTGCACACGAGGCACCCTCGGCCGATCATGAACTTGATCGACGAGCGCAGCTTGAGGATGCCCAAACGCTCGAGTTCCGTGTCGGCCGGGCTGACGGGTTCCTTGCAGCTCTTGCAGATGAGGCGGACCAGGCGCTGGGCGATGATGATCTCGAGGGCCGAGGAGTAGCGCTTGGCCGAAACGCCCAAGTCCGCCAGCCGCGAGACGGCGGTCGCCGTGTCCATCGTGTGGAGGGTCGTCAGGACGAGGTGACCCGTGGCGGCCGCGTCGATCGCCATGTTGGCGGTTTCCGTGTCTCGGATCTCGCCCACCAGGATCACGTCGGGGTCCTGGCGCAGGATGGACCGCAGACCCGTGGCGAAGGTGAAATCCTTGTCCGGGTTGACCTGCATCTGTTTGAGGCCCGAGACCTGGTACTCGACCGGATCTTCGATGGTCACGATGTTGCGCTCGCCCGTGTTGATTTGCGTCATCGCGACGTAGAGCGTGGTGGATTTGCCCGAGCCGGTCGGGCCGGTAACGAGAATCAGGCCGTGGGGCTTGCGAACGGATTCGTTGAAGTTAGCGAGGTTCTTGCCCTCGAAGCCGAGCACGTCGGGTTGGATCATGATGCGACGCTGGTCGAGAAGGCGGATAAAGAGAATCTCGCCCATGTCGCTCGTCGGAGCGCAGTTGACGCGCATGTCGATCTCGACGCCCTCGATGGTGAGGTCGAAACGTCCGTCTTGGGGAGTCGTGTGGTTGGTAATGTCGAGAACGGCCTCCACCTTGATGGCGGAAAGGAAGGCCAGGGCCACCGAGGGGGGAACCTTCAAGGCGACGGACAAGACGCCGTCCACGCGAAACTGAACGGTCGCGCCTTCCTCGGTGCGTTCGATGTGGATATCGGTGGCGCGGCGCCGCATGGCGAGGATGTAAATCCCGTTGAGCAACGCCGTCATCGTGTTGGAGGAAAGCAGGTTCTCGGAGGCGCGTTTCTTCTTCCTGGGCTTGCTGGCGATCTCCGCAATCCTCTCGACAAGATCGGCCAGGTAATCCTCGAAGACGATCACCGGCTCGATCTCGGAATGGCAGTGGGGGCATTCGTCGAATCGGAGCGTGGCGCCGTAGAGCGAGGCGACATCGGTCGGTTTGCCGCAGGCGTAGCACGTCATGCCGGCGAGTCGAGAGCCTTTTCCTCTATATCCCCTCTCTCTTCGACTGAACAGCCCGGAAAGGAACCCCGGCTTCTTCAGCACCATTTCTCCTCCGACCGAAGAAGGTCCTTCGCCACTCCCGCCGGCTTTTCCGGACCGGGCGGAAGGAGTGCGGCGAAGCAGAAACGCCGCGTAGGCGAGGAGACCGAAGCGCAAGACCTTGGGTCGGGAAATGGACGCCAGGATGTTGCCTCGGCGGGCCTGGACGGAGATGAGCGCGTACGGCAAAACCCAGAAGAGGCCGATGAAGACAATGGCAAAGGCGATCAGCCGACCGTTATCGTCGAGACCGGCGGGTATGAATGGCTTGACGAAGTCTTCATACAGCCCTTGGGCCTCGGTGAGGAACTTCTTTGTTGTCGGCGACGGCGTCTCGGCCGGGACCGGAGTGGGGGCGTACGTCGTCGGTTGAAGAGGAACGGGCTCCTTCTTGAAGTAGATGGCTATCGTGCCGTTTTGGATCTCGTTTCGCAGGGCCCGGATGGCCTCGACAGACACATTGAGGTTCTCGGCTCGGGTCAGCGCGTTGGTCGCGTTGGAGAAGAACGAGGGGCCGGCAAAGGCCCAGAGACGCGCCTTGTTGTAGTAGACCTCGGCGGCGGATCGGCGTTCGTCCTCCGTGGTCGGCGGCAAAGGATCCGGAAGCCGCTCGACCATCCCCAGCACTCTCTTCTGCTCCGCCTCCGCTTCCGCGACAGGGCTCTTGGTGTGAATCTTGCGGTCCAGCCATGTCCCGTAACAGAACGCCCGCAGCGCCGTGATCTTGGACAGAATGCTCTTCGACTCCGACCCGAGCGCCTCGCGGACGTGGCTTTTGGGAGACTGAATCGCCTGAGTCAGCCAGTCGATTTTCTTCTCGATCTCTTCGCAAGCGGCCGCCGACGTCTCCGTCCCGGCGATCGAGTTCCAGAGATCGTCGTGGGCGGCTTTGAACGCCTCTCCGAGATGGGGCGCCAAAAGTCCGGCCAGCGAGGGGGTGGACTCGATGTAACGATCCGCTTCGTATATCGCCTGCGAGCACGCGTCGTACGTCCCGACGCCGACGTTCTCCCGGATCCTTGAGACGGCCGCGTTCTCGTATTCGTTCATCGACCGCGGCGCGGGTGGGTGCTCGGGCGAAGTGGAAGGAACGGCATCTTCCGCCGGGCCGGTCGAAGGGGTGGACGAGGCGGCGGTTCCCTGACCTGCCTCTCGGAACCACTCGATGTCGCTCCGGGGGATCTTCGTATTCATGCCCGAAACGTCCACCGTGAGTTCCGTCTCGGACTTGGCGACCAGCCAGAATGTCCCCTCCGTTCCATTTTTGAGGTGGATCCGTACGTGTCGTCCCGGTTCAGGCTCTTGACCGGGAACGAGCGGCGCGGCATTCAGAAGCGCCGCGAGAAGAATAAGAAAGCGAAGCCGGTGGAAGAAGGTTCTCATGAGTCGGACACTCCGAGGAGATGGCCGTTTCCGATAGTGGTGAAGAGACATTGGGGAACGCGACAAGGCTCCCTTCCTTCTCGTATGGTATCGCCCACCAGAGTTAAGCACTTTTCCCCTGGTCGGTGCAAGTCCTATCGCAAGAGACCATCGCGGAGACGACCACGCCGAAACGAGGAAAGGCCGCCGACGACGAGGTTCCCGCCGGATCGTGGGTTGTCTTCATCTTTCCTTTTGGACTTGCAACTTGCGGGGCGAAGACTGAAACTCGAATGGCATCGTTATCCCGGGGTCTTCCCGATGCGCGGAAGCCGTCCGGCAATCAGGGGGAAACCAAGGTGGTGTTTCCGCGATCCAACAGGTACTCGGCTCTCTTCGGAAGAGCGTTCCACGCACGCAGGACGCTGGTCTTGCTGACCTGTTTCGCCGTCGTTTCAGCCGGGTGCGCCCGGATCTCCTCTCTGACGCGCCGCCCTTCGAGGCGTCGCGAACCGGTTCGAGTCGCCGCCCGGGGCGAGGCGCCCCTCGTGCCGCAGGCGCGACGTTCCGAGAGAGTTCCGGCGACGGAACCCGAGGGCGGGTTCGCGCCCGTTCCCGCGCCCGACCAAACGTCCGCCCTCCGGCGTCCCGGTCCGCAATTCCCGCAATGGGGATCGAGTCGACTGGACTTGCCGGTCGTCGTGGCGCTCTCGACCGAGGCGGCGTCGCGCGTCGAGGCGGTCATGATCGCGCGTCGAGAGGCCTTGGACCAGGCGGAGCGACGCATGGCCGACTACGTGGCGCAGCTCCCCACGCCCGATGGGGCGAACACCGTCGGGGGACTTCTGAGCGGCGATCGGGCCCTTGCCGACCGCCTTGAAGAACGGATTCGGTCCTCGATCGAAACGCCGGCTCAAGGCGAGATCGAGGGAGGGCGCTACGCACTGAGGGCCCGCCTCGCGCTCGAACCGATCGCCCTCGAGATCTGGGGCGAGGAAGTGCCAACGGCGCCATCCGCCGATTCCCCGAGACCCGTGCGTCCGCGGGTCTTCGAGATCGAGCCGCAGGGGGCGGGTCCGTCGGACATGAAGATGAAGGCTCATCAAGCGGCGCTGGAGAACGCGCGCCGCGAGCTGCTCGAGCGGCTCAAGCGCGAGAGCCTGTTTCCCAACTACACGATCGAGGACCTGATGTTGGCCGACGACGAAGCCTCGCGGCAGGTGCGCGCCGCGGTCGAATCGGCGCGGATCGAACAAGAACGCTATCCGGCGCCGAATGTGTGCGAGATCGTCCTGGAGCTGGACATCGAGCCGCTGCTCAACCTCCTCAAGCGTTGACCCTTGCCGCCCTCCCTCATGAACCAGAATGACGCGAGAAAGCCCTTGATACTGGCTTCGGCTTCGCCTCGCCGACGCGATTTGCTCGAGCAGCTCGGCATTCCCTTCGAAATCGTCCCGAGCGCCGTCGACGAGTCGGATCTTCAAGCCCCGACGCCGCGCGAATTCGCGATCTTGGCCGCCCGGGAAAAGTGTCTCGACGTGGCGCGGCGAGTCGCGCGCGACGCCGTTGTCCTTGCGGCCGACACAATCGTTTGCGTGCCCGAGGCCGACGCGGGAGAGGAAATCGTTCTGGGTAAACCGTCGGGTCCTGAAGAAGCGCGCGAAATGCTCAGGCGACTGAGCGGCATCGCGCACCGAGTGATCACGGGGATGGCCGTTCGCGCCGGCGGGGGCGAGGTTCTGACCGGCGCCGAAGAAACCCGGGTGACATTCCGCTGTCTCAGCGACACGGAGATCGCGGATTACGTTGCCACGGGCGAGCCGCTCGACAAGGCCGGTTCCTACGGGGCGCAAGGGCTCGGGGTCCGCCTGATCGAGTCGGTCGACGGCGATTTCAGCAACGTCATCGGCCTTCCGATGGATCTCACCCGCTCTCTTCTTCGCCAAGACTACCCTCAGGTCGGACGAGACGCTCAATCCTAGCGGAGCGTCACCTTCGGCGCAACGGACCGTACACCGTTCAGAGTACAGGCTTCTCGTCAGGGCGGAGCCCGCCGTCGCCCGGCAGCCTGCCTGATCGGTTCAAGAGCAACCTGAAGATTGTATTCTGAACTCCGTATTCCGAAGTCGCCCGACGAAAAGCGCGTGCCGGAATTGCGACGATCGCGTTGACTACAGACGGATTTCCTGCCCGGTGCTCTGTTCGAGGTAGGCTTCGACTTCCTGCTTGATCCTAGCGATGAGATCGTCGGGCATCTCCACTTCGGCAACGCTCACCTCTTCGTCCGAATCGGCGCGGACGAACCGGAGCGTCGTCTCCCCCGTCTCGGGATCGGTCGCGGCGGGTCGCCATTTGAAGATACGGTACTTCATCAAGAGGTGCGCGAGGAAGAAGAGATGAGGTCGGAAGTCCCCCTCGTCGGGGTCGCGTTCCGAAAGCGAGTCGAAAAGCGCGGCCAGCGCCACGTTGCGTTCCGCGCGGTTGAGCTTGCGCGGGGGAAGGTCGTCCGCGGTCCGCCGCCCGACCCAGAAGGAGAAGTAGGCGGCCTCCTTCATCTCGTCCCAGCATTTCGGGCAATAGTCCCGGCGCTCGAAGGGCGGCGGGGGCTCCTCCTTCTCCCCCTTCTCTTCCTTCACGGCGGGCGCGACGGACTCGGGCACGTCGACCGCCTCGGGCGATTCGGGCCGTTCGGATGAATCGTCGCTCGCGTCGGTCGCCTCGTCGCGTTCCCTCTCGACGAGAACCGAAGGGTGACGGGTCGCCTCGACGAGCGAGGCGCCGCACGCGGCGCAGTCGGTGCGTCTCTTTCCGATTTGCATGTAGTCGGGGGTTTCGAGCATGAAGTTCAGTCTCCGTTGGAATCTCTGTTATCCGCCTGCTCTCGCCGCGGCGCGTCGCCCGTTCCCCTCGCAGAACTCGACGATGAAGGTTTCGAGGAGGAGCTGGACGTCGGCCACGTAGGGATCGTTCTGAGAAGGATAGAGCCAGCGGTTGACGTCGAGAAGCCGCTCCAGGGCGCGGATGAGTTCTGGAAATTGGAACGCGGGCGCGGCGCCCTGGATCTTGCGCTGGACGAACGCGGGTTGTTTGAGCAGGTTGAGACGCGCGTCTTGGGGCATGTACTTCATCTCCAGGACGTCGCGGTTCGTCTCGGCGGACTCGGTGCGCAGGAGGATCTTCGCCTGAGTCAGGAAGCGCACGTTGCGCAAGAGTTCGTGAAACACGCGGGTGCGCGAGTCGTCGCGATAGACGGCCCGGAAATGCTTGAGGCACTCGGCCGTCTCGCGACGAACCAAGGCGGCGCTCATCAGGAAGACGGGATCTTGTTCCTTGTAGGGAGGCTTGATCACCTCGCCCAACGGCGATTCGAGGATCAGCCGATAGAGCGGCGCCTTGTCGTCGATGTATTGCCCTCGGTCGGACTCGACGATGTTGCTGAAGACGAGCGCGTTCTCCGTGGCCGCGAGGTCCTGCATCACGAAACGGGCGAGAGCCTCGACGGGCGTCAGCTTCTTCTTCGACGCCGCGTCTTTCTCCCCCGATTTCTTCTTCGACGCGGCGCGCCCGGCGCTTCGCCGTCCCGTTCCTCCGGCCAGGAAGTCGGGCAGGTCGTGCACAACCACGACGCGACGGCTGTCGGGAAGAAACGGGATCGTCGCCAGCTCCGAGAGAACTTGCGGAAGAATCTTCGCCAGGTTGAGCGGCGCGCTCGACGTCGGGTAAATCTCGAGCAGGTTCTCGTCGCGCATCTCCGGCGTCACCAATTCGTCGATCAAGACCTCGCGTTGGCGCGTCACCCATTTCGCGTCGAGACTGTGAATCAGATAGAGCTGCTTCATGACGAAGGATCTTTCAGCGTCTCGGCGTACGCTCGACGCAAGCGGTTGAAGAACGCGAGGGTCTCGGGCGTCCGATAGTCGGCGTAAGTCCACTCCATCGGCTCGAAGCCCCGTTCGCGCCGTTTGAACGCGAGCGTGACCTCTTCGAAGATTCCCTGTCCCACATAGAGTCGATGCGCGTGGTCCTTGGTCGTCGCCAGGACGACTTTGGCCAAGTTGAGATAGCCCGGATCGATGTTGATCGGTCTCGGCGGTTCCTCTTCGCCCGGTCGCGCGGCACGGGCCAGCGCCGTCTCGATCTCGTTCGTTCGCCGCTTAATCGCCGTGAGCCGTTCGGGCTCGATCGGGTCGCGCGGCGACATGAACCGTTTCCTGAGCCCTCGTCCGAATTCCGCCGCGTAGTAATCGGTGAACGGATCGAAATCGTAGTCCTCGCCGCGAAGGGCGATGGGGCCGAACTCGGATTCGAGGCGAGTCTCGACGTCGTCGAACAGCCGCGGGTCGCCCGTCATCAGGGCGAAGAACAACCGGACCTTGGGTGGATCTTCGCGGCAGCGGCCCATGGCAACGCGCGTCGCCTCACGCCATTCTCATCACCAGGTTCAGGCACTCGACGGCCGTGTCGCGGATCTTGGCCAGCGCCTGTTTGTCCTTGATCTCGGGATGAATGTAGGGATTGCGGAAATGCTGGAGATTCACCAGCAGCTCGGCCAGCCGCACCACCTCGTCGCCTTCGTCGAACCCCTTGATCCCCAGCGGATTCTGGATCCTCACGGTCTTGTTCGCCTGCTTGAACTCGTACGTGCGCCCGAACGCCAGCAACACGATGCCCAGCGCCTTGAGGCCGTCGGGACGGTACTTCGACGTGTGTTCCAGAATCCGCAGAAACGTTTGCCGCACGTTGTCGATCGTGAAGTCCATGGCGCGGTCGCGCATCGTCTGGAGAATATGTTGGTGAAAGAACATGTTGACGTGGTTCGACGGCTTCTCGAGCAAACTGCGGATCAGGTCGTAGTTCTTCCTCTCGCCGAGAAACTTGGCCAGACGGCGTCGCAGGTTGAGCTTGGCCTGGTTCTCGACGCTGAAGCAGAACGAGAAACACGTGCTGCGCGAAAGATCGACCATCCCGATCCCCTCGGAATTCTGGAACAGGAATTCCGCCGTCCGGAACGCATCGAGCGTCTCGGGATCGAGTTGCGAGATCTGGGGAATCATCTCGGCGATCTCGGCGTTGACCTTCTCCAGGTTCGCGCCCTCCGCGGCGGGCGCGGCCAGCGCGCGGTCGAGATCCGCGCGCGTGGTTTGGCGCAGCTGCGCCTCGCTCAGGACCGACAGGGCGTCGAACGCCTCGCCCTTGACGTAGGAGTCGAGATTCGGATCGGCCAGGATTTCGCGCAACCGCACGATGGCATGTTCCGTGTCGATCGCGGCGTCCTCCGAAGCGGGAAGGAACGACTCGATCTCCTTGAGGGCCGCGCGCGACGTGACGTACGTGGCGTACGCGCCCCGGATGCAGTCGTAGAGCGTGTCGATCTCTTCCTCGATTCGGGCCTTGCTGAGAACGTAGGCCGCGCCCAGCTGCGAGGCGATGGCGCCTTCGTCGAACGTCCCGACGGCCGAGATCATGATGATCGGCATGCACGGCATGACGGCCCGCGCGTCGCGAATGAGGGTGAGTCCCTCGCGATCGGTGCGCATCTGAAGGTCCGTGACCATCACATCGGGCGATTGGCCTTTGAGCACCTCCATCGCTTGGTCGCCGTGTTCGGCCTGGAGGACCGACATTCCCTGAATCGCGAGGTTGCGGCTGAACGCCTCGCGGTACTGTTGGTTGTCGTCTACGATGAGAACCCTAATGGACTCGGTCATAATGGAATCTCCAAGTGGTGGGGTGGGCGCTTCGCCCGGGACTCGTCGTCGGCGCAACGCCGGTGGCGCTCAGCGGCTCCGCCCGCCCGGTCGCGCTCACTGCGCCGCTCGGCCCGCGGCTGCTCCTGCTTCGAAAGATCGCTCTTCTTCGGCGGGACGAGCGATCTCGAGCGCGAACTCGAACGTCGCGCCCCCCTCGGGCCGGTTGTAGGCCGTGAGGTGACCCGAGTGGAATTCGGTCAGGATCGTCCGCACCCAGTTGAGTCCCAGGCCTTCGCCCGCGGACTTGGTGCTGTAACCCAGATCGAAAATCCGATCGATCTCTTCCTCGTTCGCCAGCCGCCCTTCGGGGGTCCGGATGCCGGGACCCGTATCGGAGAGGCGAACGAGCACCCTGTCGCGTTCCGAGTCGAGAGTGGCCTGTACGACGATCCGTCCGGAGTCTTGCTCCTCGGCGGGGAGGCGGCGCACCGCGTCCTGCGCGTTGCTCAACATGTTGAACAAGGCGAGTTTGAGAAGACGCGGCTCCACCTCGACTTGGGGCAGATCCGGGGCGAAATCGCAGGTAATCTCCACCGCCGCCGACATCGACAACCGGAAGATGCCGATCACCTCCTGGAACAGGTCGCGGATATCCGCGCTCTCGTAACGCGGGCTCTTGAGGTACTCGTAGGCCCGGTACAAGTTGACGATTTGTTGAAGGCTGCGCGTGTTGTCGAGGAGTCGCGTGAGCGAATCCTTGATCACCTCCGCTTTCTGAGGCGAATCGAACCAAGTCGCGGGATCGCCGCGCAAAAGTTGCCCGACCGTCATGAGCTCGAGCTTGTTGGTCGCGATGATGTTGGTCAGATCGTGACCCAGATTGCGCGACAAGTTGATGTTCGCTTCGCTTTTCTCGCGGAACAGCTCGCGGGTCTGGACGCTCTGGCGTTCGAGAAGGCCGATGATTTGGCGGTAGACCCGATCGGCGGTGCTCTCGTACCAGGCGAGTTGACCGCCGTCGAGGGACTTTTCGGCGAGGATCGCCAGAACGCGCATCTGGCCTTCCGTCTCGCTTCCGGGCAAGATGCCCAGGAACACGTGGCTCCGGCCCTCCTTCAGCGAACGGTGAAACACCTGAGGCATCTTCGACGACCACGAGCCGTGGAGGTTGCGGACGAGAGCGCCCTCGAATGCCTCGCTGATGCGATCCCATGCGGGCGACTCTTCGGCTTTCTCCGGAGGAAGTTGGCGAACGGGAGTCAGGCGCTCGGGACCCTCCCAAACCAAGTCGAAAATCCAGGCCCGGCTGAACCCGAACCAGTCGGTGATCCGCGGGATCAGGAATTCGATGAGCTCGTTGAGCGTCATCCGAAGATGGCGCGATTTCGGGTTTTGCAGGCCGATGCTGACGGCCGTGAGCAGCGCGTCGCGCGCGAGCATGTTGTAGAGCCGTTCCAAACGCGAATGGGGGCGCGCGATGAACTGCGTGACCTTGCCTTGCGATTCCTGAATCGCCTCGGTCACCTTCTTGATCGGCAGAATCAGTTTCAGGAGACCGATCGCATAGACCGCCGTAACGAACAGGAGCCCGCCGAACAGAATGAGCCAGTACTCTCTCGTCAGGCTCTCGACCTCGGGATCGCCGACGGGAGTATTGATCTGGTAGTTGACGAAGCCGATGACCGGCCCCTCGTTGACCAGGGCGACGAAGTTGCGGATAGTCAGAACGAAGCCGCGGTCGAGAAGGGAGTTGGCGAAGGTGTTGAATCCCTTGCGGCTCTCTATGTCCCTCTCTACCCGTACTATGCCCTTGCCGTCCGAGATGTCGATATGGATGATGGGACGGCCGGCCTTCACCGATTCGTCCATGACGGTCGTCATCGACGCGAGGATGTCCTTGCGGATCTGTTCGATTCTCTTGTCGTTGCGCTCGCAGAGAAGATCGCGCGCCCGGTTGCTCATGACGTTGTCTTCGTCGAGCCGATGGGTCATGCTCTGCTTCTTGAGCAATTCGCTCTTCGCGCCCTTATAGTACTGAAGGTCGATCGTGAGAGCGACCACGGCCATCGTCAGCAAATAAACGACGAAGGAAACGAAGAGCAGAGCGTTGTTGCGCAGCGAGAGTCTCATTTGGCCAGAAACTCGGCCCGGGTCATCATGGATTGGAGCAGCACCGCGCCCACAGTCTGTCCCAGGCGCTCGCGCGCGTCCACGTCGAGCTCGACCGTCGAACTGCGATAATCGGAATTGTAGTTGGTTCGGATCGGCGCCGAGCCGACGCGCGCGTAAGGATTCTTCATGTCCTTCGGGTCGAACAGATCGAGTCCCACCACCAGCTCCATCTGACGGATCGACTCGACGTCGTCGCTCTCGAAGCCGGCGCTTCGTTCGCGATAGTCGTACAGGGTCGCCTGGGCGATCAGGTCGGCCTTGCTCTTCTGAACCACTTCGAGCCGGCCGTCGGCCTCGATCTCGATCGCGAAGGCATTGGTTACCAGTTCTTCGAGACCCGGTTCGGTCGTCTTGTTGACGGCCATCGGGACGTAGACGCGACGCACCCAGTCGGGCAAGGTTCGACGATAGGGAACAACCTGACTGCACGCGCTCAGCGCCAGAGCGGCGGCCGACAGAATCAATACCGCGAGGAATCTCGGGGCGATCTCTGGAAGTCTATTGCGCACTGGGCGGTTCCTCCTTCGGAACGGACTCTCCCTCGCCGCGACGCGCGGCGCGTCGATGCTCGACGATCTCGGGATTCCCGGGAAAACTGGGCTCGAACTTCTCGGTGCCGATCGGATCATCCAACACAATGCGACGAATTGTCAATGTCCGAACTTCGCCGCCCGCCTCTTCGAGCCGGACGCGGCGGGGCAGAAGCGTCTCCGAGTCAAACCCCACAACGACGTCTTTGAACGACTTGGCGAGATCCGGGTCGAGCGGCTCGAAGTCCAGAACCTCCATCGCCGTCTCGGAGGTCTCGTCGTCCCAAGGGTTCGGGATCGTCGTGACCCGATAACTCTTGAGGATTTCCTCGCTCGACACCCCGAAACCCAACATGACCATCCGGAAATGCTGTTGCGCCTCGCGCTCGGTCGAGTACGTGAACTTGTCCACCGATTCGTTTTTCGGGATGTGAACGTACATCGTGTCCTTGACGAACAGGAGAGTCGCCGGATCGGGCTCGAAGTAGTCGCATCGGAGCCGGTCGGGCGGCTGGAGGCACAAGTCGCCGCGCGAGGCGATCTCTTCGCCGAACAACTCGGTGATCAGAATCTGGTCGAACTCCGCCCTCAGGGTCTTGAGGCCGCCGTGGCGCGCCTCGATCCGACCGAGCAACGTACGGGCGGAACGGGTCTCGGCGTCGGCGTCGGACGGCGAGACTTCCTCGGTCGCTGTCGGAGCAGTCGAGAGAGCGTCTCCGACGAGCGCGATTCCATCGTCCGCCAGGAACGCCGCAAGAGACAGAGACGTGGCGGCATCGCGGCCCTCGTCCTGAGCCGAGACGGGATGGACGAGAAGAACGACGCCCGACAGCAGGAGGGCCGCAAGGGTCCCGCGCTCGACCAGACCGGGAACTCGTCCCACACGAGACAACCGGTGCATAGAGTAACCTCTTTTCTCACAAGGCTGAACGGCCACGGAAGGCAAGAACGCGCTTGGGGCGACGAGACCTCCCCCGCGATCCATCGCGAGCCGCCGTCCCAGCTGTCCCAATAAACCAGATCGTCGCCCGAAGGTCAAGATTCCCCGGTCCTCGGAGTAGCGGGGACGAAAGATCGCCGAAAAAACCGATCTTGATCATATCCGCCGTATCGACGACTCGGGCAGGTATCCCACGCGACCGTCGGAGGGGCGTTTGATCCGCAGCCACCCTCGCACCGGCTCTTCCCAGACTTCGAGACGTTCACCGACGGGCGCTTCGAAATACTCCGGCTCCTCGGCGCCGGGCGCGCTCCGAACCACGGCGCCCGCCTCGACCACGACTCCGTAGCGATGCCATTCCGCGCGCGCCAGACGAGGAACGAAGAACGCCGCGCACAGGAGCGTCGCGCCCAGCCCGGCCAAACACGCCGCTCGCGCGAAACGTCGTCCTCCGCCGTCGCGAAGCACGATCCAACCGATGGCGAACAACGCGGTCAAAGCGTGTAGAACGCCGAGCGCGAGCGCCCACTCGTCCGCCGTGTATCGGCGCCAGAGCCAGACGACGGGCCAGAACATGAAGAACGTCGTCGACTCGGATCCGCCGCTCGATTTGCGGACGACCGCGAGATTGTGGCGCGCGTCGGCGTGGCGGGGGGCGAGGGCGAGCGTCTTTTCCCACATCCAGGCCGCCATGCCGGGTTGACCGAGCTGGTAGTACGTGTCTCCCAGATTGAAGAACAGGTCGGGACTCGTATGTCCCTCGCTCGCGGCTTTCTCGAACAGCTGTTCCGCCCGGGCGAAATCCTTGGATTGATAGGCCTCGACGGCCTCTTGCCATTCCGCGGCGTACGGCGTCTCGCTTTCCGCCGCAAGCGCCGCCGACCAACACGGCGACAAGGCCGGGAACGCGACGAGCAGGCAGACAAGCGGCGCGCAAAGAAGTCGGGGAATGGAACGGTGTGTGCTCATGTGCGTGCCTGTGCGGCTCCGTCGTCTCACTTGAAATACGGATCGAGCTTCCCGAGAATGGCCGCCGCTTCGTTCAGCACTCCCGAGACCTTGCTCTCCGCGGCTTCGCGCGGCAAATACCGGGCCTGGTCGCAATCCTCGAGCATCCGTCGCAGGCGCTGGACGGTTTCGGAATCGACGCCGCGGCGCAGACACGTGTCTTCGGCCTCTTCGATCGTCAGGCCCTTGGCCGAACGGCCCAGTTTAGCCGCCAGATAGTCGCGAAGCGCCTCGGCGACGAGTCCGTAGAACGCCACAGTCTCTCCGCGCCCGAGCGCCGCGTTCGCCCGCCTCAGTTCGCGACGCGCGCGAGTCCCCGCCGACCGAACGTGCAGTCGGTCGCGGTGGCGCTCGCGCCAGTCGCGGCGGAGGCGGAAGCCCAGAGCCAGAAGAACCGCCAACGGCGGAACGGCCTGAAGGCCCAGGAACACCCCGTTGCGATAGACGGGGAGGGTCGCGGCGCGATTCGGCGGAGCCGCGTGGATGTGGGCGATGCGCTCGCCGAAGAACTGGGGCTCATCGGCGTGGCCGTTGCTAGCGGAGGTCGCCGTCGCACCCCCGGAGACGATCAACGGTTCCTTGGCCTGTCCTTTAGCCACGGGGATCCGGAAGGGCCCCGCGGATCGGGTCTCGTAACGGCCGTGCTTCGGATCGAAGAACGAGTATTCGATGGCTGGAATCGATAGTGTACCCGAGCGCTGCGGCCGCAAGAGAAACTCGAACGTCTTGCTGCCGCCCAGCGCCTTGAGATCGTGAGTCGCTTCGGTCTTCACGTCCGACCCGGCGGACGCCCACCCCGGCATCTCGGGCAGACGCGGCTCGGCGACCGACCCCAGGTAGCCCTGACCCGAAACCTCGCAACGCAACGCGAGAAGGTCGTCCTCCGTCATCTGGGCGCGATCGGGCTCCGCCTTGAACTCGAACTGACCCACGGCGTTCTGGAACGAGGCGGGACGGCCGTCCGACGGGAGCGCGCGAACCTCGAGTGTCGCCGGCGCGATCGGGAGACGCACCGTCGCCACGTTCATGTCGTCGAAAAGCGACGGGCCGAATCCGAAACTCATGTCGCCGAAGAATCGGTCCTCGAACGAACGGCGCGAAGAGGTGCGAACGCGCAGTCCGCATTGAGCCTCGTTCAACGGTATCCGGATCTCGCCGCTTCGGGTCGGCGTCAGAAGGAAACGACCGATGACGACGGCCTTGAAGAGTCGCCCGGCCAAGGTGGTGTCGGTGGCGCGAAGCTCGTTCTGCGGCACTTGTTCGGCGAAGAAATCCACCCACGGCGGGGCCTGCCAACTCGGGCCGCGAATCGTGTCGATCAGTCCCGGATCGACGTAGAGAACGCACTCGGCGGTCAGGGTCTCTTGAAGGAACGGCTCGGGATTCGACAGCACGAGCGAGGCGAAGAGCCGCCCCCGGAGCTGCCGATCGAGCTCCGGGTACTCGCTTTGCGGGGGCAACGTCCCCCCCGGCAGGGAGGGAGCGTCCGGTTGGGCGACCGCCGAGGCGTCGCGAACCACTTGGATCTCGAAGGGAGGCAGAGGGTATTCCTTCCCGTTGTATGTGACGCTCGACGGTTCGATCCGCGCCGTCCCCTCCTGCATGGCGACAAGCTGCCAGGAATACGTCAGGGTGCCTTCGACGCTGAAGTTCACCATCCGCACCGATTCGTTGGTCGAGGGGGCGACGGAACGCAGTCGCAGCCCTTGAGCCTTCGGCGCGGAGATGTCGGCGACCCGACTGCGGTCGAGTCGCTCGTCCCGGGCTTGGATCGCCACGGTGTAGCGAACCTGCGCTCCCAGGGTCGCCGCTTGCTGCGACACGCTCGCGTCGATCTGTATCTCGCCGCGGGCCGGCGCGACGAAGAACGCAGCGGCAACCATCCCGCAGAGCACGGCGATGCCCGTCGGCGTCGGAAAAGAGAAGCCGGTTCTCTCGCCCCTACGGGTCCTATCGGTCCTGCTTGCCACTCGTCTCACCAGTCCTTATCCGGTTGTGGAAGGTGCCCGTAGCGGAGTCGGAGCATCCGCTTGAGCGCCTCGTTGTCGTTGTCTTCGAGAAGGTTGAGCACGCTCTCCGTCGCGTCCTCTCCCGAGTCGGCCTGCTCGGTCGGCTGCGGCTCCCGCGACGCCGAGGGAGTCGGTTCCGCCTCGTCGGGCTCTTGCGACTCCGGTTGTTGCCCCTGCTCGGGTTGAGGCGTCGGCGTCGCTTCGGGCTGCGACTGCTCGTTCTTCTCTTGTTCGCTTCGCTCTTGTTTCTCTTGCGACTCTTGATCCTGCCGGTCCTGTTTCTCCTCTTGACTCTCCTGCCGGTCTTCCTGCTGCTGTTGGTTCTGTTCCTGTTCCTGCCGGTCCTCGTCCTTCTTCTCCTGCTCGTCCTTGTTATCGCTTTGCTGTTGTTGTTGCTGCAACTGCTTTTCTATCTCGTCCTTCAACCGGGTGGCGATCTCGAAGTTCGTGCGCGCGTCGACGTCGGTCGGATCCGAAAGAAGAAGCGAGCGGTTGGCGTCGATGGCGGCCCTCACGGTTTCGAGCGCGCCCTGGGAATCTCCTTGCTCCGCCCGTCGCTGGGCCTCGAGGTAATTCACCACTCCCTCGGCGAACCGGGCGCGACGGCGCAGAGACTCTTCGCGCGCTTCTCCCGCGCGCGCCAGGTCTTCGAGCGCTTCGTCGGTCTTCTCCTGCGCCGCCCGGGTGACGCCGAGGTTGTAATCGAGTCGCGGATCGTGAGGCGCCTGCTCCCGGGCCGCCTCGAACTTCCCGAGGGCGGCCTCGTAGTCCTTCTGCATGTAGGCCTCGACCCCCGCGTTGTTCAGGCCCCGAGGCGATTCGCCCCGCGCCGCGCCGACACCGAGCGACACCGCGCAGCAGAGGAGGAGGAAGTGAATTGCGAAACGCAACATGATCTCAAGACCGCCTCGCCTCAATCGAATCTTCCCGCGCCGTGCGCGGCCACCCGCCGTCGGCGTTCGCCCAAGAGCATCTCGGCCAGCAAGAAAACGATCGCGAGAGCGAGAAAGTATTGGTAGCGCTCGGCGTAGATCGTCATTGCGGTCGAGTGCAAATCGCGATCCAGAAGCGCGTCGATATCGCCCGCGATCTCCTTGATCTCCAAATCGCCCGACGAATTGGCCTTGATCGCCTTGCCGCCCGTTTCGGCGGCGATCCGGCTGAGCGTCTGAAAGTCGAGGCGACTATTGACCTTCCCGCCCTCCTTCGTCTCCTTGAACCCGCCTTCGGGAAGCGGAATCGGCGCGCCCTCGACCGAACCGATTCCGATCGAGTAGATGCGAATCCCCTGCTTGGCCGCCTCGCGCGCGGCCTCGATCGGATCGGACTCGTGGTCCTCTCCGTCGGTCAACAGGACGAGAACCTTGTGGCCGTAGTCGCTCCCGCGGAACGTCTCGGCGGCCTTGCGAATCGCAGACCCGATCGCCGTGCCGCCGACGGGCACCGTGTCGGCGTCGATCGAGTCGAACAGGTTGATCGCCATATCGTAGTCCGAAGTCAGAGGACACTGGACGATCGGGATGCCCGCGAAAGCGATGATGCCCGCGTCGTCTCCACCGAGACGCCGGATGAGCCCGCGCAGCTGTTGGCGGGCGCGTTCGAGACGGCTGGGCTCGATGTCGCGACTCAGCATACTCGCCGAGCAGTCGATCGCGATGAGCACTTCGACCCCGCGCCTCCGCAAGGGCCGCTCGATCGCGCCGTATTGAGGTCGGGAGAGAGCGAACAGGACGAGCGCGAGCGCCGCCACGACGAACGCGAACTTCCAGTGTTGCCGCGCCGAGCTCACGCCCCGGGTGAGCTTCCCGACGGTCTCCGGAGAACCGAAACGCGCCAAGAGCCGGGCCTTGCGGCGACGCACCCAAAGGTAGAGCAGTCCCATGGCGGCGACGAACGCCGGGATCAGAGGAAGGAACTGGGGACTGTCGAAACGCATCGCGGTTTCCGTCTCGTCACGGGATCTTCATAAATCGCGTGTTCGCCAACGCCACCTCGAGCAAGAGAAGAAACAGCGCCGGCCAGGCGACCGTCGCCATCCGCTCGTCGTACGAGCGGTACTCCTTGGTCTCGATGCGCGAGGTCTCGAGTTGGTCGATTTCGGCCAGGATCGACTCGAGTTCCTCGGCCCGAGTCGCGCGGCGATACATCCCGCCCGTCTCGGTGGCGATGTGCTCCAGGAGTTCCTCGTCGATGTTCGTTTCGATCCGCATGCGGCGCGGCCCGTACGGGGTGTTCTGGGTAATAGTCGCCCGCCCGCGGCTGCCGATGCCGATGGCGTAGATCTTCACGCCCATGCTCTTAGCCACTTGCGCGGCCTGAAGAGGGTTGATCTCGCCCGCGTTGTTCTCGCCGTCGGTCATCAGGACGATGACCCGGCTTTTCGCCTGGCTGTCCTGGAGTTTCTTGAGCGCGCGAGAGATTCCCATGCCGATCGCCGTCCCGTCCACCCCGAGCTCGTCGAACGCGACGCTCTGGAGGAATTGCTGGACGGTCTCGGCGTCGAACGTCAGGGGACAGAGCATGAACGACGTTCCGGCGAACAGGACGATTCCCTGACGGTCTCTCGTCCGCCGCGTCGCGAGCTGGGCGGTGAGCTCCTTGGCCTTCTCGAGCCGCGTCGGCGCGAAATCCTCGGCCTGCATACTGCCCGACACGTCCAGGCAGTAGAAAAGGTCCACTCCCTCGCGAATCACGTCCCGCTCGACCGTTCCGAACCTCGGACGGGCCAGAGCGACGACGAGAAGCCCGAGCGCGAGGAAACGCAACGCGGCCAACACCTGCCTTCCCGTTCGCGCCGCACCGGGCGGAGTCGTCGCGAACAGGCCGACGTCCGAGAACTGGATCGACGCCGGACGCCAGGGACGCCTCGACCGCCGCCACGCCCACACCGCGAGCGGAACCAGGAGAAGAAGAAACCACGGGGACTGGAATTCGAAGAGTCTCATTCCCGGACCCCCGCATTCGACGGACTAGGCGGACGCGTCGTCTCGACGATCTCGCGAACCCGGCCGATCGCACCGATTCTCCTCGGGCGAGCCGGGTCGTATCGGGCGAACTTGACGCTGTCGGCCTCGGCGGTGTCGGTCATCAGGACGCGGCGCAGCTCCTCGCGCCACCCGAGCCGATCGACTTGCGTCAGCAGTTCGCTCGATGTCATTTCCAGGGCGTCGAAGGCGTAGCGCCGTCCCAGGTAGCGCCGCAGAATCTCCGAGAGACGCGAGTAGAAGACTTTCGCCGGTTCGCGATCCATCATGCCCGACGCCTCGATCTCGGACAACGCTTGCAGCGCTTCCTCCTCGGGCGATAGAATCACGGTTTCGACCGCTTGGGGACCGCGTCGGCGCGAACGCATCCATCGCGCGAGATAGAACGCCGCGCCCAACACCGCCAGGCCGACCGCCGTCCAGGCCGCGACCTTCCGGGGCGACAGACCCGGCCAGAGCACCGGCGGCTCGATCGGCGCCAGCGCGACCTCGCGTCCCTTCGCTTCCATCTGTTCAAGATAGCTGGCCACTTGGATCGTCTGCGCGGGCGCCTCAACCGTCGCCGAGTTTCCCTCGCCGTCAACATAGGCCACCTCGATCGGGCCGACGCTCCGATCGCCGATCTCGAATCCGGTCGCCTTGAACGAGACGACGCGTCGCATCGAACCGTCGGGGAGTTTCTCGTCGGGCGAACAAGACTGATCGAGAACCTGGAAACCGCTCAGACTCTCGTCCGTCAGAACCACGTCTTGAACCGTCGCGGGCGGCGTCCAACGCACAACCAGCTGGCCCTCGACCGGTTCGCCTACGAAGATCTCTTTGCGCGAGAGCGTGAGCGCGGCCTCGACTCCGCCAGCCGAGGTCTGCCCGGCCTGCCGGCCCCGCGCGGGAGGGGAAAGCGCGAGGACCAGCAGGCACACGGCAGCGGGGCCGAGCCGACGGAGGGGTATGGGTCGCCGACTCGAACCACCTGGCGGAGGGAAGTAGAAGAATCTCTTTCTCGAGGTTGTTTCGTCGCCTCTTGAGCGCTGAAAGCGCGTGATATTATAGCCTGGGGCAGAGCGAGCAAGTTGTCCGCCGAAGCCTTGGCGCAGGCGGAAGCGAGCGTCGCCCCAGGTTTTCGGGCCGCCTTGAGCACGCTGGCGCGTGTTCTTGCCCTGCAAGAACCGTGACAGCGTTTGCTGGGAAGTTATGAAAGGCGCTCTCATAAGATCTCAGCGTCGTTTCGCCCGAAGGCGGAAAAACCGGACGAGCGGCTCCAAGTAGTCTCCTTCGGTCCGGATCGCGATATTGTCGATCCCGAGCGACTGCATCAACCGGTCGAGCGCCACGCCGCGGCGCTCGTTGAATTCCTCGAATCGCTCGCGCACGCGCCGGTCGGACGTATCGACCAGGATCGCCTCGCCCGTCTCGGCGTCCTCGAACGCGATGATCCCCGCCGGAGGCAGGACCGTCTCGCGCGGGTCGCCCACCCGCACCGCCACGAGGTCGTGGCGGCGGTTGGCGATCATGAGCGGACGGCGCACGTCGGGAGTCAGGAAATCGGAAACCAGGAACACGATCGCGCGGCGCTTGAGCACCTTGACCAGCGTGTCGAGCGCCAGGGCGAGATCGGTCCCGCGTCCCTCGGGCCGGGCGAAAAGCAGCTCGCGGATCACCCGCAGAACGTGATTGCGCCCCTTCTTGGGCGGAATCAGCTCCTCGATCCGGTCGCTGAACGTGATCAAACCCACGCGGTCGTTGTTCTGCACGGCGGAGAAGGCCAGAACGGCGCAGATCTCAGCCGCGATCTCCCCCTTCATCCTCCGGCCCGTTCCGAACGCGCCGGACGCCGACACGTCCACCACGAAAAACACCGTCTGCTCGCGTTCCTCGACGTAGCGCTTGACGAACGGGCGGCCCGTGCGCGCGGTCACGTTCCAGTCGATATCGCGGATTTCGTCGCCGGGCGCGTATTCGCGCACCTCGTCGAACTCCATCCCGCGCCCTTTGAAGACCGAATGATACTCGCCCGCCATCACATCGTGGACCGTGCGGCGCGAACGGATCTCGATCCGGCGCACGCGGCGCAGAATCTCGCGAATCGCTTCGGTCTCGCTCGAAACGGCCGGGGAGGGGGGAGTCTGGTGGATGATCTTCATTGTGCTCCCCAAAGGCAGTGGACAAGGTGGACGGCGTGGACTGCAATCTCGAGCGCGGCCCACTGCCTACTGCTCTCTGCCCACTGCTCTCTGCCCACTGCTCTCTGCCCACTGCTCTCTGCCCACTGCTCTCTGCCCACTGCATACTGCATACTGCATACTGTCTTACGGCACTTCCACATGATCGAAGATCGTGGCGATCACGTCCTCGGGTTTCTTCTCCTCGGCCTCGGCCTCGTAGGTCAGAATGACGCGGTGACGCAACACGTCCGGGCCGACCGTCTTGACGTCGTCGGGAATCACGTGCCCGCGATGGCGCAGGAACGCCAGCGCCCGCGCGGCCTGGGCCAGATAGATCGTCGCGCGGGGCGACGCGCCGTACTCGATCAACCCCTCGGCCGGAATCTTGTGCTCCTTGGGGAAACGCGTGGCGAAAACGATGTCCACGATATAGTTCTTGATCTTCTCGTCCATGTAGACCGCATTGACGGTCTGGCGCGCCCGAAGAATCGCGTCGAGGCCGACCACGGGCCGAATCTCGGGCGGCGTCTGGCCCGCCACGGCGTCGAGGATCGCCCGTTCCTCCTGGCGCGAAGGATAGTCCACCTTGACCTTGAGCATGAACCGATCCACCTGCGCCTCGGGCAACGGATACGTCCCCTCTTGCTCGATCGGGTTCTGGGTCGCCAGAACCAGGAACGGCTCGGGCAGCGGATACGACTGGTCGCCGATCGTGACCTGATGTTCCTGCATCGCTTCGAGCAGGGCGCTCTGGACCTTGGCCGGGGCGCGATTGATCTCGTCGGCCAGGACGATGTGGGCGAAGACGGGGCCCTTCTTGACCGTAAATGTCCCTTGCTGGGGCTGATAGATCAGGGTGCCGATCAGGTCGGCGGGCAGCAAGTCGGGCGTGAACTGGAGCCGATGGAACGAGGCCTGAATCGCCGAGGCTAAGCTCTTGACCATCAACGTTTTAGCCAGGCCAGGAACGCCTTCCAACAGGACATGACCGTCGCACAAAAGCCCGATCAAGAGCCGTTCGACGATCCGGTTCTGCCCGACGACGACTTTGGCGATTTCGGCCTTCAGGTCTTCGACGAAACGCGACTCCTCGGCCACGCGGGCATTGATTTGTTCGATTTCGGCGGCTACCGGCATGAGAGACACGCCTCCCTCCTGTCAAAGTGCGTCATCTTGGCCCACCCAAGACGAACTCACCCCATTCCGTGCGAGAACCGTGCCGAAATCGGAGTTTCCGCCTCATTTCTCATTCTTCATTGGGTGGAAACAGAGAAAGGGAAGTCGCTTGTGAAGAGGGAACCATCCACGACATTCATGAGAGGATCCGGGGCGGGGATGCTCTCGTGTGGACTGCGGAACCTTGGTTCCGCTTTACCGTTCGGCACCTTGGTGCCGTCTTCCGCGATGGAGACACCCTCGGGAACGCGAACTCACCCACCTGCAAAAACGGCGGGAGCAAGCTCCCGGCTTACCGCCTAGTGGCGATCACGTGTACCTGGCGGTTCGGTGATTGCCGTTTCCTGCAGTCAATTGTCAGTCGTAACGCTTCTCCTCTTCCCACTTCCGGGCAGCCTCCTCAGTTGTCCGTCGGCCAACCTGCATGATGTGGCCCTTCGGCCACTTCTGCTGGTGTTCCTGTTCGCGACGATCGAGATCGTCGGTGATTCTGACCGCACCCCATTCTTCGTACCACCCCGAGTGAGAGTTTTCTCCTCTTCTTCCTGCCAACCATTTCAGAGGGAGGACGGG
>JAFGFN010000011.1 GCA_016931035.1 Candidatus Sumerlaeota bacterium
CCGTCCAGGCCGTGGCCGTCTCCGGCGCGACGGTCTATGCCGGGGGCAGCTTCACGAGGATCGGCGGGCAAACGCGCAACCATCTCGCCGCGCTGGACGCCGCAACCGGCATCGCTACGGACTGGAATCCCAACGCGAACGGCACCGTCCAGGCCGTGGCCGTCTCCGGCGCGACGGTCTATGTCGGGGGCAGCTTCACGAGTATCGGCGGCCAGACGCGCAACTATCTCGCCGCGCTGGACGCCACCACCGGCCTCGCTACGGACTGGAATCCCAACGTGAACGGCACCGTCCGCGCCATCGGCGTCTCCGGAACGACGCTCTATGTCGGCGGCGATTTCACGACTGTCGGCGGCGAACGGCGGCCCTACTTCGCGCAGTTCGATATGATGCCTCCCGCAGTCCGGGACTGGATTCTGTACGAGTAGCGTCGGGTCCGACGTGACGAAAGCGAAGCCCTCCCTGACGGTCAGGCTACCGCACAAGAAGAACGTTCCCGTTTATGCAGTAGCCCGACCGTCAGGGAGGGCTTTTGTTTCCTAAGCACCCCCGATGCGCGATGCGACAACGGGGCGATGGCCCGACGAGGACGATCAAGCCTTAGGCGACAATCAGGCTCTCGCCCGTCATCGCCTCGGGCTGAGGCTGTCCCATGAGGGCAAGAAGGGTGGGCGAGACGTCGCCGAGCGCTCCTCCATCGCGCGGCTCAGCCGCGCGACGATCCATCTCCTCCCCATTTGGCCTCTTGTCAAGGCGCTAGAGCATCCCGCCCCAATCGTCGCCCTGTTCACGAATCGTCTTGCGCCAGGACTCGGGCGCGTGGCGCTCCATGGCCGCGATGATGCGCTTCTTGGTGGAACGCATCGGGGGTTCGAGGATCGTCACTTTCCCGTCGCGGCTCTCGACGACGAGCGTCTTGGCGACGGCCTTGGCCATCTGGAAACCCCTCTTGCGGAACGGAGAACTGATTCGGTTGACTTGCACGCTCAACAGGCTGTCCCAGGCGACCTGGCTTTCGCCCGTCATCGAGCGGGAACGCACCCCTTTTTCGTCGATGAATATGCGTTGCGCCGAGGTCGCCGTGGTGAGCAACGCCAGGATGGGAACAGCGAACGCGAGGAAGAAGAACGACATGAACAGGATTTCCGGATCGCGCGCGAGCGTATTCACATGGAAGAGTCGAACGAGACCGTAGTCCACGACCATGACCATGGCGAGTCCGGCGAAGATCACGGAGACCGTGTCCCAGACGGCCACCCCAACGGGTCCGGCCACGGCGATACCCTCTTGCGCCTTCGTCCTATACAGAGGAATCAGCGCCAGAAGTCCGGCGAGAAGCGCCAGCGTACCGACCGTGTAGCGCACGATGCGAGCTACGGGCACTTCGATGCGCTTGTCTTCGAAATCGAACCCGATCTCTCCTTCAAACACGCGGCCGTCGAGCACAAAGCGCATGTGCGAAGATTCAGACTCCGCATCGCCGAAGCTTCGCGCCAATCGTCGCCAAGTCCCTACCGGGACGCCGCTATCCTCGTGCATGCCGTTGCCGCGGCGATCCGACTGGGCCTCGACGCTCACTAGGAGATCGGGAACGTTTTCTCGAGCGACCGCGTCGCGAAGGTCGATATCCCCGGATGCATCGACCAACGCCAAGGGCGAGCGGACAACGGCCACGATAGGCGCCCGGTCGTCGATGGAGGGGTCTCCTGTTTCAACGCCGCCGAGTTTCTTTTCCACAAGAAACAGATGCCTCTCGTATTCAAGGCGTAGCCGGCCGGAGTCGTCTTTGTCGTATCGTTTAAGAAACGAACGCCAGACTCCACCTTCTATCTGCACAAGCATATCCGGCGCCCACCGTCTCTCCCGCGAGAGAAACAAGCCGTACGGGCCCATCTCCCGCACGGCCGAATCGGGGCGTACGGCGTCCAGCATCTCCTCGATAGTCTTCTTCAATTCAGGACATTCAGCCAAGTCGTCTTTCGAGATTGCCGTATAGAGGTCGTGCAACGAAGCGCCCCGCGGCCCTTGCGCTACTCCCCGCAGATTCAGTTCTACGGTCTCCCGCTCCGACGGAACGGTTCGGTAATCGTGAAAGGGGACGGCCAGAGCGACTATGCCCAGGGGAAGACAGATGAGCAGGACGAATCGGAACAGTAGCGCTTTCATGCCAAGAATCCCTTGCGGCGACTTGAGGTTAGGTGGCCATATCGTTCACGCCGTATGGACCCCATGTTCGAACGAGACAATGGCTCGATTCGCTCAGACGCCGCCCTGAATGCCGACCCAAACACGAACGAACCGGCCCGGTTGGGCGGCGAACGACTTGCTTCCGCCATAGGAGGAACCGTTTCCATCGCCCGCCACGTGTCGAATCGCGTAAGAACCTCGTTCGACCGCGATGCATCCGCCGCTCGTCTCGGGGGCGATTTCTCTCCCCTCTCCGATCGGCCGGCCGTTCTTGTCGAGCGTCTGGAGCGTCAAACCTCCCAAGGAGGAGAGGATTCGCAGTTCCAGAAGCGGCGAAGCGTTTTGCCAAAAGCACAACGGCTGAAGGAGACATCGGCCGTCCGGAGGGGCTTGCATCCGCGCCAGGGCGCTCTCGATGTCTTCGTTTGCGACTTCCAGCGTTGGACTCGTATCCGAATCGAGCGATGCGAAATAGAGAAGGGCTTGTTGGGTACAGACGTCGTCCCAAAGGTCCGGCCGGCTCTCCCAGCGGCGAATCACCTCGGCGGGGCCTATCTGCATCCGGCCTTTTCGAGCCTGGAACAACGCGGCCGAGACGAGCCAGGGATCGGGACTCTGGATCGCGGCGGCGGCTTCGGATCCGAGAATCTGGAGGTGAAAGTAACGCGCCGGAGGAAGATCGTCATCGACGTCGACAACGCTTCTCAGAACGTCGGGCTGCATCAGGGCGCGCTCGTAGAGAACCCGGAAGTCGCGAATGCTCAGAGCGTCTTGGCCCGATTTGGCGGGATCGAGAGGCGTGCCTTCCGTTACGGCTTCGAGAATCTCCATCTTCTTGCGGTCGAGCGTGTCGTAGTAGGCCTGGACCGGCGCCTCGACGCCATAGGCCTCGGAGAGTCTGCGGAGCGCTTCGGCGAGATGGCCGCTCTTCTCGAGTTCGAGCGCCTCTTCGAGAGGCACAGCATGATCGGGTATCGTCGTTGTGGTGAGGAAATCCGAGGAGGACGACGGCGGAGACTCGGCTTCATCCGACTCGTCAATCGCTACGCTCTTGAAGGGTTTTTCGATCAAGCACGCCGAGACCCAGGGAGCCGTCTTCTTTCCGCGAGGGATCGCCCGCGAGAACGCTTCGTAGAGGCCGGGCGGCAGATCGCCACTCAGCCTCACGACCCAAGTCGTGTGCCACACGCCGTCGGAGTGCTTCGCCTCGGTTCCTGCGAGCAACGCTCCGCTGGGGGCGGCGAGTTCTTCGAATTGCCCGGCGAACTCGTGTGGTCCTACGGACTTCTCGTCGATCTGTCCGCGCTCATCCTGCAGGAAGACACCAAACTTGCCTGGGGGAATCGGGTCGCAGATAGATGAGGGGTTGAACATGGCGCGAAAGACTTCGTCGCCTTCGGTGTTGCGGACCGATAGTGCTACTCGCCTCAGACTGCGAAAGGGTTCGAGCGCGGGCGACTCGGTGGCGAGAGAGAAGGTGGTCGATTCGGAATTGCCGTCGGACGGCAAGACGAATCTCATCTGGCCCGAGGCATGGGCCGACAATTCGCCCTCTTGTGCGTGCGCCGGTGCGGATGCCAAGACTGTAGCCAGAGACATGAAACATACGCTGATCCATCGACCAGTCGATTCCATCGTCGTCCTCCCACCTGTTAGGGATTGTTGCGGCGTTTCAGCAGTTCCTCGTACAAGCGTTTCGCGGCGAAGTACTCGTCCTGCGCCCGTTTCAGTTCGTCGGGCGCCTTAATCGGCGTCTTGGAAACGACGCTCGCCAGCCGGTTGTACAGGGCCGTGAAGGTCTGATAGGCCTCGCGATCTCCGTCCCTCTCGTATTTGTCCTTCGCGTCGTGGTACTCGGACGAAACGCTCGCGATCTCCGGCGGATCGGTGATTCGGACTTCGAGCGCCAGTTGCGTCAACCGTTCATAGGCCGCGATGTACTCCTTGTAGACGGCATCGAAATCCATCGACGGATCGATGGTCGCCGCCGGTTCCGCAATGGCCGGAGGTTGCTCAACGGCCGGAGGCTGCGCGGGGGATTCCGGTATCGGCGTCGGGGCCGGCACGTTCGTCCCGCCGCCCGAATGCGGGGAGCTGCCACCCTGGGGCTCTGTCTTTGGCTCCGCCTGGTACTTCGCTTCGAGTTCCTGAGCGCTGCGACTGAGGATATCCATCTGTATGGCGGCATCGTATTGCGAACGGGGCATCACGCGCAGAATGCGCCACATGCCGCCGACCTTCTTGACCAGGAAAACCAAGTCCTGAGACGTGCGGTAGCTGTCCGTCCGGTCGTCGTTGAACACTTGGGCCTCGGCATGCACGAAGGCCGCGGCCAAGGTTCGGTCGGGGTGCACGGACACCTTGGAGACCTTGCTTTGGCTCACGGCGGTGTCGGTCGCCTCGAACATCATCCGCATCGTTTCCAGGCGCCGGTTGCGATCCTCGTCGTTCTGGAAAACATGCAACGACGCTAGGCCCTCCACGTCCTCGTTTTGGACCGCCGCATAGTAGATCGGCGCCAGACCGGCGATCATTTCCGCGTCGAGATCGGGCACCTGGGCCGGTGCGGCGCTCGCCAGGCCGACGAGTAGGGCCGAGAGCGCAACGGCCTGTTTTCTCAGAGAACATGCGATTCGTTTCATTCGCCTATCCCTTATTCCGCTTCCGGCTTCGTGACCTTCACCATGGCCTGCGTGGTTTTCGTCACCTCGTTGCCCTCGCTATCGCGTACGACGATCAGAATGGGTTCGTACACGAACGACTCGTAACTCTTGCACAACTCGTCGTACTTCGCCACGCGATCGTTCTGGTATTTCCCGTAGGCGTACAAACCTTTCAGCACCTGCCAACCCACATGCACTTGCCAAGTCGCGGAGTAGCTCCAGAACATCGCGCAGTCGGTAAAACCGACCCAGAAGTCGGCGCCGGTCGTGACCGTTTCGTTCACCTCGGCAAAATCCTCGCCCAGCTCGAATCGCCCGATTCTTTGGAGAAGTTTCTCGTTTCCGGCCGCCTGCACGACCGTCAGGATGAGTTCGCCGTGACTGATAGCGCCGGCCACGATGCCGGGAGCGCTTTTCAAGTGCGAATTCTCCTTGAGGAAACTCATGATCTTCGGTCCGACCTTGGGATTGTTCTTTACGAACGTGTCCAGGTTCCCTAGGGCGGCCTTGGTGTACTTCCCCGCCGAATAGTAGTGCGGAGCGTTCGGAGCCACACTCGACATCTTTTCGATGAAATCGGGGTAGGTCATGGTCTCGCCCGCCAGATAGGTAAGCGATTGTTCCAACTGGCTCGAATCGACCCCCGAGGCTTCCAGGTATTCGGTCAGGTTCATCATGCGTTTGTTCGGCTTGAACGCGAAGGTGACGACAACGTTCGTCGGCCACGCCCCATCGGGATCGAAACAAGCGAAAGGAACGCCGAACGATTCTTCCATTTGCCGCGTATCCGGATTGTAGAAGAAGACGTCGCCGTTGCCTTTGACCGAGACGTCCAGCGATCTCGCTTCATTCCAGTCGGCGATTTGCACCCGAAACGTCTTCGAGAGATCTACTTCGCCGTCGTCGAGAACGAACTTCGGCGCTTCGACCTTTACGATAGGGATAGGGCTGGGGATGATGTACTCGACGTCGCCCTCGAACGTCTCCTTGGTCGCCGGGTCGATATACTTGAGGTGAAGTCGTCCCAGAACGGGGAACTCCTTTTCGGGATCGAATTGGGATTCGGCGGACGGGCGGCCCACTCTGGGCGGGACGAGTGTGAACTGCCCCCGGCCGTCCGAGACTTTCGCGAGGTTCGAGGGCCCGCCGCGCCAGTCCACATAGTCGATTTTGCGCTCTCCTTTGAAGAAACCCGTCTGCGCGGTGAAGATTTCTCCGCTGATGAGCGGCACGCGGTCGATCCGGATATCCTCGAGCCAGACCGTCGCCGGAACCTCGACGTTGGGCAGAATCGCCGCGTGGCCGCCGAACGCCGACGTCTCGAAATGGACGGGACGATACTCCATCCTCGCCGTCAGGCGCGACGAAGGCGAGAGCGCGAAGTTGCGTTCCTCTCGGTAGTCGGGCCGCTTCGGATTCTTGAGAAAAGGAGTCGCGGAGATTTCGAAGCGTCCCTCGGCGTCGGTTGTCACGGTCGCGACATCGCCGCCCCATAAATCCATCGTCACCTCGGCGCCCGGTATCGGCTCGCCGCAGTGAACCACCCCGTGAATCGTCACCACGTTCGGCATTTCCGCATAGGGAAAGGTGTACGTTTGGGAGTCCGTCATGTACCCGATGGCGTGGGCCCGCACGGTCGTCGTGAACGAACGGTCGAGGAAGTACTCGGCATTGCTTTCGCTGTAGGGTTCGCCCGTGCCCCTCCCGTCGAGTTCTATAAAGAACCCTCCGCCTTCGGCCTTGAGCGTCTTCTTCTTGGAACCGCACTGCAGGGTCACGCGCGCGCCGTCGATCCCGTATTTCGAGACGGAATCGCGCACGATTCCGCCTACCCGGGCGAACATCGGCTCCTCGGTGTCGGGCCGGTCGATCCGCACGGTTTTCGGGGCGTAGTCGTCGGCTTCCATCGTGATGACGATCGGGCGCGGCTGGGCAATCTTGAGGTCCACACCCGCGCGCGCGAAGGCCTCTCCAGGCCCACCCCAAGGATACCCGATGCCGTAGCGCCCCTCGTCGATCGACCGGCCGGTGCGCCAGACCGTCGAGCCGTCGCCCAACGTGACGGTCGCGCCCACGATCCCTTGGCCGTCTTGATCCACTACCCGGCCGTTGATCGCCACAACGCCCGGCTTTTGCGGAACGGTCGTCCGGATCGTGCTCCGAACGGGCGGGGAGCCCGCCACCTGGGCCGATACCACCACCGTAATCGGTTCTTCGACAACGTCCGTCACGCCGCCGGCGTCGCCCGTATCGTCGGTCCAATCGACTTCCGTCACCTTCTGAGGTTGGGTTCCTCCTCCGCTCGGCTTCCCATCGTAGCCGTCGGGATACTTGCCGTAGAGTTTCTTGTAGTCCTCGCAGTATTCGTTGCGGTAGATCGCCCGCGCCTTCTCCATTTCGCCGGCCTGAATCGCCTGTTGATAGCGATTCATCTCTGCGTCCATCTTTTGGCGAAGCCGGGCCGCGGAATGGTCGTTAACGACAGTCGGGTCGCTCGTGGATTGGCAGAAGGCCGGCGGACAAGGGGCCAGCGCCGCCCCCAGGATCAGAATGGTCGTCGAATACAGAACATAGCGTGTGACAATGGAATTCATGGATTCTCTCCGTAAGGATCGCGGCCGCTCGATGGGGCAGACTCACGCCACGATAGCGGATAGACCGATTGGAGAAACGAGAAGACTACACTTGGAAGCCTTCGCCTGTCGGGCCGATCTGTATCTTGTCTCATCGGCAATGGGACGGGTGTTCTGAATCGGACTTATCCGAAATCGCGTGGCTCGCCGCGGGCGGAATCGTACAAGTCCCCCAGCCTCAATGCTCAATGAGGCTCTGGCCCGTCATCGCTTCGGGTTGGGGAAGTCCCATCAACTTCAGCAGCGTCGGCGAAACGTCGCCCAGCTTCCCACCCTCGCGCAGCTTCGCCGCACGGTAACGTTCGTCCACCAGGACGCAAGGCGTCGGGGCGGTCGAATGCTGGGTGTCGGGGCAGTTTTCTTCGAAATTCCACATGCGTTCACAATTGCCGTGGTCGGCGGTAACGATGGCCGATCCGCCGGTCTCGAGGATCGCGCCGATGACGCGCGTCAGGGCCGCGTCGACCGCCTCGGCGGCCTGGACGGCGGCTTCCATGATGCCGGTGTGGCCCACCATGTCGCCGTTGGCGAAATTGCAGACGATCAGGTCGAATTCGCCCGACCGGATCGCGGGTTCGAGGTTGTCGGCCACCTCGGGCAGACTCATCTCGGGCTTGAGGTCGAACGTGGCCACGTCGGCCGAGGGAACGAAGATGCGGCTTTCGCCGGGAAACTCTTCTTCCCTGCCGCCGGAGAAGAAATAGGTGGCGTGAGCGAATTTCGTCTTCTCCGCGATGCGAAGCTGCTTGAGACCGAGCCCCGAGACGTATTCGCCCAGCGTCTCGGTTACGTTCTCGGGCGGAAACGCGATCGCGGCGTTCATGCCGTCTTCGTAGTGCATCATCGTGGTCAGGTCGATCCTGAGCGAGTCGTCGCGCCTGAAAGAATCGAACTTCGCGTCGCACAGGGCGTGGCTGAGCTGGCGCGCGCGGTCGGGCCGGAAGTTGAAGAAGATGACTTGGTCGCCGCTCCGGATCGTGGCGATCGGTTTGCCCGAGGCATCGCGCACCAATGTGGGTTTGATGAACTCGTCGTTCTCGTCGCGGTCGTAACCCTTCTGCACGGCGTCGGCGCCCGACGAAGCTGAAAACTCGCTCTCGCCCCGCGCCATCGCATCGTACGCTTTCTGCGTGCGGTCCCAGTGCTGTTCGCGGTCCATCGCCCAGTAGCGACCTGAGACGTAGGCAATGCGGCCCAGGTCCTCGTCTCGGAGCGTTTTCTCCAGGACCTCGACGTAGCCCAGGCCGCTGCGGGGGGGCGTGTCGCGTCCGTCGAGGAACGCATGGAAGATGACGCGCTCGGACGGCACACCCAGTTTCTTGGCCAGGCGCAGAAGGGCGAAATAGTGGCGGTCCATCGAGTGGACGCCGCCGTCGCTCACGAGCCCCATGAGGTGGAGCTGCTTCCCCGAGTCGCGGGCCTTCTCGGTCGCGGCGCAGAGGACCGCGTTGCCCGCCAGGCCGTCCTTCTCGATCTCGACGTCGATGCGCATGATACCCTGCCACACGGTGCGGCCCGCGCCGAGATTGAGGTGTCCGACCTCGGAATTGCCCATGATGCCGTCGGGCAGGCCGACGGCGCGGCCGCTGGTCTGGACCAGCGTATTGGGCCAAGTTTCGAGCATCTTGTCCCAATAGGGGGTGCGGGCCATCGCGATGGCGTTTTTCTCGCGCGGGTAGTCGTCGGGTGCCTTGCCCCAGCCGTCGAGAATCAGAAGCAGGGTCGTCTTAGGGGACATGCGGTCGGACTCCTTAGGACGCTGCGCCAAGGGCGAAGACAACAGGCCTCAGGCGCGGTTTGGGTATCGATGTATTACATCTCAGACGTTAGGGACTGTCAATGCCTACCTCGGGGATCGCGCCGACGAGGTGTGTGAAAAACGCGGGGATGGGCGACGTGAAGGCCATCGGGCGGCCGTCGTGCGGGTGGCGGAAGGCGATCTTCCAGGCGTGGAGCGCCAAGCGATTGCGCCCCTTGACGCTGCATTCGCGACCGCCGTATTTGCGGTCGCCCATGACCGGATGCCCCAAGTCGGCCATGTGGACGCGGATCTGATTCTTGCGCCCGGTCAGGAGGTTCACTTCCAAGAGCGAGACGTTCGGGGTCTCGCGCAACACGCGCCACGCGGTGTGCGAGAGCTTTCCCTTGGCCTTGTCCTTCGTCGAATGAACGATCTGTTGCGCGTTCTCGACCAGGTACGACGAGACGGTGCCCGAGGGCTCGTTCATGTGGCCGTGGACGACGGCGAGATAGGTCTTGGACGTTTCCTCATTCCATTTGGCTTGAAGACGCTCTTTGGCCTCTTCGCTCTTGGCGAAGATGAGAACGCCGGAGGTGTATTTGTCGAGGCGATGGACGACGAAGAGGCGCTTGCGCGACTTGGCCTGACCCTTGCGCACGAAATCCTCCAGGATCTCGTGCGCCGTGGGCGAGGGGTCGAGGGGCGTGCGGACCGACAGAAGCCCCGACGGCTTGTCGACGACAAGCAGGTCGCGATCGTCGTAAAGGATCGTGAGACCGTGGGGCAGGTGCTTGTCGCCGGGGCGGGGGTGTTTACGCACGGTTCTTGCCAATAGCAATGTGGAATGAGGGTTGCGGAAGGGAGAGTTGGGAGCGGCGACAAACCTGTCGGCTTGATTGCTTTCTTAAGGTCCTGTGTCTTTCTCTCCCGTTACCCCTCTCAGGAACTCCCGAACGAAGGAGGGTACGGAACCAGCCACCTCGCGAAGGCGTGTCTCGTCGAGCATGTGGCCGTAGCCGTGGACATGAACGTGGCGGAAAGCCAGGAGTCGCAAGAAGCCCTCGAATTGGTCGAGCGAGAGCACGCCTACTTCCTGGGCCCGCCGGAGAAGGTCTTTGTGCCACGTCGGCCCGGCGCCGAGACAGATTTCATGACGTTCTTCGAGAAGGCAACGAAGGAGACGTTCTATGCCCGAATAGATGTTGTGCAGATACGTGCCAAGGGCCACTGTCTCGTGGTTGCTGAGGGTCTCGCGGGCAAGAAGGTCCTCGACGAGGCTCACCGCTTCGGCGACGCTCTTGCATTCCTCTTCGAGGAACCGTTTCTCACCCTCCATAGATGCGTACTCCCTTTTCCCAAATGATGTGACGAATCGGCGGATTCAGAGATAGATCGACTAGGTCCACAGGCCTCGGGAGGTCGCGAATCAGCCGGGCGTAGAACGAGAAGAAGGCGCTCGGCGCAAGACCGTCCACGGCCAAGTCGATGTCGTGCGCTTGGGACTCGTCGCCAAGCGACGATCCGAAGAGCCAGACGGCTTTGGCGTCGAATTCGCGCGCGCAATCGACGACTTTGGAGAGCAGGTCTTTGGAGAGCATGGCCGCTTCCCTCTCTCATGCCTGAAGGCACTTCACGCAACGATCATAGTCTCGCCGCTCTTCTCGCGGCAATAGGAAACACGCGTCTTGGTGAATCGAGCAGGCCCCTACGCCAAGACGCCTTTGGTCGAGGGGATGTCGTCGGTGGCGGCGGGGTCGATGGCGGCGGCTTGGCGCAAGGCGCGGGCGAAAGCCTTGAACAGCGCTTCGACGACGTGGTGGCTGTTCTTGCCGTAGAGGACTTCGAGGTGGAGGGTGAGGCCGGCGTTGTTGACGAGCGCACGGAAGAAGTCCTCGGTCAACTCGGTTTCGTAGTCGCCGATGCGCTCGGTCGGAATGTCGGCGCGGTAGTGGAGATAGGGGCGTCCGCAAATGTCGAGGACGCAGCGGGCAAGCGCTTCTTCCATAGGGACGGCGGCGGAGCCGAAGCGGTAGATGCCGCGTTTGTCGCCCAGGGCCTTGGCGAGGGCCTGTCCGAGGACGATGCCGAGGTCTTCGACGGTGTGGTGGGGGTCGATTTGGGTGTCGCCCTGACCGGAGACGGCGAGGTCCAGTCGGGCGTGACGGGCCAGGAGGTCGAGCATGTGTTCGAGGAAGGGGACGCCGACCTGGCCCTCGAATCGGCCTTGGCCGTCGAGGTCGAGTTCGACGCGGAGTTGGGTTTCCTTGGTGTTGCGTTCGATTAGTGCGCGGCGGTTGGGGGACATGGGGACGGTTCCTTTGCGGGTTTGCGGAATGAGTTGCTGAAGCCTTTCGAGAAGCCGCGCTAAAGCGCGCTCTGTAATGAGGGAGGCCCGGGACCCCACCGGCTGAAGCCGGGGGCAAGGAAGAGCCCGCTCAAGCGGGCTAAACCGAGACGGCGTCTCGGGCGCAGTTGCTTGACGGTCAGTCGTCCCTCCGGGACTATGATGTCGGGCTGTCGCTTTCCCACCGTTGAAACGGTGGGCTGAAAGCGATCGTCCGTACGGGACTCGTCTGTACTGGAACTGGTTTCATAACCTCCTTGCGGGCGCTCTCACGGTTCTTGCGGAGCAAGAACCGTGAGAGCGCAATTGGAGCCCCCCGAAAACCCAGGGCGCCGCTCGCTACGCTCGCTTGCCCTGGGCTATGGTATTTCGCGCTTTCAGCGCTCAGAAAGAAGTGAGACGAGTCCCGATCCTTTCAAGGATTTCCTCGAGAGAGGATTTCCTTCAGCGCGGCGATGAGGATTTCCATCTGCTCGGGCGTGCCGATGGTGATGCGCATACCGTCGCGCAAGACGGGCGTGTCGAAATACCGAACCAGAATTCCACGTTCGCGCAGCTTCGCATAATGCTCGCCCGCGTCGGGGCGAATCGCGAAGACGAAGTTGGCGTGCGAATCGGGCAGCTCGTACCCGAGCGCGCGAAGTTCCCGCACGGTCCACTCGCGGGTCTCGACGATTCGGGCGCAGTTGCGTTCCATCTCCTTGGCCGAGGCGATCGCGGCGGCGGCGGCGACCTGGGCCAGGTGGTTGAGGTTGTACGAGTCCTTGATCTTCATCAGGGCGGCGACGAGCGCCGCGTCGGCGATCACATAGCCGATCCGCATCCCCGCGAGCGAGAACGACTTGGAGAACGTCCGGGTGATCGCCAGGTTCGAGAACTCGGCGAGGAGGGGGACCGCGTCGCGCCGCGCGAAATCGACGTAGGCCTCGTCGATCGCGACGAGGGTCTGGGGGCGCGCGCGGCAGAGGTCGGCGATCTCGGCGCGGGAGAACAGGGTCCCGATCGGCGGGTTGGGGTTGGGAAGTAGGAGAATCGGCTCTTCGCCGTCGAATATCTCCTCGGGCAGGCGTTGGCGGTCGACCAGAGGGTAAATCTCGGTCGAACCCTCGAACTGGGCGGCCAGGACGGGATAGAGACTGTACGTCGGATCGACGACGGCGACCTTGCCCCCTTGGTCGATGGTGGCGTGAACCAGGAGACGCAGGATTTCGTCCGAACCGTTGCCCACGAGGATCTGCTCGGGATGGACTCCGTGATACGCCGCGAGGGCGCGGCGCAGAGAGTCCGAGACGGGGTCGGGATAGAGCGCCAATCGTGCGGCGGCTCTGCCGACCTCGTCGATCACGGCCGTCGCGGGCGGATAGGGATTCTCGTTGGTGTTGAGTTTGACGATGTTCGCCCCGGCGCGCTGCTCTCCCGGAGTATAGGGATGGAGCTTCGCCAGGAAGGGGCGCAGTGGGAGAGTGGTGTCGGCGGTGTCTTGCATGGCGTTATCGCAGCGGCGGCACCGCATCGCTCCTCTGGGAGTTCATTATTCGGGAACTCGGGCTGTTGGCAAGGGTTTTCCCACACGGGGCACCCGTGGGACCTTCTCACCGTCGCCGTCGGCGGCGGACCGCGTCGGCGTGGGCCGTGAGGCCCTCGGCTTCGGCCAGGGTCACGACGGCGTCGGCGAGTTTCTCGAATCCGCGAGGCGAACACTCGACGACGTGGCTCGTCTTGAGGAACGAGAGAACCGACAGGGGCGAAAAGAACCGCGCCGTCCCTCCGGTCGGAAGGGTGTGGTTGGGTCCCGCCACATAGTCCCCCATCGACTCGGGCGTCCACGGGCCGACGAAGACGGCTCCGGCGTTCCGGACGCGCTTGGCGATCGAGCGTGCGCCGCGCGCCACGACGACCAAGTGCTCGGGCGCTTTCTGCTCGGCCAGGCGCACGGCGTCGTCGGCGTTGCGCACCGAGACGATCGCCCCGTTGCGCCGCAGACTCTGCGCGACGATCTCGCGGCGGGGCGTCGCGGCGGTCTGGCGTCGGATCTCGCGACGCAGAGCGGCGACGTCGTATTCCCCTATCAGGATCGCTATCGCCTGGGCGTCGGGATCGTGTTCGGCTTGCGAAAGCAAGTCGGCCGCCACGATCTCGGGCCGGGCGGTCCGGTCGGCCAGAACCAGAATCTCGCTCGGTCCCGCGATCATTTCGATATCGATCTCGCCGTAGAGAAGGCGTTTGGCCGTCGCGACATACTTGTTGCCGGGTCCGACGATCTTGTCGCACCGCTCGATGGACTCGGTGCCGAGCGCCGCCGCGGCGATGCCGTGCGCTCCGCCGACGGCGATCACCTCGTCCACGCCCGCGAGATAGGCCGCGCCCAGGATCGCCCGGCCCCCGAAGTCGCTGCGCGGCGGCGTGATCAACACCACCTGATCGACTCCGGCGACGCGCGCGGGGACGATGTCCATCAGGACCGTCGAGGGATAGGCCGCGATGCCTCCGGGAGCATAGACGCCCACCCGGCGAATCGGAGCGACCCGTTGTTCCATCCGATTTCCGAGGGCATCGACGTATGTGAACCCGGACAAGAACTGTCGCTTGTGATAGGCCCGAATTCGGTCGTGCGCCGTGCGCAGCGCCTTCTGCAAGTTTGCGGGCAGACTTTGCCACGCCTTCTTCAGGCGCGAGGGAGCGACATGAAATTGCCTGGGCGTCGTCCGCACGGCGTCGAACCGGTGCGCGAATTCCACCACTGCGCGGTCGCCGTGACGCCGGACGCGCTCGACGATGCGGCGCACCTCGGCTTCGGTCTCGAGGTCGGGACGGACCGAACGCGAGAAGAATCGGTCGATTTTGGCCTTGTCTTGCGGATAGCGGAAAACCTTCATGTCCCTGTCTCCCCTGTCGCCGCTTCGCGCGGCGCGGACAATTCCGCTCAATCTAACGCAAGCGCCTGAGCGGGGCAAGATCATTTCCGGGTCCCGTGCACCCATGCACCGGGAGATGCGACCTGTCCGAACGTTGCGAGCGTCTCCGCATTCGTCCGTCCTCCATGCCGGTCGAGGTACGGGAATGAGACCTTGACAGCCTCTCCCGGCATCGCCGAAGATGAATCCGAGCCTCCTTGAGGAGACGTAGGGCTCCAGACGATTCTATCCGGGGCCGGCCAGTCGATGGGCCGCGCCAAGCGTTTCGCGACGATGATCGCCATCCGCCTCTATTCCGCGCTCTTGTGTATCGTATACGGGACGATCGTCTACGCCTACGCCCTCAAGTTTTTCCGCCACGGCGTGGGAGCGAGGCCGCGTCTTCTACGGGCGGGGCTCGTTTTCGCGATCGTAGCTCATCTCGCTCTGTTCGGCCTCTTGACGGTCCGGTTTCGCCATCCGCCGATGGCCAACGCTTTCGAGGCGCTTTCGGCTCTCGCGTTCGGATTGACGTTCGCCTACTTTCTGATCGAGTGGCTCACGGGCGAACGGAACATGGGGATGTGGATCCTGGCGTTTCCATTCATGTTCCAGACCATCGCCACCTTCGGCATCGGCGCGCGACTCGAATCGCCCGGCCTGCCGCGGACTTCGCTCCTTGAAGTGCATATCGCCGCGGCGCTGATCGGGTATTGCGCGTTCGCTCTCTCGGCGGCGTTTTCGTTGATGTACCTTCTTTTGTACCGCGAGCTCAAGAAACGCCAACTCGGGGTCGTGTTCGAGCGTCTGCCGTCGCTCGATACGCTCGAGCGAATGGGATACCGTTCGGTGCACTTCGGGTTGGGTTTCCTGATTGTCGCGGTCGGGATCGGCGTGGCGATGCTCGCGGGATTCAGCCGAGAATGGGGGGTGGGCGACCCGAAGATCGTCGTGGCGTCGATTTCCATCGTCCTCTACGCCGCGGCGATCGCTTTGCGCCAACGTCTTGCGATCCGCGGAAAGCGGTTCGCCCTCGTTTCGATGGCGGGATTCGGGCTGGTTTTGTTCTCGCTGTTGGTTGTGGACCGGTTTCTGCCCGGATTTCACCGGTTCTAGCGCCCTGTCGGATTCGAAACGAGGCGTTTTGAGTACAACCTTCAGGTTGCTCCTGTGCCGAGGAGAGCAGGCTGAAGCCTGTACTCCGAACGACACGCTCAAGAAGGACGCCGAGTGAATCGTCTCTATCCGATCTTCCTGAAGGTGGAGGGGCTCCCATGTCTGGTCGTGGGTGGAGGCCGCGTCGCCACGCGCAAGGTCGGGGGGTTGGTAGAGTGCGGAGCGCGTGTACGCGTCGTGGCGCCGGAGGCGAGCGACGAAATCGCGCGTCTCGCGACCTCCGGCGGCGTCGAATGGTCGCGAAAGGCCTTCGAGCGCGAAGATCTGTCGGACGCCAGAGTGGTCATCGTCGCGACGAACGATCCGGAAGTGAATTCCGCCGTGCGACGCGAGGCTCGGGCGCGGGGCGTCTTGTGCAACGTCGTGGACGAGCCGGATCTGTGCGATTTCTATATGCCGGCGATCGTCCGGCGCGGAGACCTCAAGATCGCCGTCTCGACGAACGGGCGCTCGCCCGAGCTGGCGAAGGCGATTCGCGCGCTTCTCGAACGCCGCTTCGGCGAGGAGTTCGGCCGGGCGGTGGACGAGGCGGGGCGTTTGCGCGACACCGTGCACGCCCAAGTCCCCGACGATCCGCGACGCCGGATGGTGCTGCTGAAGGGTCTTGTGCACGCGAACGAGCTGGTGGAGGCGTTAGACCGAGAGGACCGGGGAAAGGTCGAAGAGATTATCCAGTTATGGAAATCCTTCTCGTCGGATTGAACCATACAACGGCGCCCGTCGAGGTGCGCGAACGCCTGGCCCTGAGCGACGAGGCCGTTCCCCAGGCGCTCAAACATCTGCGCGAATCGCTCGGCGCGCGCGAGGCGTGCCTGCTTTCGACCTGCAACCGGACGGAAGTCCTGTTCGCCTGGCGCAGCGGGGAGGAGTTGGACTGGCCTCGCGTGGTAGACGCGCTCTGCGAAGAGCGAGAGGTCCGTCCCGTTCCGGACAACGGCCATTTCTACGCCCAAAGGAACGAGGGCGCGGTCCGCCACCTCTTGCGGGTGGCCGCGGGACTCGATTCGATGGTGCTGGGCGAGGGGCAGATCCTCGGCCAGGTGAGGCAGGCCTATGCTTTGGCGCGCGACGCCGAGGCCATCGGGCCGCACTTGGGCAAGGCCATGCAAATCGCATTCCGGGCGGGCAAGCGCGTGCGGGCGGAAACCGAACTCGGCTACGGCGCCGTCTCGGTAGCTTATGTGGCGGTGGTGTTGGCGCGCAAGGTGTTCGGCGAGTTCGACTGGCATACGGCTCTGGTCATCGGCGCGGGCGAGATGGCCGAGTCGGCGGCGCGCCATCTGCGGGAACAAGGCATCGGTTCTCTCCTGTTCGCCAACCGGACGCGAGAGAAGGCCGAGCGCCTGGCGCTCGAATTCGACGGCGACACGGTCGCCTTCGCCGACCTGCTTGCGGCGCTCGAGCGGGCCGACGTCGTCGTGAGTTCGACGGGATCGCCCCATGCAATTCTGACGCTCGACGAGTTTCGACCCGTTCACGAGAAGCGCCACACGCGCCCGATGTTCCTGGTCGATTTGGCGGTGCCGCGCGACCTGGACCCGGCGATCGCCGACCTGTCCAACGTGTTTCTCTACGACGTGGACGGCTTGCGCGAAGTGGCGGACGACAACCTGGCGCGTCGCCGCGCCGCCGTCCCCCTGGCCGAGTCGATCGTCGACCAGGAACTCGACGCGTTCCGGCGCTGGCGCGAGAACCTGCGGGTCGAGCCCCTGGTGAAGCGGTTGCACGAACGGTTCGACGAGATTCGCCGAAACGAAGTGACGCGCAACCTCAAACGGTTCCGCGACGGCGACGCGCAAGACGTCGAGAATCTGACGCAAAGCATCCAGAAGAAGATTCTTCATCGTCCGGCCGAAGTCCTCCGGCGCTACGACCCCGACACCGAGGAGGGGCGTCTGGCGATCGAGATCGTTCGCGAGATATTCGGTCTGGATTGACTATCTCCATTCGGCGGAGCGCGGGATGCCCGGGGTGCGGGTGTCTCGCCTAATGTTCTCGGGGTGGGGGCATTGCTTGTGCCCCATGGGAAACAACGATGGCAGAGAGACCCCATTCTCCCATCCGAATCGGAACGCGCGGCAGTCGCCTGGCGCTCTGGCAGGCGGGTCGTGTCCGCGATCTCCTTCGCCAATCCTATGCGGACCTCGAATTCGAATGCGTCGCGATCGCCACGTCGGGAGACCGCGTCGCCGACCGGCCGATTGCGCACCTGGGTGGGAAGGGCGTCTTCACGCGCGAGATCGAGGAGGCGCTCTTGGCCGAGCGGATCGACCTGGCCGTCCACAGTCTCAAGGATCTCCCCACCGCGTTGCCCGCCGGACTCGCAGTCGGGGCCGTGTGCGAACGCGAGGACCCGTCGGATGTCTTCGTCACGCGCGCCGACCGACCCGTGCGGTCTCTGGCCGACCTGCGAGAGGGCGCGGTGGTCGCGACGGGCAGTCCGCGGCGCCGGGCGCAGCTTCTTCATCTCCGCCCCGACATTCAATGCGTCGATATCCGAGGCAACGTGGATACGCGTCTGCGCAAACTCGACGAGTCCGATTGGGACGGACTGATCCTCGCGCGGGCGGGATTGGTCCGGCTCGGACTCGCGGACCGGATCGCCTTCGCGATCGATCCCGCCGACATGCTGCCCGCCGTGGGACAGGGGGCGCTCGCCGTCGAGATCCGGGAGGGCGACGCCCGCATCGGCTCGCTTCTGAACCCGATTCATCATCTGCCGACCCACGCATCCACCGTGGCCGAACGGGCCTTTCTGCATCGCCTGGGTGGAGGGTGCAGCGTTCCCATCGCGGCTCTCGGGACGGTAAGCGACGGCGGACTGCGCCTGGAGGGCCTCGTCGCCTCGCCCGACGGACAGCGGTGCGTTCGCGACCGCATCGAGGGGGAAACCCGCGAAGCGTCCGAACTGGGATGCAGACTCGCCGAGCGTCTTCTCGACGCGGGCAGCGGCGCGATCTTGAAGGAGTTTCCGAATGGATAGGAGTCGGGCGGAGGAGGGCATCGTCTATCTGGTCGGCGCCGGTCCGGGCGACCCCGGGCTCTTGACTCTGCGCGGAGCCGCGTGCCTGGGCGAGGCCGATACGGCGGTTTATGACTACCTGGTTAACCCGCGCATTCTGAATCATCTGAGAGAGGACTGCGAACGAGTCTACGTCGGCAAGAAAGCGGGCGAACACTCCCTTTCCCAGGACAAAATCAACACGCTCCTGATCGAGAAATGCCGTGAGGGGCGCTGCGTGGTCCGCCTCAAGGGAGGCGATCCGTTCGTCTTCGGACGCGGGGGCGAAGAAGCGCTCGCGCTCGCGAAAGCGGGGTGTCGACTCGAGATCGTCCCTGGAGTCACGTCGGGGATCGCCGCGCCGGCCTATGCCGGAATCCCCGTGACGCATCGCGACCGGGCGAGCATCGTGACTTTCGTGACGGGTCACGAGGACCCGGAAAAGGCAGCATCGACGATCGACTGGGAGACTCTCGCGCGGGTGGGCGGGACGCTTGTGTTCTACATGGGCGTTCGCAATCTCGACACGATCGCGTCGAGCCTGATCGGCCACGGTCTGGACCGTCGGACCCCGGCGGCGCTTGTGCGATGGGGGACTTGTCCGACGCAGGAGACGTTGACGGGAACGCTCGAAGACATCGCCGCTCAGGCGAACGCGTCGGATTTCAAGCCTCCGGCGGTCCTCGTAGTCGGCGACGTGGTCGCGCTGCGTCGGGAAATCGCCTGGTTCGAGACGCGCCCGCTTTTCGGACAGCGCATTCTGGTGACCCGAGCCCGCGCCCAAGCGAGCGAGTTTGTCCGCCGACTCGACGCGCTCGGGGCGGACGTCGTCGAGTTCCCCGTCATGCGGATCGCACCGCCTGAGGACGCCGAACCGTTGCGACGCGCCGCGCGCGAGGCGAATGGGTACGATTGGATCGTCTTCACGAGCGTCAACGCCGTCGAGGCCTTCTTCGACGCGATGCGCGCCGAAGGTCTCGACGCTCGGTCCCTTGGCGGCGTTCGGATCTGCGCCATCGGGCCGGCCACGGCCGCGCGGCTCGAGGATTTTGGCCTTTCCGCCGATCTGATCCCCGACGACTATATAGCCGAAGCGGTTGCTGAGAGTCTGATTGCGACGGGCGAGATTCGAGGAACGCGAATCCTCCTCCCCCGGTCCGCCCTGGGACGTCCCCATCTACCCGAGACGCTGCGCGAGCACGGCGCGCAGGTCGATGAGGTCGAAACGTATCGCACGCTTCGCGAAACGCCGGACAACGCGGACGCGGTCCGCCGCGACCTTGAGGACGGTGCGATCCGTGTGGTAACATTCGCTAGCTCGTCCGCCGTCCGGTACTTCGTCGAATCGCTGGGCGACGACGTCCTCAGGCGAATCCCGCGCTCCGCTCGCCTCGCGTCGATCGGACCGGAGACGACGAAGACCCTGCGGTCTCTGACCGATCGACCCATCGACGAGGCGCGGCAACACACCATCGAGGGGATGATCCAGCTCCTGATCGAAGTCCTGTCGAAATGATCGGCATATCGAAACTCTACTGCGGAACCGTCGAGCCGAGCGACGCGCTGCGCTACGGTCGTCATTCCGCGCGCCTCCCGTCGCACCTGCTCCAGTTTTCCCGCGACAAAAAACCGGTCGTGGTCTGGAACTGCACGCGGCGATGCAATCTTCGGTGCGTCCATTGCTATTCGCATTCGCGAGACGAGGCGTTCGGCGGCGAAATGACGACCGACGAGGGCAAGGCGATGATCGACGATCTGGCCCACTTCGGCTCGCCGGTCATTCTGTTTTCGGGCGGCGAGCCCCTGATGCGCGCCGACCTCGTCGAACTCGCCCGCCACGCCAAGTCGACCGGAATGCGCGCCGTCGTCTCGACCAACGGCACCTTGATCTCGCCCGAGCGGGCGCGCGAACTCCAGGAGGTCGGACTTTCCTACGTGGGAGTGAGTCTGGACGGTTTGCGCGAGACGCACGACCGGTTTCGCGGCGTCGAGGGCTCGTTCGATCGGGCGGTCGATGGCATCCGCAACTGCCAGGAAGCGGGTATCAAGGTCGGCCTGCGGTTCACCATCAGTCGCCGCAACGTCCAGGACGTCCCCGGGATCTTCGACCTGATCGAAGAACTCGACATCCCGCGCGTCTGTTTCTATCATCTTGTCTACGCCGGACGCGGAAGCGATCTGATCGCCGAGGATCTCTCGCACGCGGAAACGCGCGCCGTCGTGGACCTGATTCTCGACCGCACGCGCGATCTTCATCAACGCGGAACCGCGAGAGAGGTCCTGACGGTCGACAACCATTGCGACGGCGTGTATTTGTACATGCGGTTGGTGAGAGAAGACCCTGAACGCGCCGAGGAAGTCATGCGGCTCCTCCAAATGAACGGCGGCAACAGCTCGGGCGTCGGGATCGGATGCGTGAGTTGGGACGGACAAGTCCACGCCGACCAGTTTTGGCGGCACTATTCGTTCGGGAACGTGCGCGAGCGGCCCTTCAGCGAGATTTGGACCGACCTGAGCGATCCGCTGATGGCGAAGATCAAGGACAAGAAGAAACACGTGAAGGGGCGGTGCGCCCGGTGTCGGTGGCTCGACGTGTGCGGCGGCAATTTCCGGGTCCGCGCCGAGGCCGTCACGGGCGACGTCTGGGCCGAGGAACCGGCCTGCTATCTGACGGACGAGGAAATCGGAGTGGCGTAGAGTGGCACGGGCGTCCCGCCCGTGTCTTCTCCGCTGTCCTTGTCCGTTCTCCGTGCGTTGGACGCTCCGCTCATGTCGCGCAAGAAGCGCCAAAGAACCATGAGCGAGACGCTCATGCCACCGAGGAACCATGAGCGAGACGCTCATGCCACAAGGGACCGTATGACGACTCTCTATGTTTCAGATCTCGACGGCACGCTGCTGCGCAACGACGGGTCCTTGTCCGACTTCGCGCGCGAGACGCTCAACTCGCTCATCGAAGAAGGCCTGCTCTTCGCCGTCGCCAGCGCGCGAAGCATCGTCACGATCCGCGAAGTCCTGGCGGGTCTCCTGCTGCGCCTTCCCATCATCGAGGGGAACGGAGCCGCCCTGTCGGACCAGAAGACCGGCGCGCACCAGGTCGTCAATCCGATCGACTCCGATCTTCTGGAGGATCTGTACGCGGAGTTCGTGGATCGCGGTTGCGAGCCCCTGGTCGCGACCTTCGACGGCCAGGCGGACCGGTGCTACTACGACGGCGGCGGGAACGAGGGGATGAAGGCGTACATTCGCAACCGGACCGAAGCGCGCGACCCGCGACTTCGCCGCGTGGCCGACGTAAGAGAGGCGTTTCGAGACCAGGTGATGACGTTCACTCTGATCGAACGCCACGCGATTCTGGCTCCCGTGGTCGAATGGCTCGAAACGGCGCATCGCGACGCGGTGCGGGTCCACTTCTTCGAGGACACGTATATGCCGGAATGGAGTTGGGCGATGGTTCACGACCGGCGCGCCTCGAAGGACCAGGCGATCCGCACAATTCAGGAGATTTGCGGCGTCGGACCCGAAGAGACCGTCGTCTTCGGCGACAACGACAACGACATCGCGATGTTTCGCGCGGCGGGACGGGCGATCGCCGTCTCGAACGCGACGGATCGCCTCAAGGCCGAAGCGACGCAGATCGTCGGGTCGAACGAAAAGGACAGCGTGGTTCGGTTTATCGAGCGCGAGTTTCGAGGCGGACCGCCGAATCGCTCGGACCGCGGCGCGTAGCTGACATGACAGAAAGAAGAGGAGGTATCGCAATGACCGGATTCCCCAAAGTTCGAATGCGACGGTTGCGGAAGACCGAGACCTTGCGCCGCATGGTGCGCGAGAACAGTCTCCGGGTGTCGGACCTGGTCTATCCCTTGTTTGTCGTGCCGGGGACTGGGGTCCGAAAAGAGATTTCGTCTCTCCCCGGATGTTATCGCCTCTCGATCGACACGCTGGTCGAGGAGTGCAAGTGCATTCGCGACCTGGGGATCCCGGCCGTCCTCCTCTTCGGGATTCCGGAGAAGAAAGACGCCCTCGGATCCGAGGCCTACACCGCAACGGGCATCGTCCAGCGCGCCGTCAAGACCCTGGCGCGCAAACTCAGCGGCAAGGCGGAGGACCGTCTCGAAATCGTCACCGACGTCTGTCTGTGCGAATACACCGACCACGGACATTGCGGCCCGATCCGGAACGGCGCCGTGGACAACGACGCGGCGCTCCAACTTCTCGCCAAGACCGCCGTCAGTCAAGTTCGCGCGGGCGCGACCATGGTCGCTCCGAGCGACATGATGGACGGGCGCGTCGCCGCGATTCGCTCGGCGCTCGACAAAGCGGGATTCGTCGACACGCCAATCATGTCTTACGCGGCGAAGTTCGCGTCGGCCTACTACGGCCCGTTCCGCGAGGCCGCGGGCTCCGCGCCTCGGTTCGGCGACCGGCGTTCGTACCAAATGGACCCGGCGAACGTCCGCGAGGCGCTCGAAGAGGTGCGGCTCGATATCGAGGAAGGGGCCGACATCGTGATGGTCAAACCCGCTCTCGCCTACCTCGACGTGGTTCGCGCGGTGAAAGAACGGTTTGGGCGGCCGGTCGCGGCCTACAACGTGAGCGGCGAGTACGCCATGATCAAGGCCGCCGCCGCGCAAGGTTGGATCGACGAGAAGCGAATCGTCCTGGAGACGCTGACCGGTTTCAAACGCGCGGGCGCGGACATCGTGATCACCTACTTCGCGAAGGACGTGGCCGCGTCGCTCAGGGAGTGAATCGAAATGAAAGACAAGGTTGCAATCGTCACGGGCGGCGCCCAAGGGATCGGGCGCGCGATCACGGAGCGTTTCCTGCGCGAGGGGATGGCCGTCGTCATCGCCGACACGGACGACGAGGCGGGGCGCGAGACGCAGGCGGAGCTTTCCGCGTCGGGCCGGATTCTCTTCGCGCCGACGGACGTTTCGGATGAAGAGCAAGTCGTCGCGATGGTTGCGGAGACAGTCAAAGCGTTTGGCCGGATCGATGTTCTCGTCAACAACGCGGCGACGTCGCGCGGCAAACCCTTGACCGACTTGACCCGCGAGGAATGGGATCGCGTGATCGCCGTCAACCTGACGGGACCGTTCCTGTGCGCCAAGCACGCCGCGCCCCACCTCCGCAAACACGGCGGCGCGATCGTCAACATCGCCTCGACCCGCGCTTTGATGTCCGAGGCGAACACCGAGGCCTACTCGGCGTCGAAGGGCGGCCTGGTCGCCCTGACCCACGCCTTGGCCGTGAGTCTGGGGCCCGAGGTGCGGGTAAACTGTATCTCTCCCGGATGGATCGAGACGGGCGACTGGAAGAAGCGCTCGAAGCGGCGCGAACCCGAGCATAGCGACGCCGACCGGCTTCAACATCCGGCTGGGCGCGTCGGAAAGCCCGAGGACATCGCCGAGATGGTCTTTCACCTGGCGTCCGACAAGGGCGGATTCATCACGGGCGCGAACTTCGTCATCGACGGCGGGATGACGCGCAAGATGATCTACGTAGAATGATGTAGATCGGAGGCGACCCGAAGAGATCTCAACGCGGAGAGCGCAGAGAACGCAGAGACGGAAAAGAACGGACGATAGAACCGTGAATGACGCTGAAAAACATCCCCACGGTCCCCCGCCTCTCCCCCGCCTGATCGCGTGGGAGGTGACGCGGTCGTGTCGTCTCGACTGCCGCCACTGCCGCGCGGCGGCGCGGTTCGGTCCTTACGAGAACGAGCTTTCGACCGAGGAGTGCTTTCGCGTCCTCGACAACGTCGCTTCGTTCTGCAAACCGATCGTGATTCTGACCGGGGGCGAGCCGATGCTGCGCGAGGACATCTGGGATATCGCGCGGCGCGGCACGGAGCTCGGTCTACGCATGGTCATGGCGCCGTGCGGCGAGATGGTGACCGAAGAAGCGGCACGCCGCATGATCGACTGCGGGATTCGCCGCATCAGTCTGAGTCTCGACGGCGCGACCGCCGAGACGCACGACGCATTCCGCCGCGTCGAAGGGTCGTTCGATTCCGTGATGCAGGCCGCGCGCAACGCGCGGGCGGCCGGTCTCGAGTTCCAGATCAACACGACGATCACGCGGCGCAACGCGGGCGAGCTCGATGCGATCCTGCGCCTCGCCGTCGAGATCGGCGCGGCGGCCTACCATCCGTTTCTCCTCGTCCCGACCGGACGCGGACGCGATCTGGCCGACGAGGCGCTCTCGCCCGAGGAATACGAACGCGTCCTGAATTGGATCTACGAACAGCGCGAATCGCAGTCGATCCCGTTCAAGCCGACTTGCGCGCCTCACTACTATCGGATCGTTCGTCAACGCGAGAAAGCGCAGGGGCGGAGCGTCACGCCGCGGACGCACGGACTCGACGCGATGACCAAGGGATGCATGGGCGGGCAGTCGTTCGCTTTCATCTCCCACATCGGCAAGGTCCAGATATGCGGCTTCCTCGAAGTCGAATGCGGCGATCTGCGCGCGGCGAACTACGATTTCAAGACGATCTGGGAAACGTCGGACGTGTTTCGCGCCATGCGAAATCCAGACGAATACGGCGGACGGTGCGGGTATTGCGAGTATCGGCGCGTCTGCGGCGGGTGCCGCGCGCGCGCCTACGCGATGACGGGTGACTACCTGGCCGAAGAACCGTTTTGCGTGTATCAGCCTATCGCAAAGAAGTGACAGGTCCTATTGGACCCATTGGTCCTATCGGACGGAGAAAAGTGAATGGACAAGAGCGAGAGACTGTTTGAGCGCGCGCGGCGCGCGATTCCGGGCGGGGTGAACTCGCCGGTGCGGGCATTCCAGGCCGTGGGCGGGTCGCCCCGGTTCATCGCGAGCGCGTCGGGCTCGAAGATTCGCGACGCGGACGGACGCGAGTACATCGACTACGTCGGTTCGTGGGGACCGATGATCGTCGGACATGCACATCCGCGGGTGGTCGAGGCGTTGCGCCGCGCGTGCGAAAAGGGAACCAGCTACGGCGCGCCGACGGAGCTCGAAGTCGAGTTGGCCGAAAAAGTCGTCGAGATGGTCCCCTCGGTCGAGATGGTCCGCATGGTCAACTCGGGGACCGAGGCCACGCTGAGCGCGATCCGTCTGGCGCGCGGCGCGACGGGGCGCGACAAGATCGTCAAGTTCGAGGGCGCCTACCACGGCCACGCCGACAGTTTTCTCATCGCCGCCGGATCGGGCGCCGCCACCCTCGGCGTCCCGAACAGCCCAGGCGTCACGGCGGGCGCGGCGCGCGATACGCTCCTGGCCCGCTACAACGATCTCGAATCGGTCGAGAATCTCGTCGAGGGCGCGCCGAACGAGATCGCCGCCGTCATCGTCGAGCCGGTCGCCGGAAACATGGGCGTCGTGCCGCCCGTTCCTGGTTTTCTCGAGGGGCTGCGCGAGATCTGCACGCGCGAGGCAATCGTCCTCATCTTCGACGAGGTCATGACGGGATTCCGCGTCGCCCCCGGAGGCGCACAGCAACTCTACGGCGTCCGGCCCGACCTCACAACGCTGGGCAAGATCCTCGGAGGCGGTCTGCCCGTCGGCGCCTTCGGCGGGCGCGCGGACCTGATGCGCCAAGTCGCGCCCGAGGGGCCGATCTACCAGGCGGGAACGCTTTCGGGCAATCCGCTTGCTATGACGGCGGGCCTGGAGACGCTCCGGATACTGAGCGAACCCGGCGTCTACGAGCGGCTCGAATCGCTCTCGCGTCGCCTCGACGAAGGAACGCGTCGCAATCTCGATGCGCTCGGGCTGGACCTGTGCACGACGCGGGTCGGCTCGATGTTGTGTCTTTTCTTCGCGTCGGGCGAGGTGCGTTCGTGGGACGACGCGAGTCGTTCAAACGTCAAGGCTTACGCCGCGTACTTTCAAGCGATGCTCGAAGCGGGAATCTACCTCGCGCCCGCGCAGTTCGAGGCGGCATTCGTTTCGCTCGCCCACTCCGAAGAAGACATCGACCGCACGCTCGATGCGCAACGGCGGGCGCTCGATATCGCGCGAAAGATATTGGACTGATGCCGTGAAAAATCATTACGACTTTTCGAAAATGGAATCTCGTCCCAATCCCTGCGTGGGATTGGTGAAGCAGATTCCGGATTTGGATGAAGTGGACCGCCGGGTTCTCGATATCCTGCAAGAGGCCTTTCCTCTCGTGGAAAGGCCGTTTGAGGCAATCGGTGAACGTCTTGGAGTCTCCGAAGACGAAGTCCTTCGCCGCGTCGCGCGGCTGAAGGACGAGAAGGTCATCCGCCAGATCGGAGCGATCTTCGACTCCGCGCACCTTGGTTACCAGAGTGCGCTCATCGCATTCGCCATCGACGAGTCGCGTCTGGACAAGGCCGTCGCCGCGATCAACGCCCATCCCGGCGTGAGCCACAACTATCTGCGCGACCACGCCTACAACGTCTGGTTCACGCTCACCGTCCCGCCCGAAAGCGACCCGCGCCGCCACGCCGAGTCGCTGGCGCGGCAGGCGGGGATCGAGAAGTGGCTTTTCCTGCCCGCACTGCGTGTGTTCAAGATCGGTGTCCGGCTGCGGATGAGCGAGGGTGGCACGGGCGTCCCGCCCGTGAGTATTGGAAAAGATGCCGACGCGCCAGAGCAGGGAGATTCCGCAGGAAGAACATGGGCGGAACGCCCATGCCACCAGCCTCTGAACGACGACGAGCGCGCCGCCGTGCGATCTCTACAGAAACCTCTGTCGATCGAACCCGAGCCCTTTCGCGCCCCGGCGTCCGAGGCCGGCCTCTCCCCCGCCGAGCTCCTCGATGCGGCGCGCGGATTCCTGGACAGCGGCGTCATGCGGCGCTTCGCCGCCGTCCTCCGTCATCGCCAAGCGGGCTACACGCACAACGTCATGACGGCGTGGGAGGTCGCGCCGGAACGCGTCGAGGCGGTGGGGCGCATTCTCGCCGAATTCGACGAAGTCTCCCACTGCTACGAACGTCCGCCCTCTTCTCTGGATTGGCCCTACCGTTTGTTCGCCATGCTCCACGCCACGAGCGAAGACTCGGCACGACAGACGATCGAGCGGATGCGGCAGGCGACGGGCATCGATTCCTGTGCCCTATTGTCAACAGTGAAGGAGTTCAAGAAGACGCGGGTCGGATACTACTTGAAGGATGAAACATGAAGGATGAAAACGAAAGGATGAAGTAGGAAGGATGAAGGATGAACGGGGAAAAAGAGAAGAAGAGCCTCTTCACGTTTCATCCTTCATCCTTCCTACTTCATCCTTGTCTCGCTCACTCGCCCGCGAAGAGACTCAGGACGTAGACAACCAACCCCAACCCGACCAGCCCGCCCAGAATCTTGCTCCAACATCCGAGGACGTGGCGCGTCGCCTCGCGGGGCGTTTCGCCTTCGTTCATTCCCAATATGAGAGCGACGACCCCGGTCAGATAGACCAATGAGACGACATGGAGGATTCCGTAGAGCATGGAGACCTTCCGGAGCGCGAGACGGGAGGAACCTCCCGAGTCTCGAACTCACTGTTTTGCGAGAATCTCGAACGGCTTCTTGTGGTTCCGATCGAGAGCCTGGCAAACCGCGAAATAGTTGAGCGCCCCGGCGACGAGGCAGTAGAAGCTTCCCAGTTCGAACCAACTATGACTCTCGACGGCCGCTACGGCCGCCAAAGCCCCCCAGTGGCTCAAATGGGCGCCCAATGAGAGGGCCGCCAACCATCCCGCCCCCATCTGGACGACGACGGTCAGATTGTTCAAGATGCTGAACCCAGGGGTGTACAAACTCCACGCCGGCCAGACTAGCCCGCCTTTGAGCAACACCCCGAACAGGAACGTCAGGTGGATCACAATCAGCGACACCAGCGCCCGTCCCCGCATTCGGGGCCCGAGAAAGAAGAAGGCGCTCCCCGGCAGAATCCACCCGACGACGACGATCAAGAAGGGCGAACGGACGGGAGAGGCGACCGGCTGAACGTTGGAGGGGGCAGGCATTGGCGAGGGAGTCTTTCCCGGGAAGGTATCGCCCGCGAGCGCGACGCGACGAGGCCGTGTTCTTGATAGCCCAGCGCGAATCGCTTGTCAATCCTCTTCGCCGGTGCGAGAGACGCACCGCGATGCGTTCTCGGAGTCCTTTTGGGATTGCGTATGCGCAGGGGGCCGGGGATAATCGTCCGTTGTCTGCGCAAATCGCCCCACGAGGTGAAACTTCGCTGTGTTTCCGGTGTCTGAATCCCTGGTAGAGGACGGAGCGGCAGTGTCCGACCCGGTGCCGGACGCGGAAGTCGAACATCTGGTCCGGTCCTCGGCCGAGGGCGACCTGGACGCATTCGACCGTCTCGTCGGGATCTACCAAGACAAGGTCTTCGGCCTGGCTTACAACCTGGTCCGGGACTACGACGAGGCCCAAGAGGTGGCGCAGGAGGTTTTCATCAGCTGTTTCAGAAACCTGAAGCGGTTCCGCTTCGAATCGCGTTTCAGCACGTGGCTCTACCGAGTCACGGTCAATCAGGTCAAGAACCGGTGGAAGTACCATCGGCGGCGGCAGCGCGACAAGCACGAGTCGCTCGATACGCCTCGCGACGAAGACGATCCGCGCCGGATCGATCCGCCCGACGAGGGGCCCGACCCACGCCAAGCAGCCGAGGGCCGCGAGAGGATGGAGGCGTTCGAGAAGGCGCTTGGGGCGCTCTCGCTCGAATACCGCCAGGTCCTGACGTTGCGTTTCATCGAGGACCTGCAATACAACGAGATCGCCGAAATCCTCGATTGTTCCATCGGGACGGTCAAGTCGAGGATCAATCGGGCGCGCAAGACGTTGCGCGAGAAGATGCGAGGCGTGTTATAGCCGCGCGAGAAGACGGGCCGGATGCCCGCAGCGAGGGTTCGGACCCTCCCGCGTCGGGAATGCGACCATGGATAAGAAACGGTTCGACGAACTCCTGAACGACTATCTCGACGGGCGGCTCGATGGCGAGACCCGCGAAGCGTTCGAACGCGCCCTGGCCGAGGACGCGGCGCTTCGCGCCGAGATCGAGGCCGAGCGCGAGGTTGTGTCGATGCTCCGCAAGACCTCCGCGCCGCGCGCGCCGTCGTCTCTCCGTGGATCGGTCATGGCCCGCGTGCGCGAAGAGGCATCTGCCGCGTCCGATGCCGTCGAATCTCGACCCGCACCGCCGTTTCCCTCGCGAAAGGGATGGGCGGCATGGCTTTGGGAGACCATATCGGTTCGTCCCGCCCGATTCGCCCTGGCCGCGTGCGCCTTGGCAGGGGCGGTCTTGGTCGTGACGGTCCTCCCGCCCTTCTCGGCCCGTCACGAGACCCCGACCCGGACGGCCGTCTCCGATTCCAAGGACATGTCCCGCACAGTGGCGCCCCCGGCCCCGTTGGAGCAGTCATCTCGTCTCGGTCGCGATATGGATATGACCTTGGCCGCCGGCGAGGCGGCGCAACCGACCGCGGAGAAAGAGATCGCGAGCCTTGAAGAAACGTCTCGCCTCGCCTTGGCGCCGACTGGGACCCCAGAACCGCCTCTTCCCGACTTGGTGGTGGGCCCGGACGGGTCCGACATGCAACTCGCCGATGCCGAGATGCCGTCCGAGTCTCGAGAGAGGGTTCTTCAACCCGACCAACCGGCGCCCGTACGTGAGACTCTTTCGTTTGGGGCGTTCGAGGCAAAACTCGAAACCGCCTCGGGAGCGACCGCTGGACCCCCGTCCGCGTCCGAATCCGTACAACACGATCTCTCGGCGGAGGCTCCGACTCGCGAAGAACGGGAGGGCCTAACGCTCGGCGATGTCGTCGCCGCGCCCATTGTTTCGCCCGAAGTGAAGACAAAGGCAGAGAAGGAGGAGTCGCGCGAGTTCGACCGCCCGCGCCAAGTTCCCGTGGAACGATTCCCACCGGCTCCCGCGGATCGTCTTGAGCCTCTCGATCGCTCCCACGAGTCTCCCGGCATGGGAAGAGAGCGAATTGCCGTGGCGAACCGACCCGAGGCGCTCGCCGAGTCCGTCGTCGACGTCGCGGAAAAGACGGACAAACCGGCCGCTCAGGCGTCGAGCGAACCGGCGATTCTGGCGCTCGACCTCTACCTTCAGGCCGACCGGATCGTGAGTATCCCGGCGGCGCGTCCATCCCAGTCGCCACCCGGCTCGATCAAGGCGCCCGGTCTCGTCACGGGCATCGCGCTCGCGCGCCAACGGATCGTCTCCGCGCCTTTGACCCTGCCGCAACTCGAAGAACAGCTGCGCCTGGCGGGGTTCGACACCCGCTACGACGAGAAGGCGGAAACGCTCGTCTGCTCGATCCGGGGACGCGACACCGCGTGGGCGATCGAGAGGCTGCGGCAAATCGGAGTGACGGTCCGCTCCCCCGAAGAAGGATCCGCAAGAAGGGGCGCCGGTCATCTCGTCCCTCCGGACGAAGAGGCTCGTCGGCTCTTCCAACGGGACGCGCAACAGAAGGGCATCGCCTTCGTCTCCGACGCCTCCACTCCCGCCGAGGATCGAGCCCTCGTCGTCCGTTCTCCGGACACCGCTCCCCAAACGCTCCTCGTCCGTATCCGCGTTCACCGCTTGAGCGCGGACGGCGCCTCGAACTGATTCGATCAAAGAACCCTTGACCCTGTCCGCACCCTTCCGCACAATGAGTCCGAACGGCCGGGGCGGTTTGTCGCGACAATCGCCGACGTGCGGTCGTGGGGCTCCATGCCATCAGGTTCTTCGCAAGACAACCAGGGAGAATTCCCCCGGTGACCGATACCATTCGACTGAACCGACTGCCTTTCTCGATCCGCATATCCAACGACAAGCTGAGCGCCTTCTTGAAGCTGTTGCCGGGGAGCGCGTGGGAGAACAGCGAGGACAATCTTCGTCAGGTTCTGGCCGCGATTCGAGAGGCGGGAATTGCACAAGTGGACGAGGACCTTCTTCGCGCCGCGATGTCGGACGTCGTGTCTGGACGCGAAGGTTGCGTTGCCAAGGGCATCGCGCCCGTCCACGGGGAACCGGGCCGTATCGACTTTCTGTTCGACGCGAAACCCGCCGCGAGCGCCTGGGCGCGGGACGAGACGCAAAAGGTCGATTTCCATCAAGGCGGCGTTGTCAACAACGTGGCGCCCGACCAGCTGCTTGGCCAACTCGTACCGCCTATTCCGGGTCAGGACGGCGTCAACGTCTTCGGCCAGCCGCTCGTGGCCCGACCCGGACGACCGGCGCGAATCGTTGCCGGACGCAACGTCCGCCTCGGCGACGACGGCGAGAAAGCGTACGCCGAAATCGAAGGATGCGCCAAGAGAGAGCGCTCCAAGATCGCGGTCGACCACGTGAGAATCGTCCAAGGCGACGTGGATTTCCACACGGGCAATATCGAGTTCAACGGCGACGTGGTCGTTCTGGGAGACGTGAAGGAGACGTTCCGCATCGACGCCCACGGAAACATTCGGATTTACGGCACCGTGGATCGCGCTTCGCTCAAGGCTGGCGCGGACATCATTGTCGAGGGCGGAGTCTACGGGAAAGAAGGAGTGGAGGCCGTCGCGGAAGGCGATTTGACCGTCGGTTTCGCCGAGAACGCGGCTCTGCGCGCGGGCGGCTGCATCTACGTTCGGGGCGCCATGGTCAACAGCGTCGCCCAAGCCGGCGAGAAAGTGTGTTTTCGGGCCGTCGGCAAGTCGTTGATCGGCGGCTCGGTGTACGCCGCCTACGGAGTGGAGTCGAACAGCCTCGGCAATCCGAGGCTTCCCACGAAGACGGTTGTGGAATTCGGTCCGAGTCCGGATCTCCCTCAACGGATCCGGTCGCTGAAGAACGAACTCGATCGGACGGAAGACGAGGCGCAACGAGTCCGGCTCGGCGAGGAGATAAGGGCGCTGCTCGAGGAGTATCGGGCGCAGTCGGCGGCGCGGGTGACGGTGCGCCAGACCGTTTATCCGGGTGTCGTTCTGGTGTGCGACAAAGCCTCGTATGAAGCGAAGCACGAGATCGACGGGATGATGTTCTACAAGGTCGAGGGCCGCAACGAAATCTCGATGCGGGCCTGCGACGCTTCGAGACGGTGAGTCTTTGCAGGAACGGGAATCCGGAGAATCCGCCGGCTTCTTTTGAGTCTTCTGGAACAAGGTTCCGAACGTGCCTCTCCCTGTCCCAGTCTTCTCGAAGAGACCGGGTCGACTCGGCGGGCGCCTTGTCGACCTGTCGGTCGCGATTTGGCTCGTCGCCGTGGGCGTTCGGATGACGTGGGGTCTCGAACGCGGCCTCGATATCGGCCTCTACGACGAGACGCTGTACCTGGCTTGGGGCGCGACCCTTGGACCCGGCCACATGCCGTCTCCGGCGTGGGCGCCTCTCTATTGCGCGTGGTACAAGTCGTTGAGCGTTCTCCAGCCGGACCGGGTGGCTCTCTACTATCTCAACTTCGCGACTCTGGCGATACTGACGCCCGTTGCATTCTATTTGCTTCTGAGGACGTGCGGACTCGCCGTCTGGATGGCCGCGGCGATTGCGACGTTCTTCCTGGCTTCCGACGGCAACATGATCGTGTGGCCAAGAGTGTCGCATTTCGCGCTCTGCGTCCTATTCACGACTCTGGCGGCGTCTCGCGTCGTTCGATCGCGCGCGAGGTCGGTTTGTATCCTGTGCATAGGCGCACTTCTCGCGTCCTACGTGCGCCCCGAGTTCTATCTGTCGTTTCTTCTTCTCGCGGGAGTCTATCTCGCGGGCTTGCTCTGGAAACGCCCTCCGCGACGCTTTCGGCGTCACATAGGGTGTCTTGTCTCTCTCGCCGCGATTGTCACGCTGCTCCACCTTGTTTTTGGTTTTCCGCTCGGCTCGGAAGGAGGGGGCGAGGATCGCGGCTTTATTGCCTTCGGCCAGCATTTTGCCGCGAACTGGGTCCGATGGCACGCGAGCGATCTGAATCCGTTTACCGATTGGCGAGAGATCGTGTCCGCCAGTTTCGACGGGGCTCGGAGCGTGACGGCGGCGGCGCTGTACAATCCCGCGGCGTTCGTGGCCCACCTCGTGTCTAACGCCGCGCACTACGCGCTCTATCTGGTCCTGGTAGTCGCCTATCTCCCGTTTCCGCAAACGATCTTCAGGCTGCATCCCTGGGGCGACGTGCCGGTGGTTCTCCTTGCCGTCGGAGCCGTCTTTCTCGCGCGAAACAAGGAGGGACCCTTCTGCTCCGCCTTGGGAACCCGCATTCGTCGGTTCGACACGCTCGCGATCGGCCTTGCCGCGATCCTTCTTCCCTCGGCCCTGTCGTGCGTCGTGATCGCGCCCAAGTGGCACGTTCTTTTTCTTCAGTTTCCCCTGGTCGTTCTTTGTATTGTCGTGTTCGTTCTGAAACCGTTTTCTTCGCCTTCCCGAATCCACCCGGACCTCTGGATCGCCGTCGCGGCGCTGGCTCTTCTTCTCGCGCCGGGATCGACCCGCTACTTCCAGGACGACAAACGCGAGAACCTAAAGACAATCCGCTTCCTTCAATCCTTGGGTTTTGTCGAAAAGCCGACGATCCTCGAAGCCCAGGGCGAATTGCATCTCTACGTGGACAATTCGTTTCGGAGAGTCGAGGAGTTCGCCAAGGACGGGCCGTTTCTGTCGTTCCTCGAGAGCCGGGGGATCGACGCCGTGATCGACTCCCCGGAGTTGAGTTCCGACAGCCGTTTCAGGTCGGATCCCGAGTGGGGCGCGTTTCTGAAAGAGTACGAGAGTCTCGGGTTTGAGAGAATCGACGTCCCGGGAACGCGTCGAGTCCTGTACGTCCGTAAGGGACTCGTCCGTTCGTCCGAGGAATCCGAGGGCAGATGAATTCGTCCGGCGACCCGCGGCTCAGTCGCCGGCTGCCGGGTCTACGTCGGAGGAGGATTCGGCCTGCCCGACTCGAGGGTCGGGCGTGTCGATCTCGAACGCGGCGAGCGTCACGTTGGTTTGCGTGACGGAAGTGTCCCCGGGATCGGCCTGGTAGAGGATCACGACGTCCTCTCCCTTCTTCGCGGCAAATTCCAGATAGGACATTTCCGAGTCCGTGTCCTTCATGACCCGGTTAGTCGGCACCAATCCGGAGACGCGCTGCGTGCCGTCGATCGACACGTTGACTCTGCTGAACGTGTGTTTCTCCGGGTTCTGCCAGGTGTTGTGGTAGGTGAGAAGAGTGTGGGGCCCCGGATCGAGTCCGCCAATCCGCAACTCGATCTCGCTCCCCGGAACGCCCTCTTCGATCATGATGCCGTCGCTCACCACGTTCGCCTCCGGGTGCGACATCACCCCGTCTTTCCACCAGTCGGCTCTCAGGCGCGCTCCCGGCGGATTAGCCCCGCGGACGGTGACGGTCAGACCTTTCAGTTTTCTCGTGTCGGATTCGCTTTCGTTACCGAGCGTCCACTCCTCGTAGCTCGGGTCGGGTCCCGGGCGCGTGTTGGGGCGTCCGAAATCCACTCTTAGAGGACCGCTCCCTCCGCCGAAGACTTTGACCGCCAAGAAACCGCCCAAGGCGACCGCAACGACCGCCACGGGAATTACAGCCAACCACCATTTCTTCATACCGTGTCTCCCCTGTCCTCATCCGCCCCCGCGGAGCAGTGTTCCGTCACGGGCCATATCAGTCGCGGACTCAGTGGGTCTGTCCGCCGATCGTTCCAAAGGTGATATCCAGATCCTCGCGCCGCTTGATGTCGGTGATCGAGCCGTCCGTCAAGTAGACCACGCGGTCCGAGGCCGCGAGCATTTTGTGGTCGTGCGTGGCGCTGATGACGGTGACGAAGAATTCGCTCTTGAGTTCTTCGAGCATGTGAATGATTTCCTCGCCCGTCTTCAGGTCGAGGTTGCCCGTCGGCTCGTCCGCCAGGATGATGGCCGGATCGTTGGCCAGGGCGCGGGCGCAGGCCACGCGCTGCTGCTGGCCGCCCGAGAGCTGGGAGGGCTTGTTGAGAAGACGTTGCCCTAGTCCGACGCGTTTGAGAATCTCGGCCGCCTTGTCCTGCGCGTCGGCCTGCGTCATCCCGGCGAACAGCATGGGCATCATGACGTTCTCGAGGGCGCTGGCGACGGGGATGAGGTTGAAGGTCTGGAAGATGTACCCGATCTTATGGCAGCGCAACCAGGCCAATTCGAACGTGTCGAGAGCGGCGATATCCACCTCGTCGATAAAGACTTGGCCCTCGTCGGGTTTGTCCAGACCGCCGATCATGTTGAACAGCGTGCTCTTCCCCGAGCCGCTGGGCCCCATGATCGATACGTACTCTCCGCGCTTGACCGAGAGATCGACGCCTCTCAGGGCGTGAACCGTCTCGCCGCCGAGCTCGTAGAGTTTCTTCACCCCCACGGCCCGTACGACGAGCTCCGACAAGAGGGGATTCTCTTCCGCCGCCGCCGCCGCGCTTGAAGATGGGATGCCCGCCGTCTCGACGGAATCGGTCTTTTTCTTTTCTTCCATTTTCAGTCTCCCATTCCTTTCAAAGAAACCTTGCATCGCTGTTCTCTGAGGAGTCCTAAACCTCCGCGCGCATCGCTTCGACCGGACGCATCTTCGCGGCGCGATAACCGGGATACAGGGCGCCGCCGATGGTCAGGACAATGCCCGCCGTAAAGCATATCAATATCGTAGACAAGAACCCGCCGTATGGAATCAGCGTCCAGACTACCGAGCCGTAGCGCGCCTGACCCTCGATCAGCGTCAACGCCAAGCCGATCACGATTCCGGCCGTCGTTCCCAAAACCCCCTGGAAGAAACTCTCGATGAGAAACAGCTCGACGATCAGGCTGTCGAGCGCTCCCAGGCACTTCATGGTCCCGATTTCGGCGTAGCGTTCCGTCACGCTCAAGAGCATCGCGTTGAGGATACCGACGAAGCTGACGAGCATGGCCAGACTGAGCATCCAACGCGTCTGAATTCTCGCGTCCTTGTCGTCCAAGCCCGTCAAGCCTTCCGATTCGAGGCCGGCCCTGATCTGTTGGGTGCGGCGCATCTTCTTCTGAAGGGCCTCGAACTGGTTTTCTTCGGCGGTTTTGGGGGGGTGATCCTCGTCGGCGTTTTTCGCTTTCAGCTTCGACGCGATCTGAGGGTCCGCGGCCAGAAACGCTTGACGCTGCGCTTCGAGTTCCTCGATCCTCTCGCCGAGAACGGGCGGTCCTTGCGTCACCACGTTGCGAGCGAGAATATCCGACCCCCTGATGTAAGTCAGAAACGCAAGGGCCAGAATGATCCCGCTGGTGACGAGAAGCGAACGCCCCAGGCGCACGCGGATGTTCTGCCACGCGATATGAAGCGTGTGATGAATCGGCAACTGACGCCTGCGGCGCTGAATGCCGTGGATCGTCTTCCCGCTTTGGTACTCGTACTTTGCCATAATCCGTTTCTCCGTCTAAGATCGCTGTCGCGAGCCGGGTTTGTCGACGGCCATCCCGATCAGCGCTTTCGAAACGAGCGTCTTGAGATAGGTCGTCACCGATACTTCCGCCTCTCCGATGCTCAGTTTGTGCCGCTTGGCGAAAGCCCGGACGATTTTCTCGACCGTCGCCTCGCCGTCGCACGCTTCGTAGACCTCGCGTCCCAACGCATCGAGTTGAAACGTTCGTTCCACCTCTCCCCCGCCGCCGAGAAACCGGGCCAAGCGGTTCGCTCGGAGCTTCACGGCGATCTTGAGTCCGCCATCGTCCTCCGTGGCACGATGAACGAACGGCATCTGCTCGGGCCGCGCTTTCATCACGGCCGGGCGATCGAGTTTCCGAGGCGTTGCCGACGCAGGACTCATCGCGTCTCCGCGGCTCCTTCCAAGGCCCAATTCATCCGGGTCAGGGCCGTCTTCACGGCCGATTCGTCCGGCTCGCGCTCGGGAGTGTCGTGCTCCGCGACGAGGAGACGCCCGAGAACCTCGTCGCGTACGATCGCCCCGACGGTCACTCGCGGGGCGACGCCCCCGAGGGGGAACGGCAATCGTTTCCGCCCTTCGCGTTTCATTCCCTTGAAACGTTTTCCTCCGCTCTCGAACTCCCACGCCCGCGGGTCGCGGGTCGTCCGGTATTTCCGGTATTCCTTAAAGATGGAAACGGTCAGCCAGCGATCCTCGGTGCGCCTCTTGAGCGCGATGTCCGCCGGATAGATTTGGCGAAGCAGGAGTCGCCGTCCGTCTCTCGATTCCAACACCAGCGCCAGATCGCCCAAGTGAAGCCGGTGCGACTGGATCGCAAACCCGGGCGGGGACTCGAAACTCGCCCCAAAGACCGCCCATTGGGTCGGCGCTTCACGTTTCGAGGTCCCGAGCGAGGGCAGAATCCACGACTCGACGGCGCGATGAATGTCGCCTCCCGCCGACGAATTCACGACGGCCTCGACCACCAAACCCGCCCCCTGGGAGTATCCGTACCACAGCGAACGGCCAACCCATTCTCCTTCCAGCTTCGGCGCGGGGACCCATGCCGTTTGCGCGAAGTCCTTCGTCCGCGATTCGAGCGGAACGACCGCCGCGCCCTTCAGACGTTCCCGGAGCCATCGAGCGGCCTGGAAACGCGCTCTGCCCGGCCGCCACCACTTGATCTGCATCACCGCATGCGTCGCGTTGCCCAGCATCATCTTGCCCCGGCCCCACTCGCCTTCGATTCGGATGGGACGCCAATCGGGCGGAACTCGAAGCCGCCAACCCGCCCAAGCAATCCAGATGCTCTCGTCGCTATGTCTCGCCATTATGCACCGGAGGCCGCCCCGAGCGGCGGCCTCCGACGGTCGCCTCAAACCGGTAGTTTTATCACGCTCTTCGTCATGAAGACGAAGCCCAGGCTCAACATCGAGATCAATCCGATTCCCGCCGTGAAGCCGGCGGCAAACACAATCCTGTATCGAGGCCAATTCTCGCCGAACCACTTCCGGCAGCCGAACCGGCCGATCATCGCGCCTATAAACATGGGTATGATGGCGTGCGGCACCGACTGGTCGAACCCGCGCACAATGCCGTAAATGAGGAACACGGGCAAACCGAAATGACTCAACAACCAGTATGCGGAGATCGCCAGGGAATATCCGATCATCAGATAACTAGGCACAAACGCCTCGCGGAAGGGGCTCGACGCTTCGCCCGGCAGCGTGGCCGAGTAGACGAGTCCCTTCTGGTAGGCCTTGAGCTCCCAGAATTGGTTGGCGTAGGGAAACATCTCGCTGGGGACATTGTCGATCGACCAAATAAACTGGCTAAAGAGGAGCGTTCCAGCGACCATGATGGGGTAAATCAGAATCTCGGTGCTGATCAACGATCTGAAGCGAGTTCCGGTCAGCTCGGTCGTCTTGAAGAATTGGGCCTGTTTGGCGTAGTCGTGTAGCGGGATGGGCGTGAACCAGATCGCCGCGCCCTGATAACCCGAGAGGATGAATGTCGCCTCGCGTACGAAGGGGACCGCGACTTGCTGGCCGACGATGCCCTCCATCCGGGTCGATATGTAGCTGAGCATCGGCGTATAGAGAAACCCATAGAACAGAAGGAGCCAAAGCGGGAAACGCGTGTTGTTTTCGCCCGGCGTAATGTAGTTGACGAGGATGTAGGCCACGGCGATGTAGCACGAGGTTGAGAACACGTAGATGAGAAGTGCCACCCAGATCGGAATGTCGCCGCGCCCGGGGGGCGCCTGGAACAGCCGGTTCCATTGGACCTTCGGGCGCCCGGCCTCGTCGAGTTCCCTGTTCTTGGAACGGAACTGAGAGAGCACGTGGAAGATGCCGATGCTGGCGACGGCGAAGGCGAGTCCGAGACTGAAACTGAAGTAGAAGTCCATCATGTTGGACTGAAGCGTCTGAATCGCACCGATGCCCTCTTCCCAGCTCCGCAGGACTCCCGTCCTGTACAGAATCGGGTTGGCGACAAGCGTGATGAGCAGTCCGATGAAACTCCCGACCATGGCCCAGAAGGGCAGAACCATGCCCTGAATCAGGAAGGTGAGGTCGAAACTGATCATGATCGCCGTAGCGGGAAGAAGACGTTCCGTATACGTGGTCATGTCGACGAACGGCAACGGAAGGATGCGCAACCCTTCGGAGAAGATGGCGCTTGTGACGTTGGGTATCGCCAGATAGACCGCTCCAAAGGCGATGCCGGCGACGGAACCCATCGAGAACGTCCGCCACCTCCAGGTGTCCTTCTGGCTCGAGGCGTCGGCCAGAGCCGTCATACCCATGGCGTGGACCGGCGCCATGGGGAAGGGCAATTGCTCGACGTCGGCGGTGAGACGGAACATGACGTAAGCCAGACCGAAATGATCCAGTCGCGAGACAAACCTCTGACCGCAAACCATCAGGATCGGCACCAGCCAGGCCTTCATCCAAAAGGAACGCATTCCGAGGACGTCGGGATCGGTCGGCGCGTACCACCAGGGGAAGTACTCGCTGACGCCCAACTGCCTCATGCTCACGCTCTGGACCTCGAACTGGCGCCAGAGGAGGCCTTCGGCGTCGGTGTGAATCACCGCGCCGCACATGTAGAAGAGGATGAAGATCTCGGGCCGCTTCAGGGTGGTGAAGGCGCGTCGCGCGACCTCGACGTAGAGGATGACGGTCACCCACTGCGCGGCCGACCCCATCTCGACGCCGGCGACCAGGTGCATGTAGATCTGGGCAGGAGTCATCAACAGCCCGACAAAGAGGGCCATGAAGACCGTCCGCCACCCGAAGCCTTCCTCGTACTGATCGGGGGGCGGCATCAGATCGCGAAATTCCTTGAGATCCCTGTCTTCTTTCATGAGTCAGCCACCTTTGCTCCTTCTCCTGGCGGGGTCTTGCATTCTCTTCGCGGGGCACGACGCGATTCGTCCGGGTCCTCGAGGAAATCGCCGTTGGCCTAGGTCTGCTTCACCTCGGCGTATCCGAGCATCTCGTTTCCTTTGCCAATGTATCTCATGGCGCTCTCGGCCTGGAGCTTGCGCCAGCCGAGCAATTGCTTGCGCAGATCGCCGATGAACACCCGGTTTAGTTTCCACCAACTCTGCACCTGGCCCGATCCGCGCTGCAGTTCCAGGTCGATGGCGTAGATGTCTTCGTCCACCGTTTCGCGAATGCCGATCTGGATTTGTTGGCGGACGCCCAAATCGTAGGGCGCCAGCCACACGGTGCCCTCGATCCACAGGATGTCCACTCCGCCGTTGGGCTTGTGAAACGCTTTCAAGTCGTCGGTCGCGAAGTTCCCGATGCTTCCTTCGCGGTGCGCATCGAGGTATTCATAGAGATACGCCACGACTCCGTTGGCGGTCTGTCCGGTGACGGTGAACGGCAGCGTGTCGCGAATTGCGTCGTCCACGGGGCGAGGCACGTGCCAGGTCATCTTGTTGCTGGGCGCGGCGAGTTTGCCGGCCAGATACGCCGGCACGAGAGAGGAGACGATCACGACGGCGAGGACCATGATCATGACCGAGATCGTCTGGGTGCCCGAGTAGTTCAGCGTCAGGCCTCCCATCCAGCCGAAATGGCTGAACACCGTGGCGAGACCTTGTCCCACCACGTATCCGAAGATCGCGCCCATCAGACCGTAGGTGATCGCCTCGGCCAGGAAGAGGAACCCGACGTGCAGCGGCGCCAGTCCCAGACTCGTATAGATATGGATTTCTCGTTTCCGCTCGGCGATCGAGCTGAGCATCGTGTTGAAGATGATGAGGCCGGCGATGAGAAGCGGTATGAACAGGCTTTTCGGAGGTCGCGGAAGCAGCGGAATCGTCGTGATCGCTCGAGTCCCCTCCGCGGACGAGTAGTAGATGGGGAAGGCCACGCGGCTCACGAGCAGCGAGGCGAGGCTGGTCGCGTCCTCGGTGTCGCTCGCTTGGATGGCGACCGACCTCAAGTCGCTCACGGCCAGTTCCTGAACCATCTTGGCCGGAAGGACCACGACTTGCGAACCCGAGAGGGGGCGCAGATCGATGCTCGATTCGAGTCCGGCGCCGCTTTCGAGTTCTTCGGCCAGCTGGTTGAGGTCCGTTGTCCGCATCTGCTTGGCTTCGTCGCCGTACATCATGGAATAGTCGGCCGGCGATATCGACATTCCGTCGATGCCCTTCAATCCGCGGTCGAACTCGGCCGTGTCGTACGTTGCGATGAGTTCCAGTGTCCGCCCGCCCACCACCACCTCGTCGCCCGGTTCGAGTCCGGTCTCCTTTGCCGCGGTTTCGGACAGATAGCAGCCGTTGCCTTGGGCGAATCGCTCCCACTCGGGACAGATCGCGGCGATGTCGGTAAAGTGGGATTCCGCCGCGTCCAGCCCGAGTCCGGCGTTCGCCGAGAAAGCCTTGCCCGTCTTCGGGTTCCGAACGTGCAGCCGCCACTGCCCTTCTTCCTCGCTCAGCCACCAGTAGCGCGGAGAAACGATCCGGTCCGGACCGACGATGCTGCGGATGTGGTCGACCGCATCGGCGGGCATCTTGCGCAACGACGGCTCGCGAACCAGGACCCCGGTGTAGGGCGGCACGACATCCAGCTTCGACTCGCGCTGACCGACGTAGCTGCTCGTGGAGGTGAAACAGAGAAGGGCGAAGGTGACCAGAACGATGGTGAAGCCCGTGAGGAAGGTGCGCAATTTGCGCTTGCGCATGTTGGCGATGCCGAGCCGGAAGGCGGTGCTCGCCACTCCGAAGCGCGAGGTCTTCGCGCCGCTGGCCTCGGCCCGTCCGCTGCGCAGTTCGTCGGCGGCGGTCGAGAACCGCATGTAGACCATGGTCATGACCATCAGGCTCATGAAGATAATGCCGAAGGCCATGATGATCATGAGCGGCTGCGTACTGATCTTGAATGCCGGGTGGAAGCTCCAGAGGATGGCCGTCATCACCCCGAAGATGATGAGGACCGAGACGATCTGGCGATAGATGCGCGGCGTGGCGACAAGCAGCCGCTCCAAAGCGTAGGCGAAGGGGACGAGTGCAAGAAGGAGGAAGATCGCCCCGCGCACCACGTCCTGCGCGGTGTCGCGCGTGGCCTGGTAGGTGCGGATCTCGTTCGCCAGGGCTCCCGTGGAGTTGTAGTACGAGGCCGCGCCGTCGTCGCGGACAATCGCCTCGTCGGCCGCCGCGAGCATCCTCGCGGAATTCGCGTGCAGGTCGTCGATCGCGACGCTTGTGATGCCCTTGGCGCGGTAGTCGCGCAGGCGCCGTTCGTCCAGACGATAAAGGTCGAGCGCCGACTGATAGAAGGGAGTCGCCGCCAGCGGTTCGCCGAGGACGAAGCCTTTCATCGTCTCGCGAACCGGAAGATTCATCCCCGCGTTCGGTTCCATCACGTTCAACAATGCCATTCTGTTGCGGGCCACCCCGGCGCGGAGCACCGCCATCCATCGCGTCCCCGGTTCGAGCAGGACGGTCATGATGCCCTCGGCCAGGGTGAAATTCACCCGCTGCGGCGGCCCGCCGCGGCGCACGTCGAGGATCGTGGCGCTGCCCAAATCCTGGAAGAAACGGGTATCCGAGATCTCGAGCGCGTCGAGTTCTTCGCAAGTGAAGGCCACCGCGCGCAAAGGCTTGAGGTCCGTCTTGACGCGGATGTCCTTGATGTCCACCCGGATGCCACGACCGGCTTTGGCCAGGTCCAGGCCCCGGATGATGCGGCCGTCGTCGGCCAGGAGATAGCCCTGCACGTAAACGTTGGGCTTGGGCTTTTCCGTTCCGTCCACGTGGTTGTTGCCGTAAACGTGCCCTGGAATGACGTCGAAACGGAAGGAACCGTCGACGCCGGTAAAACGGAACTCCTGTCGCCGAACGCCCGCTCCGTCGTTCGTCAGAAGCTTGGGGGTCGCCGTGTAGCCCTTGGTGGTGCCCGCCTGAAGAGTGACGAGATAACCGGCCATCGGAACGCGGGGCACCGGTTCGCCCGGCGAAAGGTCGACAACGACTCCTTCGGCGGTGCTCCACTTCGTCGCGACCTTCCTCTCCCGGGGAAATTCGGTATCGGAAAGGAGCGTGTCGAGGAAGACGAAGGTAGCCTCGATCTGTCCCTCGAGCCGATCCCAACGCAGCCGATCGGGGCGGTCGTAGGCCGTATCGACCTTCTCGCGGTAACCGTCGAGGGTCGCCCACGTGGTGCTCATGACGCCGAAACTCTGCCCAATGCCCGAGGTAAGGGTCGTCACGTGCGGCATCGAGTACGAGCCGTTGTATTCCTGTCCGCCCGCGGGCGAAATATCGACATAGCGCCTGAGATTCTCCGGCCAGACCTCCGTGCCGGCGCGCTCGTCCTTGATCCTCGACAGCAGCCAAGTCTTCAGAGACTGGAAGTTCCCCTTCTCATCCTGAGCCCAGAGATCGCAAAGGAGGTTGGGACCCACCACGATCCCCGAGTCCGACAAATCCAGCCCCATCAGGAAACTCAGCGGGGTCGTCTCTGCCGCGTCGGGCAGACCGTTCAACCCGAGTTCGTCCATGAGATCCCCGCGGAGCTTGTTGCGCAAGTCGTTCGTCCGCTCGATCTGGAACGTCTGTTCCTCCTGGCCAAGGACCCGGTCCCGGACGCGACGCCACAGGTCTTCGGCTATGGGGCGAACCTCGGGCGTCAACCCGTCTTCCGTGAGCATCTGTTTCTGAGCCGCGAAATAGGACTTGCGCTTGGCGTCGAGCGCTTCGACTTCCTTCTCGAGTTTCGCCCTGAGTTCCTTCTCGCCCTTGGGAACGGCGGCAAGGTCCAGTCGCTTGGGAAACAGTTCCGCCTCGACCTGAACGACAAACCGGGCCACTTCGTCTTTGACATAGCGATGGAGCGGCCGGTAGTTGGGTGGCATCTCGCGCTTGAGAACGAAGGTGTTCAAGGAGAAGGAAACGACCATCAGGCCCGCCAGGACGCCGGACACAACCCATCGTTTTCGGCCCCCGGAAACAAGGAACGCGATGATCAGGACGGGGAACCCGAGGATCGCCGTCAGGATGTTGGGGGAGGCGCCCCCGCCGGCCAGATGCAATTGGGCAAGAGGATCGCCTGTCTCGTCCAGCTGGCGAACCAGGGCGACGTGTTCGCGATATTCCCCCAACCGATCGAGGGTGCCCTTAATCTTGATCTCCCGTTCCCTTGGGGTGGCCGAGAGGGCCGCGAGCATCTCGCGCGAACCGATCTGCGCCATGCCGTAGGCGTCGACAAACGCGAAGAGAAGATGGCGCGGCGGAGGATTCTCGGCGTAGTGCCGCAGGAGATTCAGCGCCAATGCCGTGTCGACGGCGACGTCGGCCCCTTTGGCGAGCTCGGGAACGACGCACATGGCGTCGGTCGGCACACCGAAGGCCAGAACCTTCTGACCCTCGGGCGCCTTCTCGGACTTGAGAAGGGCGTAGATGTTGCGGCCCGTCACCTCTTCCCACTTCGCCTCGGCGTAGAGCCTGCCTTGCCCGGCCTGCGAAGTCCGCAGCGAATCGGCGAGCGGACCCTCGGGAATGTAGAAACGGGGAACGTCGATGGGAAGGTTGACGATATGGCTGTGAGCATCGACGAGATTCTCGCGCGGCGAGCCGAGGAGCAGAATGGCCCGCGCCCCGGCGTTGGCGGCCCTTTCCCAGTTCCGCCGCCCCACAAACTCCATGACGGCGATGTTTCCGCGCAGGCTGCGCGAAGGAACGTCGGGGATGTCCGCCTCTTCGATATAGACGAGTCGTCCGGAGATGCCTTCTTTGGGAGTCGTATTCGGACGGCACGAAGCGGGCCAGATCGGGTAGATGCGGTGCGTGCCCGCCGACGGCGAACCCGGTTCCAGCGTCAGTTCCGCGCGTCCGAACACGGGCGCGACGACCGGAAACTCGTGCGTCCAGACCTGGACGCCCGGGACGGCTCGAATCTTCTCCTCGAGCTCGCGGAGCGCCGCGTCATGACTCGGACTGCCGATCAGTCGGTTCTCGAATCCCGCGAACCACTCGGTGTCGTTGCGAATCTCCTCGACACGCGGGCTGAGCGACCACGCCACGGGTGAGCCCAGCCAAACGGCCATCGCCCACGCGGCGAGAAGAATTCGGAAAGAGAGTTGGACACGTCCCATCTGAATCATCCCCTTCGACCCGCTCAATACTTTGTCGGGATCGACGGAAATCGCGCCGTCCCGACCTTGGATCTCTCCCTATATACGATTCTCCGAAGAAGCCTTCAATCCCTTTCGGCTCACTGAGGCTGAATATCTATCAAGAAGTAGGGGCGGTCCAGAACCACCATCAGCGGCGGAACCAGGGACCAGAAGACCGTCGCAAAAACCTCTCCCATGATGAGTCCCAGGAGCAGCGGCTGCATTCGACGATAGAGCCGCGCCCCTCCGTACCGGAGAATGAAAACCTTGAGCAGCCATCCCATCATGATGCTCGCCCACGCCGTTCTCGAGTGATGCGTCCCGACCATGAGAAGACCGATCGGGTGGAGCGGGAATCGGGGACTCATCAGGCATCCCCACTGGAGCCCTCCGGCCAGCGCCGCACCGAACAGCATGTGGGCGGGTTCGTTGTACATGACCGGACGATCCATGGTTCCTCCGGTCGTGAACCGTTTGAGAATGACGTGCGGGTCGTCGAGCCGTCGGATTCCGAAATCGCTGATGGTCGGTTGTTTGAAGTCGAGCGACATGCTGTAGTTGTAGCTGCACCACAAGTGCGCCGCGCCCGAGATCACGGTTCCGACAAGCAGCGTGACCAGGAATATCCAGAGAAGCCGGAGGTGGTGGCGTGGGGACGCCGTCTCGTCCAATCCGATCCCGTGGGCGGCCATCGTCGTGGCGCTCACGCGCGAGGGAAGCGCGTAGAGAATCGAGACGAAATACGAGAAGTAGAGCGACGTGCTCGTGACCATCGACGGGCCGGCCATGTGGATAAACGGGAATCGGTACGCCGTTCTGTATGCCATGTCGATTCGCATGAACGGGATCCCGGTTTCGGCAACGACGCGGGTGATGACCAGGGAGATCATGAAGGCGGTCGCGACGAACGAGAGAGACCAGAACCACTGGACCCGGGCGTAGAACGTGAACCACAGGAACATACCGAGCAGTCCGGCCAGGAACATGCCGCCGGCGCCTCGGTCGCGCCGATCTTCGTCGTTGCGCGGCGGGCGAAACAGGCACCCGAAAACGTGAGCCCAATGCGAACGTCCCAGCCAGAGAATCCCCAGCATCACGGCGATGAAAGCGCCCACGCGGTGGTCCGAGATCGTCGTCTCGTAATAGGGCGGGAAATAGCTTTTCAGAATCACCTGTCGCACCGCGTAGGCGAGCGTGAAAAACCAGATAGAGAAGCCGATCCGGCTCGGCATGAAGAACGCCATGGCGACGAAAATGAAATACACTCGGTTCGTGTGGATATACCCGGGTACGTTGTTCAGGGGCTGTTCGGTGAAAAGCCTCTGGAGCGTCCAGTTCAGAGGAACCGTCGGGACGGCGTCGGGCAGGTAGGTGCTCGCCCCACTCAAGAAATGAAGGGCGAACACCGTCCCCGCCGCCACCCAGAAGGACGTTCGGCGGAAGATCGGCGCGAAGGCGCGCCCCTCGCCGGGGTTCTCGATGAGCGCCCCCTCCACGGTCAACAGCGGAAAAGCCAGACGCTCGTTTCGGCGCCATTGGGGGAAAACGATCAGACTCAACCCCAACATCATCATCCAGGAAGGCAACAAGAGGAGGCCCCAGGCGAAGAGGGGCGGAACCCACGCGCCCCACGGAATCGATTCGTCGGGAAGAAGTTCGCCTATGAACCGATCGCTGATCCAGGTCCCCTTGCCGGTCACGTTGTCGGGGAAAAGGGACGGACGGAGATTCATCCCTTTGTAGATCTCCGCCAGATCTCCGTCCAGACGCGCGGCATAGGGGGCCTTGGCCAGACAATACGGAAGTTGTCGAAGGAGCCCTTGGCTCGGAACCACGCTGGCAATGAACAAAACCGCCAGGATGAGCGCCTGCTGACGGGTCGTAAGGGCGAAACGCGGCGCCAGTGCCCGCAGCAGCGGATTGACCACCAGGACGATCAGGAACATGACGAACAAAGCGGCGATCGGGAGAAAACTGTCCGAGATGTAGGCGGAGTTGAGGACGAAGTTGTTGTAAGGAGTCGCGATCCAGACGAACAGAGACCCCAGGATGCCGACCAGGAAAGCAATCGTCATCCGCGTGGCGCTCCGCTGCCGTCCGGCGTTCATAGGCGAGGGCGTCCCCTCTTCCTGGGGCGACTGCGACTCGGGATAGGTCGGCGACCTCGCCATAATTGAATCCTATGTAACACAACGTCCGGTCATCATGGATAATCGTGAGCACTTTCAACATCGGACGCGCGGATTTGGGTTCGCAGACGCGGGCATCCTAACCATCCAACCATTCTTTTTTCAAGCAATAAACGCCGGCGGCTGTTTCGGGGAGTGCGGGCCGGAGCGTGCCGTGCAAAGTGCTCTCCTTCGAAAGAAAGGCGTTTCTGAACCAAAGACCCATAACCTCTTTACAGCCAAGCATTCAGCCCTTCGTTCCGGACGACCCACCCGGGTGGCTTGGGGAAACCGGGGGCATCGGCCCCCGGCGGCGATCCGTCCCACCCGGCGGCCATCATCGCCGTCGCGATTAACAGAGCCCCGTTCGCCGGAAGATACAGCGGCAGGTCCTGTCGGGTGGGATTGTGTCCATTCGCCAGGAACCGGTTTTGGGCGAGGTCGGAAAAGAGAGCGTCGATGGCGGCCTCCGGTTCTCCGAGCCGCGCGGCGCACATCGCGATCATGGCGTAATCCCATCCCCAGCTCTTTGCCCCTAAGTCCCATTCATCCAACACTTTGTGGAGCGTGCGCCGCATCGTCTCGCGGTCCACGTCCCATCCCGGAAGGCAGCCCAAGGCCATGAGCATCGACGGGTGATCGATCTTGTACTTGGTGAATGTGTCTGGGGCGTTTTCGTGACCGACGTAAACCCCTTCATGAACCGGCAGGGGGGCCAACTTGGCCAGGACGATGTCCCATGCCGCGCATCGCCCCAGGCCCAACCGCTCGCGCCAGCGTTGGGCGATCTCGAGACCGTAGCGCCAGTAGGCCAGTTCGAAAACCGGGTTGAGCGCCTCTCGGGGAGGGTACACCTCCTGGACCGTGTGAATCGGCGGGGGCAAGACATAGCGTCCGCTCTCCTGGTCCCATGAGGCGAATGCCGCCATGAATTCGGCGGTGTCGAACACGAGGCGAGCGTAGCGATCCAGCGTCTCGCGCGTTGGATGGGCGCGGTAGAGGATTTCGGCGTAGGCGATCGGATGCGGCTGACACCAGATCAGGAGCGGGCTGATGGGAGAAGGACAGCAATCGTCCCATCCTTCGGGGCCATACATCTTCACCCATCGCGCGCCGTCGAGTCCCATTTTCCGAGCCATCTCGCGCGCCAGGGGCATCCGAGCCAAGTACCACTCCATGCTTCGCTCGAGCAGATGAGGACGCCCCCAGAGCGGGAAGTGGAACGCATGCCACCAGTGCATTTCGAGGTTGAACTTGCCGTACCAGCTCATCGTCGTCAGACCGGTCTCTTGAGGAGGGCGCGAGCCCGAGCATTGAATTGCCGTGAGATACTGCGACAGGACAATCCGGCGTTCGAGCTCCGGGGCGCGAGGGTCCGCGCTGCCGGACAGGTCGATCGCGCCTCCTTCGGTCCAGAACGCGTTCCACCACCGGCGCGCCGCGTCGAGCGTCTCGGAAACGGAGGGCAGCACTCGGCCTTCGAGCGAGCATTCGGCAAAGGCGCAGACGATCTCGAACCGCTCGGAGTCGCCGCGGGGACGAACGATCCGACGGTGCGTCTCGGGCGATTCCGCCCGGGCGTCGCCGCGCCACTCGATCGACGCGTGGTAGCGATCGGCGTCGAGAGTTCGAACCAAGTCCATCCGATTCGGTCCGTCCGCGAGCGAGGTCGTCCCGTGGCGCTCCGGATGGGCCCAATCGGAACCGGAGATGTAGAGCGACCAAGTATCTTCCGGCACGCCTTCCGTGGCATGAGCGTCCCGCTCATGATGCGTGGCGCTTTGCGCCGCGGAGAACACGGGCGAGACGCCCGTGTCACTTCTTGCGTTGGGCGAAGGCCCTGGGAAGGCGATTTCGACGGCGAGGGCGCCTAAACGCACGAGGGGGGATTCGATTGCGAAGACGACCTGGTCTTGCTCGGGGTGGCACGCCGTGAGGACCGTCACCGCTTCGCCCGCAAAACGGAACCGACTGGTCAGAACGCCGTTCCAGAGATCGAGCGTCTGATCGATCTCCGACAGATCCGCGAGAGCGGCGCGCCGTCCGTCGGGATGGGTCAGAACCATTCCGATCCGGGCCAGATTCACGCGGTGCGGGTTCTGGCGCAGGTAGGCGTAGAGGGCCTTCTGCCCCTCCCCTCTCAAGGGAAATCCGAGCGGGCCGCGGGGCGTGTCGAAGACCGACATGCGGAAATCGCCGAACTCCATTCCGGCGGGCTTGGGACTCGTGTGCCATCCCCATTGCGACTGGGTGCAAAGCGGGGTCCCGCGCAGGGACTCGTCGTAGAACGTCTGCATTCCCGTGACGTCGGCTGTAAAGGCGAACTCGCCGTTCCCGACGCTGAGCGGGGACTCGGCATCGGGTTTCACGTGTCGGGGATTGTGGCGGGTCGTCAAACCGTGCCGGTCGATCGCCATCCGATTTCTCCTATGCGTTTGATCTTTTCGGGTCGGTGCGTTATATCCCGAGACGGGTCCGTGGGGATCCCGAGGGGAGATCATACCGATGAAGACTCTGTTTCGCGAGGATTTCGGATCGCTCGACGTCGGGAAGTTTCCGTCCAACTACTTCGCGTTCGGCGAATACCATTTCCTGACGCCCGAGACCCGCAAAGGCCCCTGGTACGAATCGACGGTGTCGAACGCCTGGCGGCCGGCCATCTCGGCGTGGGTCCTCATCGAAGACGACGGCCGGCGCCGCATGATTCAGACCCTCGAAGACACGAACCCTTTCCCGCGCCTTCTGGCCGCGGGAGACCCTCTCTGGGCCGACTACACGGCTCGGGTCCGCGTTCAGCCGCTCAAGATCGACAGCGGGTTCGTCGGCATGGCGTTTCGCCATCGTCACCCGAGGCAATACTATCGCCTCGCGCTCGAAGAGGGCAAGACGCTGAAGATTGTGAAGGAGAACCACGACGAGCCCGTCGTTCTCGCCGAGTGCGCGTTTGCGTACGACAACGACACGGTCTACGAACTTTTCGCGTCGGTCCGAGGCGACCGGATCGAGGCGGGCGTAGACGGAGAAACCCTCCTCCGCGCGACCGACTCGAGCTACGCCCAAGGGAACGTCGGCCTGATCGCGCGAAGCACCGCCGCCTTCGATTCCGTCCTGGTCGAGGCCGAGGACCCGGCGTTCGACGCCTACGTCCAGACTCGTTCGCAACAAGAGCGGGAGCTCGACGCGGAACGCGAGAAGTACGCGAAGCCCGTCTTGTGGAAGAAGATCGACACCCGCGGCTTCGGCACGGGCCGTCAACTTCGGTTCGGCCACTTGAAGAACAGGGAACAGATAGACTTCGTCGCCGCGCAACACGTGAAGCTCGAGACCGAGAAGGACGGCTATTCGGCGGTCCGCTGCCTCACGGCGTTCGATCTCGACGGCAACGTTCTCTGGCAGTTCGGCGTGCCGTCGCGCGATCCCGACGCCGCGCTCGTCACCTGCGACGTCCCCTGCCAAATCTACGACATCGACGGCGACGGACGCGACGAAGTGCTCACTCTCAAGAACTTCAAACTCTATATCCTCGACGGACGCGACGGTTCGGTGAAGAACAAGACGGCCCTCCCCTCGAACCCCGCCGCCGAAGATCGTTTCGGCCACGTCCTGGGCGATTCGATCGTCATCGCCAACTTCCGGGGCAAGGCGCGTCCCTCCGACATCCTCATCAAGGACCGCTACTCCCAAGTCTGGGTCTACGACGACAATCTGAATCTTCTCTGGTCCGCGCGACGCCCGAAAGGCCAACACTTGAGCAACACCGGGCACTTCCCCGTGCCTTGCGACGTGAACGGCGACGGCCGCGACGAGCTGTTCTGCGGCTACACCCTCTTCGATTGCGAGGGGCGCGTGCTCTGGAACCACGACTGGCCCGACCACACCGACGAGATTTGCATCGGCCGGTTCAATCCCGACCGCTCGGACATGCAAATCGCCACCGCGTCGGGCGACGCGGGCTTCAACATCTTCAGCGCCGACGGCCAGGTCCTCCACCACGAGGTCAAGGGTCACGCCCAACGGATCGGCGCCGCGCGGTTCCGCGACGACTTGCCCGGCCTTCAGTTCTATGTCATCACCTTCTGGCATCACCCGAGCATCGTGTCGCTTCACAATTGCACGGGCCGCCGACTCTTCGACTTCGGCCTTCAAGCCCTCGGCAACATCCTCAACCCGGTCAACTGGACCGGGAGCGGGACCGAGTTGGCGCTGCTGTCCGGGAACGTGGAACACGGAGGGATGATCGACGGTCAGGGACGCTGCGTGGTGCTCTTTCCCGGCGACGGACACCCGCAGCTCTGCAGCGAGGCGCGCGACCTCGCGGGCGACGCGCGCGACGAGATTCTCCACTGGGACACCGAATCGATCTGGATCTACACCCAGGACCGGCCATTCGAGGGCGACCGCATCTACTCCCCGATCCGACCGAATCCCTACAACAACTCGAACTATCGCGGCGAAACCTCGCTTCCCAATTGGGAACCCCGCGGATGAGAGACCGGGAACGCCGCCGTTGAAAGAGACAAGACGAGCAATCCCTTGTTCGCCCACATCTGCGGCCGCATCTCAGGTGCGCTTCTTCAATTGCTCGGCGACCGATCGATTCAGCGATTGTTGGGCCTCTACGAGCATTCTATACTTGGATTCGATCTTCTCCAGATTCCTCGACAACACCGCCTTCAACAAATCCCCCTCCAACTCGGCGACGTCGATTCTCTCGTAATAGTCCATCGTCTCCTTGAGATGGGCGATCACGATCTTGCCCGTCAGGACGGGGTGGTTGTTCGTCACGTTCGCATCCTCGAATCTCGTCCCGTGTTCCAGCTCGACCTCCAGACCCTTTCGGAAGACCTCAAGAGGAACATCCATTCCTTGGACATTCACAATACCGAGGATCGTGGAAGCTTCTTCCCCCGAAACGGTGGGGTCCGTGATTTGGGACCAGTCGCGCAATCCGATCTCACTGCAAACTCGTTTCACCTCATCGACAGTCACATACTCGGGTAATTCCATGGCTCTCTCTCCTTTCCTGATGGATCCGTGGCCTCATTGTCTCTTCTATTCCTCCGCGCCGCTCCGAGGGCGCGTCCATTCCAGTTTCGGCGTGGGAACGACACCCGCGCCCAGATCCGAGGGCGAGGCAGGTTGAACGGACTCGATTCTCGCCAGAACGAACCCCTCGCCTTCCGCCTCCACCTAGAACGCAAGCCCTTCTCGATCCTTGGTTAGAGGCGCGATCGCCACCACGGACTCCGCATCCTTCGCGGGAGGTTCGAGTTTCGCCAATTCGCTCCGCGGCTTGTGAGCGACCGGGAAGAGCCAACCGGCGGAGTCGTCGCGGCCGATAAGAGATCCCTGCGAACAGTCGTTTCCTTCGAAGTAATGCGCGAGGTCGACGGCTTGATCCGGATTAGGGAACCGGTCGGGATATTCGAAACAGCCGGTCATATCGCCCTCTCGAAACGAGTACAGACCGATATAGCCCCCCGCCATGTATGAGACCCAACACTCCAGCGACCTTGTCTGCAGGCGGGAGACGCAAGCGCACCCAGCGATGAGCGACGCCACTATCCCTGCGATAGTCATCCGTACGGGTCTCACGGATCCACTCTCCCTTCTGCGATTCGACAATCGCTCTATCGGTCGGCATCGGCCCGTTTGCGCGCGGTCCATCTCGCGGCCATCGCCCAGAACACCCAGACCGCTCCATAGGCCAAGAGCGCGGCCACACTTGCCAGAACGAGAGAGCCCGTCCACAAACAGGCGCTCTGCTTGGCAATGGAGCGCATCCGGCCCGCGTGAAAGAAAACGTCGAGAACGCCGTCGATGGCAAGCCCCTTTTCGAGAATGAACCGTCCCAGTCTCCAGGAGGCCAGATAGACCGGCCCCAGGGTCAGCGGATTGGTGACCCAGCACGCCGTCAGGGCGACAGGAAGATTCACTCTGAAATAGATCGCCCCCAGCGCCGCCAGAAGCATCTGCGCCGGGAATGTCGGCGTGAAGGCGACAAACAACCCCAAGGCCAGACCGCCGGCGATCGCCCGGCGGTCGTGCACCCACAGGTGCGCCCGGAGCAGATGCTCGCCAAAGACCCGATGAAGCCACGCGCCGCGCAGCCGTTTCTTCATCTGTTCCTGTTTCCGGTGAATCCTGCGCCACATGGACCGTGCGAACCCCATCCTTTTCGCACCCGTGTCGGACTTGCGGGACGACCGGGCGAGAATAGCGAGAATCGTATATCGGGACCGTCCAGGAGTCACGGAAAACTCATCGCCTCGTTCCGGCCCGCCGCCCCGGTCTGCGTTCCCGAATTCACACGATCTCGAAAATGAAATGGAGCGAGTACCAAACGCCGATGACGATGAATAGCCATCCGGTGAACGTCCGCGCCCACCATTCGATCTTCTGCATCCGGGAAAAGACCCGGCCCAAGGACTGCGCGCCGAACGCCAGGACCAGAGCGAACGCAACGACCGGGAAGGAAATCATGGGGTTTCGTCCGAATCGAGCGAGGCGCGGAACGCGTCGATCTCGCCCTGGAGGTACTTCATGAACTCGTCTTTGTCCCCATTGACCTTCTGCCACACCTGCTCGACCAGGTCCTTCGACCGGACAATCTTCCCTTCGCACACCTTGGCCAGGACAACGGTCGATGTGAACAACCCGAGTTCATCGCGGAACTTCTCGCCCGAACCCTCTTCGAAGCAGTAGACGCGCCACTCCATGTTTCCGTCTTCGAGCTCGGTCATGTACTTCTCGCCCATCAGCTCGCCCGTGTACTCCTCGATCTTTCGGCAAGTCTCGCACCGTTCTTTGCGGTGGAAGAAGTAGACGGTCAGGTTGGTCTGTCCCGGGGCGTAGCGCGGCGGAACCGGGGTTGGATAAGGCGACGGGGTCGGGCTGCCCGTCGAAGTCGCCTCGGCGGCGGCCGCCATCTCGCGCGACATCGTGGCGGCGTCGGCAACGGCCGTCGGCGCGACCTCGGAGACGACCACTGGTGCGGGAGTCGGAGCCGGCGCGGCGACCTCGGTCGGCGACGCCTGCTCGGGCGGCGCCGCAGACTCGGCGGACCGACGCCGACCCTCCTTTCCCAAAAGATAACCGACGCTCAGTAACACGAACACCAGAAGAACAATAGCAGCAGACTTCTTCGCCATGGTCGAGTCCTCCAGTGGAAAATGCTCTACGGTCGGGTCATCAGGTTCTCGATCTCAGCCGGAGAAAGGACCTTTCCGACCGATTTGACTTCGCCGTCGATCGCAAGAGCGGGCGTCATCATGACTCCGAAGGCGAGGATGTCGTTGATGTCGGTCACCTTCTCCACCAGGCACGGTGTCTCGAGCTCCGCCGCGGCCTGCTCGGCGTTGCGCGCGAGCTCCTGGCATTTCGGACAACCGGTCCCCAGGATCTGAATCTTCATGACGCGCCCTCCCTTCGGTCCAGCCCTGTGAGTCTACACGCAAACCGCCCGGAAACGCCAGCCTAGAGCGACGCGGATCGCGCGTCCGGGTGCCCGGTATTTCAGACGAAGGTCCTCGTTTCGGAAGAGAAACGTCTCCGCCGGCTTCATGCCGGTGGAACGGCGATTATGCTCCAGGGTCGTGGTTGTTAACCCCTTTGCTCC
>JAFGFN010000012.1 GCA_016931035.1 Candidatus Sumerlaeota bacterium
ACCAAGGAGGCGATCGACGCATGCCGGGACGAGGCGGTTGAATGGGACGAGGACATGAAAGACCTAGCGAACGCCCGGATCGACTGGAACGACGAGGTGAATCAGGGGCTGCTCGGGCGGGTCGACGTCCTGCTGTCGCTCGATACGCCGGACAAGTTGCAGGCCGAGGAACTTCTCGACCGACACGAGGCGCTCGTTGCGCCGCTCGATCGAGCCGAATCCTTGGGCGAACCCTCGACCGTGTCGGACGATCTCGAAACGCGAGTCAAGGAACTCGGCGTGGACGCCCGGACCATGCAGAAGCTCTATCAGCGGCGACGCGCCATGCTCCGTTCGATCCGTGACTTGGCTCGAACCAGTCCGCAAGGCGACTTGCCCGACTTACAGACGGCGTTGGCGGACTACCGCGCCGCGCAGACAACGGCGCAACAAGCCCGTATCGACGAGCAACTGGCCAAGGTTTCCGAGGAGAACGAAGCGGTGATCCGGAAAGCGGAGGAAGCGGCGGCCGCCGCCCTCGTGGAGGCCAAACGGGAGGCGGCGGAAATTCGTGGTCAAGTCGAAGCGGACCGCGTCGCCGCCGAAGCGAAACGGGACAAGACGCTACAGGAAGTGGCCGACACGGAAGCCCAGCTCGCCACGGATCGGGAGAAATTGGAACGCGAGTTCGAGATGGATCTGCCGAAGATCCAGCATTATCTCCAAGCGTTCATCACTCCGGACAACTACCATCCGGTGAAGAAGACGACTGTCGAGAAGATGCCGTTCCCCTACTCCTATCTCGAATCGCGCGGCGTGCTGGCACCGACCGAAGAGGGGATGCAACGCCTGTGCGAAATGGCGTCGACCGGGGTCGGTGCGCGTCCCCGGGGACCGATTCCTTACGTCGCCACGAGCACCGAATGGCGGAATGCCTCGACACAACAGCACGACACGATCGTGACCGCGCAGCAACTGCTCCGCAAATACGGTCTGTTGATGGTCGAGAAGAAGATGCTCTTGCCCTGAGGACGGACCAACGATGTTGCTGCGAGAGAGACGCTTTCTGAATATCGCGCTGGCGATCGCCGTGTTGTATGTCCTGAGTCTCTGGATGCTCGATGCGATCCAGCGGACGGGCGTCACGCCCAGCGCTGTCGAAATCACGCCCACGAATGAGAACGCCGAAGCCGAAACGCCCGGTACCGACGCCGCGTCCCTGGCTGGGACCGACGACGTTCCGTCCGAAGAAGAAAGAGCGGCGCGACGGGAGCAATTGGCCGCGAGACGGAGCAAGCTGGAAGGGGAGCGACGTGAGGCAATCGCGCAAATCGACCGGCTGCGCAGACGTCTGGCCGCCATGGAGCCGGGTATCGAACAGTCTCGCGCGGCGGAGGAGACGCTCAACGTCTCTTGGAACGTCTTGCCGGGGGATGCCCAAGGCGAACTGCGCTACACGGAGACCATGGCTCGCGACTATCTCGACCTGAAAGGCGAGCGCGAGGCCCTGCGAATCCGCGCCGTGGACTTGGACCGTCGACGCCAGCTATTGGACGATCTGCTTGGTGGCGTCGAGAACGACCCGACCGGCGCGCTGGCGTCGGCCGTCGATTCCCTTGAGAGGGAGGTTGGCACCACGACGCGAGCGTGCCAAGAGCTTGCCCGTCGGGCGGAGCGACTGGCGGGACGCGCCCGAGAGGGGTCCCGAGGCGAACGGCTCGACGAAGCCGTTGTGCGAATCGAGTCGGCCGACGTGACGCCGGAGCTGATCGCCTTGAGCGAACAGCGCAGAACGGAAATCGCCGACGAATTGGACCAGCATCTTGAGCGATTGGCCGGCGAGGCTCGCCGAGCGGCCGAAGAAGAAGTCCGTGAAAAGCGTCTCGTTGCCGAACGTGAGGCCGCATCGATCCACAAGGCGACCGCAGACATGCTCGCAGAATTCAAGGCCGAGAAAGAGCGGCTTGATGCCGAGGTCGAAACCAAGCGGGCGGCCGTTGTTTTCCAGGCAAACCGTGCGCAGATCGAGCACTATCTCGTGCCGTTCATCGCGCTGAAACGGACGTATCTGACGCCCGTCGTAATGGAGAAGGAATTGCAGGAGTTCGCCTGGGCAGACATCCCTCTCGAAGCGGCCGCGTCGCTTCACGAGATTCGGGAGACGGGCGTTTTCGAGACGGGGGCCGACAGCTATCGGCGGCTGGGACCATTCATGCGGGCGAGGATCGACATGCTCGATGAACGATATCTGCCGTTCGGTCAGTCCTGGTCGTATGAGAACGAAAACTACCTGATCCTGGCCCGAGCGATCCTGCTCAAGCACGGCGAGGCGATGGTCCAGGCCGGGCTCCTGCGGCCATAGGGACGGAAGCCTCTGACCTTCGCTTCCCCTTCACACGAGCGGACAAGCCAGCGGACAAGCCAGCGGACAAGTGGGCGGACAAGTCAGCGGAGAAGGGGGCGTGCCTTCTTTCGGTGCAGACTTGAGACCTTTCTGTTTCTCCAAGGGTATTGGGATAAGCCAGTTCCGGCGAGGAAGCCACCGATGGTAGTACCGATCAGGATTCGGAATTCGGCGCGAGATGACTGTTGACGATCGGGGTGATTTGAACGGACATTGTGGGAAAACAGGCGATGGAACGCGTAGCGGCGAAGGTCCTCGTCAGCAGTCGTGGTGTCGATTCCTGAGGTGAAGCCGCATGGCTTGACCGACCAATTCTCCCAGGTTGCAACGGGCGTCCCAGGACCAGTCGCGGTACTGTTCCACCAGGTCGGCGTCGATCCGAACGGTCAGCTTCTCCTTCTGAGTCGAACCAGAATCTCCCTTCCCGGGTGGTCTGCCGGTCCGCGCCTTGCTCCGCTTGACCAGGCGTTTCGGCGGTCTCGTGGGCGCTGTCGGTTCCGATTCCGTCGGCTTGGTCGTCTGAGACGGCTCGGAGATGAGTCCCCCGAGCACGCCGCCGATGCCGCTTATCGAGGTCTTACCCACGGGTCGCCAGCCAAAGCTGTTCGGTCGCGTCGGCGTAATCGTCGAGCGCCTTCGAGCGATTCAGGTGGTAGACCTTGCCCGAGGTCGTCGCGTAGAGGATGCGGGCTTCGGCCC
>JAFGFN010000013.1 GCA_016931035.1 Candidatus Sumerlaeota bacterium
AAGAACGAAGGGTTGGCGCGGTTCCTGCCGCTGTTCGCAGGAAGCGTGACAACCCGACCGATTTCGACGAGTTCGCGCTTTCATTGCCATTGGGTAAGCCGAAGGATCATGCGAGACTGCGTTCTCTGCGCGCTCTGCGTTGAGATTCTCCGCTTTGCGCGAGGTTCTTCTCCTTTCGCCTTGAAGGCGGAAGCCGAACCGAAGAAGACGGCGCTAGACCCGAATCCAGTAGGTGAAGATCTTGCGCCAAAGTCGGAGCGCGGGGTTGTGGGTCTCGCGCAAGCGGCGATAGAGTCGCGCGCGACGAAGGTAGAGAGATTGGGCGGCTTCGAGAGCGGCGTTTCCGAGCGCGTAGGCGGCGTAGAACGCCTCGCGCCGGTCGGCGGGAAGCGAGATGCGTTCGAGATCCTGGATGCGGTGGCCCGGGCGAACGCCGTCCGGGGCCGAAGTCAGTCGCGCGCGGTTCACGTCGATCAGCACCCAGGAGTCGCGCGCCGAACGGACGTTCTCGTCCTGCGATTCGGCGGCGCGCCATGTGTGGGGGATCAGGAGATTGCCGCCCGAGAAGTCGCGATGCCAGACCCCCGCGTCGTGCATCGCGCGAACATAGCGGGCGAGGATCGCGAGGAACGCGTCGGCTTCGAGGCGACGGCCTCCGCCGAGATCCACTTCGTTCGCCCCTTTTCGAATTTGACCGAGAACCTCGCGCAATCGCGCGTGGGGCGGAGCGGTTTCGACCGCGAGGTACGAGGGCGCGCCGACCGCTTTTCCCACCGGAAGCAGAAGCCAAAGAGGACGCGAGGTGTTGAAGCCGCGTTCGATGAGGGCGAACGCTCGGTCCCAGGCGCGCACCGCGCGCGGGGGACGGATAGCGTTGCGAACGAGTCCCGCGAACCCGAGAGAACCGAATTCTTTGAGGACCACGGTGGGATGGGCGGTGGCATGAGCGTCCCGCTCATGAAGAAACACAGGCGAGACGCCTGTGCCACTTTCCAGCGTGGCATGAGCGTCCCGCTCATGAGAAGACACGGGCGAGACGCCCGTGCCACTTCTTTCCGTGCCACCTTCTTCCGGCCAGCGAACCTCCGCCAGAAGGTTCCGGCCGCGTTTGAACCATCGCACGGCGCTCTGTTCGAGAAGATCGCGCGGACGTTCGAGCCAGGGGCGCGACGCGGTGGAATGAAGACTCCTGTCGATCCATCCGGTCCAGCCCGGATAGAGGAGGCGATGATAGCGGCCCGCGAACGCGGCGGGGACGGGGGGGAGTGTCGGGGTTTCGTCCATGTTGTCCCACCTGCGAGGATCATCGCGATAGCGCCGCGCGATATCCAGAAAAAAGCGTTTCGATCGGAAGCGTCCCCGTCAGCCTTGCGCAGGAACAACCGGAAAGACCAATCGAGGACAGAATCGAAATCGCTATCGGGATCGCTATCGAAAAGCCGGAAAGAACCGATCCCGACTTCGATCCCGATCCCGACAGCGATTCTCGATGGATGACGCTCAGAGACTCAACCCTTCTCTCTCCGCCAACAACGCGCGCAAGACCGACAATGAACCCCTGTCTCATTCCATTTCTGCGAGGGATCCAGGTTAGTCCTTGACATTCCGTCGGGGCGGGCGTCTATTCTTCTGCACGGGCCGCACTTTTTCCGTTTCCTAACATTGCCCGTTGCGGCAGATCGCGTTGCCCGGCCAAACGCCAGGGAGGAATGCTATATGTTCAACGGGATTTTCCACATTCGCAAACCGCAAAACGAGCCGGTGCTCGGCTACGCTCCCGGGAGCAAAGAGCGGGCGGAACTCCAGGCCAAACTCCAGGAAATGATCGACAACCCGGTCGAGGTGCCCTGCATCATCGGCGGACGCGAGGTGCGGACCGGCGACCTGGTCGAGATGAAACCGCCGCATAACTTCTCGCAGAGCCTGGGTCACTATCATCGCGCGGGCGGCAAGGAAGCCGACATGGCGATCGACGCCGCCAACGAGGCCAAGGTGGCCTGGAGCGACATGCAGTGGTCGTCGCGCGCGACCGTGCTGCTCAAGGCGGCCGAGCTCCTGGCCGGGAAGTACCGGCAGACGCTCAACGCGGCGACGATGCTGTGCACCAGCAAGACGTGTCACCAGGCGGAGATCGACTCGGCGTGCGAGCTGATCGACTTCTGGCGGTTCAACCCCTACTTCATGACCGAAGTCTACGACGATCAGCCGCTGTCGACGCGCGAAGTGCTCAACTATGTCGAGCATCGACCGCTCGAAGGGTTCGTGTTCGCCATCTCGCCGTTCAACTTCGCGTCGATCGCGGGCAACTTGCCGACGTCTCCCGCTTTGATGGGGAACGCCGTGATCTGGAAGCCCGCTTCGGCCGCGATCCTGCCCGCGTACTACATCATGAAGGTGCTCGAAGAGGCCGGAATGCCTCCGGGCGTCATCAACATGGTCCCCGGTCCGGGCCCGACGATCGGTCCGCCCGTCCTGAATCACCTCGATCTGGGCGGCGTGCATTTCACGGGATCGACTTACGTGTTCTCGACCATCTGGCTGGCGATCGGTTCCGACATTCGCAAGTACTTCTCGTATCCGCGGATCGTGGGCGAGACGGGCGGCAAGGACTTCATCGTCGCCCACGCATCGAGCGACATCGACGTGTTGGTCGCCGCGCTCGTGCGCGGCGCGTTCGAGTACCAGGGACAGAAGTGTTCGGCCGCGAGCCGCGCCTATATCCCCGACTCGATCTGGCCCGAGGTCAAGCAGCGGATGCTCGACGAGATCGCGACGATCGGCGTCGGCGACACGTGCGATTTCTCGAACTATATGGGCGCCGTCATCGACAAGGGCGCCTACAAGACCATCACCGAGTACATCGAGTTCGCGCGCAACGATCCCAACATGGAGATCCTGTGCGGCGGGACGTACGACGACTCGGAAGGCTATTTCATTCAGCCGACGGTGGTTCTGTCGAAGGACCCGCGGTCGAAACTCATGTGCGAGGAGATCTTCGGGCCGGTTCTGACGCTCCACGTGTACCCCGAGAAGGAATACGAGAAGGCGCTCGAGCTCTGCAACACGACGAGCCCCTACGGACTGACGGGGTCGATCTTCGCCCAGGACCGGTTCGCGATCGTCACGGCGGTCAAGGCGCTCCGCAACGCCTCGGGCAACTTCTACATCAACGACAAGCCGACGGGCGCCGTGGTCGGGCAACAGCCGTTCGGCGGTTCGCGCGCCTCGGGGACGAACGACAAGGCGGGCAGCCGGATCAACCTCCAGCGTTGGGTTTCGCCCCGCGCGATCAAGGAGACCTTCCTCCCGCCGACCAACTACCGGTATCCGTATATGGGGAAGGAATGAGGCTGAGTTGAGAAGTCGCGGGAGCCGTAGAGCGACACCACGGACTCCCGTCACGAGGCCGAAGATGGCCCGGAGAACACCCAAATCCGACACGACGCCGATGGCGATTCAGATCGCTCTCGGCGTCGTTCTGCCTGTTGCGGCGTTGGCGATCGCCTACCACGACATTCGGTTCCGATGGTCGTTCCTGCGGTTCGGCAACCGGGAGATGAGCGTGGCGAACGTGGGGTGGGCGCTGGTCGGTTGGCCGGCGGCGGTGAACGGCGCGGCCTTCATCGCGGGCGCGCTGAGTCTGCATGCGTTCTTCCTCGCCAAGCGCATCGATTCGTGGCGGACCGCTCTGCGATGGTCGGGGCGGATCGGTCTGATCTTGTTTCTCGTTCTCGCAATCACCGCCCAAGTGGGCGGGTTCTTCAGCCATGTGGATTACCAACGGTAGTCTCTCCGGTCACACTCCCATGAAACCTTCTTCCGCAGATCCGGCCCACGGCGCGTCGCGTTGGGCCACCGCCTCGGCCATCGTCGCTCTCGCGTTTTGGTGCTGGAGCGGACCGTGCTTCGCCGCCGGGGCGCGGGCGATCGGAGCGATGCCCCATTTGACGCTTTCGTGTATCGTCGGAGTCACGACGAGCACGCTGATCCACGTTTTGCGGCGGCATCGGCTGCGCGACCTCGTTCTTTTGCCCGGACGCGTGGCGGTCGCCGGGTTCTTCGGCATCGCGGTGTATACCGTCATCCTGGCGATCGCGTTCGGCATAGCGGCGGATTCCGATCTGGCGCAAGTGTCTCTGATCAACTATCTCTGGCCGATCTGGATGGTTTTGCTCGGGTTCGCGCTGTTGGGCGAAAAGCCCCGCATCGCGCTCGCCCTGGCCGGAGCGCTGCTCGGGTTCGCGGGCGTTGTGGTGACGAAAGGACTCGAAACCTTCTCGCGTCCGCCTTCGAGCCTGTTGCCGCACGCGATGGCGCTCGTCGGCGCGTTTCTCTGGGCGCTCTACTCGGTTCTGATCAAACGTTGGCGCGTGCCCGAAGAGAAGGGCGGCTCGACACTCATGTTCTTCCTCTGCGGATTGCTCGCCGCAGCGGTGGGAGCCGTGAACGGCGAATGGGCGAGAATCGCGTCGTTCAACGGGACGGCGCTGTTCTGGATTCTGTTCATGGGCATCGGCCCGATCGGGATTGCCTACTACGCGTGGGAAATCGGGATCAAGCGCGGCTCGGTGCATCTGATCGCTGTGTTGGCGTACTTCGTTCCGGTCGTTTCGGCGCTTCTGATCGCGTGGCTCTATCGCGAGTCGTTGAGCCCGGGGTTGTTCCCCGGAGCGGTGATGATCGCGGCGGGGGCATTCCTCGGGAAACGGAGCGTGGCGGAGAGCGAATCGACCGAATCGGGCTAGTGAGAGTGAACCTGATCTCAGAACCGCGCGAGCGGTTTGACCTACAAAGCCGTGGGTCGCCGAGGCCGTCAGGTCGAGGCCACCCACGGTGGTCGAGTTCCCGCCTGCGAACCGATTTATCGGTTCGACAATCTCTCTACGCTCTCCCTCGCTTTGTGGAACCGATAAATCGGTTCCCGTTCTACCGTGCGTACCGTGGGTTGGCAATTCAGGACCGAATTGCCAACCCACGGCTTTGGAAGTGGAACCCCTGGCGCGGTTCAAATTCTCGGGACGCGCCCTCGCTCACGGATTGGGCAGATTGCCGTTCAGGACGATCGAGGTCACGGTGATCGCTCCGGTCTGGTCGGCCCAGCCTTTGGTCGCCCACCCCCAACGCTCGGGCCAACCATACGCATCCCAGTAGAAGTGCAGCCAGCGACCGGGAACGGTCCTCATCGCGTAACGATACACGTCGATGGTGGAACCCCCGGACGCGGCGGTCCTCGGCGTCCCCGGCGCATCGACCGAATCCGAATTCGCTAGGTGTTCGCGCATCCAGCTCGAATCGAAGGCGTCGTACCAGATGGTGCTGTCGACCGGAACTCCGCGGGGAGCTGCTGAAACCGTCTGGAAACGAACGACCGGAGCGATGTTCGGGTCGGGGGAATGGTAGTAGATCGTGTAGCGAAGGAGTTCGCCCGCCGTCTCGACGTACATCAGGGTCGTTGTCGTGGGATTCTGCGCGGCCTGCGACCATCGGAACAGACCGGTGTCCGGCCCGCCGGGCATTTCGCCCATCGTCAGGGTCACGAAGTCCGGGCCTTTGGTTCCTGCATCGCCGCTCGGCAGGAGCGCCAAGTAGGAAAAGGGACTCGTCGTCGGGAAGTGGAACCCTTCAGTCGGGTGGTCGAACGGCGTGGCCCCGGCACCCCACGCAAGATCGGGTGTCGCCGCGTCGACCGGGCGCGGATACGACTCGACGATGCAGTAGTCCATCCACAGGTGGCCGTCGTCGCCAACGTCGAGACCGTCGAAGGTCAGGCAGTAGTCGCGGCCATCGGCCGGTGCGTAGGCGTCCCCCGCCGCGACCCAGTCGGTCGTGTCGAGCGCTTCGGCGTCGCCCCACTCGCTCAGGCTATAGGGGGGCGTGAAGTGGATCTGGGCCTCGAACGAGGAATCGGTCGAGATCGGCGCATCGACTTCGTCCCCTCCGATCGTCAACGCCTGGACACCCTGCCAAGCCACACACATGTAGCTGATCGCCAGGAGCCGCCAGCTGCAGGTGTCTGCACGCGCCGTCGTGTCGCTTCGGAGGCCCGCGCGGACACGGTAGACCAAGTCGTCCATGCCGCTGCCCGGGATGAGGAACTTGGCGCTGACACCGTCGTCGCTGAGGTACCAGGTACCGTAGTTGGCGCCGAGAGCGCCGCCGCCCGCACCTGTGGCATCCCAACCGATACCGCCGTTG
>JAFGFN010000125.1 GCA_016931035.1 Candidatus Sumerlaeota bacterium
CTCCGTGGTTTGTACATTGCTGATAACAAAGTACTTATACCACAGAACGCGGCCTGATGCAACCCCTACTGTGAGAAATTCGGGTTAACCTTATGCCGCCCGCCGCGCGGGCTGGGAATTATGCAGGGAATTCTCGGGACGACGCACTATAAGTTTGTGCAGATCGAGGCGGATGCGGGATCTTCAACCGTGCAGTTCATTCCCGCCGCCCGACGCGGCAAGAAGCCCTCCGTGGAAATCTCCATCATGACCCAGACCCAAACCGACCGACCCGCTTGGCATTGGGCCTTTCCGCTTGCTATCGTCCTGCTGGGATTCGGTCTGAGGCTTGCTTGGCTCGGGACCCCGAGCTTCTGGTTCGACGAGGTCATCCAGGCTCGCACGGCACTCGAGCCGTCTCTCGCTCAAAGTCTGACCCGCGTGCCGGCCGACAAACCGCCGCTGTTCTATGTTCTCGAATACGGCGTGGCCCGCCTCTCGACGTCGGAATGGGCCCTGCGTCTCCCGTCCTGCCTGGCTGGCGCGGCGGCCGTGTGGGTCATGTGGCTGGTGGCGCGGCTCATTCTTGATAGCCGTTGGGCGGCCCTGCTCGCCGCCGGACTTCTCGCCGTCTCGCCGCTGCACATTCAATACTCCCAGGAAGCTCGCCCCTATGCCGTGTCCTTCTTGTTCGCCCTAGCCGGGGTGTATGCCCTCTTCGCGCAATTCCGGCACGGGGGCCGGTGGCGGGCGCTCGTCTGGGTCGCGCTCTGGCCCGCGTTGGCCGGCACGACGCTCTATTTCGCTCTGGGACTCACTCTGACGGAGATCGTTTGGGTCGCCCTGATCGCCGTGCCCGTTTTTCTGGCTGGGCGGGGCAAGGATCGACCAACGCTTCTTCGCCGCGCCGTGGCTGTCTCCGCCGTCGGACTCGTGCTCGCGCTTGCGGCCGTAGTTCCCTTCGCCTTGCGGATGCTCGAAATGGATGTCTCCCCTGGCGGCGGGGGAGCGGACGTTCCTTCTTTCTCGCCCCAGTCGCTCGCCACGACGGCCCGGGCTCTGGCCTTTGGCGGGAGATCGGCGGTCAGCGGCGCGGTGGCCTGGACCGTCATCGGCCTGGCGGCGGTCGGGGCGGCAGCCGGACTGAGGCGGCGACGCCTCGTGTCGTTCTTCCTCTTCCTGTGGCTGGTCGCGCTCCAGTTGGTCCAGATGTATTTGTATGGCGTGTTCGGCCATTGGAGCGCGGGTCGCTACCATCTGATCTATATCCCCCCCATGCTGCTCTTCGCCGCGATAGGAGCGGAAACCCTCGTCTTGGGACGATTCAAGAGGCTCGAAGTCCCTCTGCAGTGCGCGGTGCTCGTTCTTGTCGCCGCGCTGGCCGCGGCGGTTCAGCCCCAACTTGCCGCCGCTCGTCGGAACAAGCCCGATATCCGAAAGGCGGCGCGGGAACTGGCTGAGAAGGCGTCGCCGCGCGAATGTGTCACGGGATCGGGCCTCGAAACCGTCTATGTCTATAACTACTACCGTGAGCGCTTCCATCCGAGCGCGCCCGAGATTTGCGACTTGGGAACGTATCTGGGGGAGACATACTGGCGCCTGCGCCGCGCGCCGCGGGTCTGGGTGGTCTATCACATGACCTGGAAACACGCCGAGGACAGTCTGCGTCTTCTTCGCGCGATGTGCCCCGACCTGCCGACTCCCCCGCCCCGCCAACCTATCGTGCGCGCAATCCCGGACTCTCCCGAGTCTCCCGCCGACGTCGTCCGAGATTGGAAGACCCTGCGCGAACGATGGAAATCCATGACCGTGAGCGTCCCGTTCAGTCTCGATGTGCGCAGTCTGTCGCGCGATTTCGCCGACCCGTCCTGGGGCGGCCCCCGCTCGCTCGACGATCCGCAAATCGTCATCCGCGACGTGGACGCCCGCCACGCCCGCGCGTTTTTCGTGGTGGAAGGCAACCGCGCGACGACCCTGACGATCGAGGCGGCCCCCGTTCCGCACGACGCGCCGGGTCGTCGCTTCCTCTCGGTCTACTGGGACGATGCGTTGCTCGCGACATGCGATCTCGTGGGCCAGAAGGGCATGAACCGCATCTCGCTTCCGCTTCCTCCGGCCCAGCCGGGCGAGGACACGTTCCATGCGCTGACGCTCTCGTGTCGCGGCGAAGGACCGCCGCAGATCCGGCAAACGCCCTACGGTCTCCTCGACCTCGACGCGATCGTCGCCATCGCGGCCATACGATTGGAGTAGGGCGGAACACGACTTGACAATTCCCGGGCCCGACACCAGAATGCTTCGGTTCATCCGGCGGTTGCCGGAGCGACAAGGGACCGTTGAGAAGCGACGATCCGCAGCCAAACCGTGAATACATCGCGTACTGAAGGAGACGAAGCAGATGAAAGACACAGAGAAGCAGATGCTGGCCGAAGTGGCCAAGGCGATCCGCGGCCTCTCGCTCGACGGGGTCGAGACGGCCAAATGCGGCCACCCAGGGCTCCCTCTGGGCTGCGCCGAGATCGGCGCCTACCTCTACGGCTCGGAGATGCGCCACAACCCCGCCGATCCCAACTGGCTCGGACGCGACCGATTCATCCTCAGCGCGGGCCACGGCTCGATGCTTCTCTATTCGTGTCTCCATCTGAGCGGCTACGACCTGCCTCTCGAAGAACTCAAGCACTTCCGTCAGCTCCACTCCAAGACTCCCGGCCATCCCGAGTACGGCATCACGCCCGGCGTCGAGACGACCACCGGCCCGCTGGGCCAGGGGATGGCGACCGCCACGGGTATGGCGCTGGGCAACAAGATGATGGCCGCGCAGCTGGGCGTCGAGAATGAGGGTTTCCTCGACGGCCAGATATTCGCCCTCGTGGGCGACGGATGCATGATGGAAGGCATCACGAACGAGGCCGCTTCGCTCGCCGGCCATCTGAAACTCGACAATCTCATCGTCATCTACGACTCGAACGACATCTGCCTCGACGGCCCGACCAAGGAATGCTTCACCGAAGACACGGCCATGCGCTACAAGGCCTACGGGTGGCACGTCGTCAAGATCGACGGGCACGACTTCGACCAGATCGAGAAAGCCGTTCGCGCCGCGCGCCGCCGCAAGGACAAACCTACCCTCATCGTCGCCAAAACCATCATCGGCAAAGGCGCGCCCCACATCCAAGGCACCGCCGAAGTTCACGGCAAAGCGATGGGCGCGGAAGAGGCGAAACTCACCAAACAGGCCCACGGCATTCCGCTCGAACCCGCGTTCTACGTTTCCGACGCGGTCCGCGAGTACATGAAGAGCCGTCTGCCCAGGCTGAAACGGATGGAATCGACCTGGAACCGCAAGTTCAAGAAGTGGTCGGTCGAGAACCCGGAAAAGGCGATCCGTTGGCGCGCGCACGTCGAGAAGACGCTTTCCGCCGACCTGGACGAGAAGATCTTGAACCTCGAAATCAAACCCGGCGTCGCGGGCCGCGTGGCGTCGAACGCGATCCTGGGGTTGTTGTGCAAGGAGGTCCCCTACGTCGTCGGCGGGTCGGCCGACCTCTCGTGCTCGGATTCGACCATGATGAAAGGCAGCGGGATCATCGGCCCGGGCGACCTCACGCAGCGCAACATCAAGTACGGTGTGCGCGAGTTCGCCATGTGCGCGATGAACTCGGGACTCGCGCTCCAGGGAATGATCCTTCCCTATTGCGGCACGTTCCTTACGTTCTCCGACTATATGCGCAATGCCCTGCGTCTCGCCTCGATGATGGGCGTCAAAGTGGTCTATCAGTTCACGCATGACTGCTTCCACATGGGCGAAGACGGCCCGACGCACATTCCGGTCGAGCAGGTCGCCAGCCTTCGCGCCATGCCGGGCATGACGGTCATGCGCCCCGCCGATACGAACGAGGTGCGTCGCGCCTGGTGCCTCACGCTGCGGATGAGAACGCCCGTCGCCCTCATACTTTCTCGCCAGAACACGACCGACCTCGCGGAGACCGCCGTGCCGATCGAGGAGGGCGTCGCCCGAGGCACCTACGTCGTCAAGAAGGAATCGCGCGACGAGATCGACTACTGTCTGCTGGCGGCGGGAGTCGAGGTGGCACTCGCGTTGGGCGTGGCCAAGCGCCTCGAAGAGCAGGGCAAATCGGTTCGCGTCGTCTCGATGCCGTCGTTCGAACTCTTCGACGCGCAGGACAAGAACTATCGCGACGCGACGCTCGCCCTCGACAAGAAGGTGGGTCAGTACTGGTCGCTCGAAGCGCTGACCTCGTTCGGATGGCACAAATACGTCGGCCGCGACGGGCATTGCGTGTCGATCGAAGACTTCGCCGTCAGCGCCCCGTGGAAGGTGCAGGACGAATACTACGGCTTCACCGTGGACAAGGTTCTCGACCGCATGGCCCGCGAGGGCTGAGACCGTCCGCAAACACCGAAGACGCCGATCGAGCCACGGGGAACCCGAGTGTTCTCCGTGGCTCTTCGTTTGAGAAAACCGTGTTGGGCGGAATACAGCGGGGGTTTCTCCGCTTGACAGGACGGCGGCTCGTCGGTTAGTATATCTACGTATCTGCGCAGATACGCAAGACTCGAGGGAGAAACGGACTCATGCGCGACGAAGCCGCTCTCTTCAAGGCCCTGGCCGACCCGACCCGCCTCCGACTCGCGGTCCTGCTCGCGATTCGGGGCGAAACCTGCGTCTGCGTCCTGGCCGAGGCGCTCGACCAACCCGATTTCAAGATCTCGCGTCATCTCGGCGTCATGCGCTCCGCCGGCCTGGTCGAGGCCCGGCGCGAGGGAACTTGGATGCACTATCGCCTGGTCAAGGCGAGAAGCGCTCTCGAGCGGCACCTTCAGGATTGCTTTCGCGACTGTCTCGCCCGCCATCCCGACGTGCGCAAAGACCTGGCGCGTCTCAAGAAGGTCGCGTGCCGTATCGAAGGAGGCAAGTGTGACTAGGCGTCTTCGAATCCTCTTCCTGTGCACTGGGAACTCGTGCCGCAGCCAGATGGCGGAAGGTTGGACGCGCCGCCTGAAGGGCGACCGGATCGAACCGTTCTCGGCGGGGATCGAGAAACACGGCCTCAACCCGCTGGCCGTGAAGGCGATGGCCGAAGTCGGGATCGATATCGGCGGTCAAGTGTCGAAAACCGTCTCGGACCTGCCGACGCTCGACTTCGACTACGTCGTCACGGTCTGCGATCAGGCTCACGAGTCCTGTCCGCGTTTTCCGGGCCAGGTGCGGGTCGTTCACGTCGGTTTCGACGATCCGCCCCGCCTGGCCGAAGGCGCGAAGAACGAGGAAGAAGCCCTAGCGCACTACCGGCGGGTGCGCGACGAGATCGGGCGGCTCGTCGCGACGCTGCCCGATTCCCTGGCGGCGAAATCCCCTTGTCGTGGAGAGGAATCATATGAATAAGCCTTTGACGCCTGGTCATATTCAGAGCTATGTGGATCGGCTCGAAGAATCGGCCGTACGTCCCGAGTGCCGCTCCTGCGATTGTTTCCAGGGGTTGCTCACGCAGCTCGATCTCGACTGTCCGGAAGCCGCCGGGACCGTGGGACCGTTGAAAGTATCCCGCGAGGAAATGCACGGATGCCTGGGCTGCAATCCCTGTCCGCCGGGCGAACTGTTCACGGAGTACCTGCGGCGCAAGAGCGAGTCGGCCGCTCCCGAAGAGCGTGGTGGAGAGAAGTCAGGCGAGGAGGTGCGAGAAACGGTCCGCGAGGAGTATGGAAAGATTGCGCGCGAGAGCGGATCGTGCGGCTGTTCTTCGTCGTGTTGCGGGAGCGCCGCTACGCCTCAATCCGTCGCCTCGGCGGTCGGATACGGCGAGACGGATCTGGCCGAATTGCCCGAGGGAGCCAACATGGGTCTTTCGTGCGGCAATCCGACGGCGCTCGCGTCGCTGGAGCCCGGGGAAGTCGTCTTGGATCTGGGTTCGGGCGGCGGGTTCGATGTCTTCATCGCCGCGCGCAAAGTCGGACCCACGGGACGCGCGATCGGCGTGGATATGACCGCCGACATGGTGGCCAAGGCGCGGCGCAACGCGGAATCGTTCCGCGAGTCGACGGGCCTGGACAACGTCGAGTTCCGTCTCGGCGAAATCGAGCACATTCCCGTGGCGGATTCGAGCGTGGACGTCGTCCTCTCGAACTGCGTGATCAACCTCTCGCCCGACAAGCCCCAGGTCTGGCGCGAGATCGCGCGGATTCTCAAACCGGGCGGACGCGTGGCGGTCTCCGACCTCGCGCTTCTTCGCCCGCTTCCCGACGCGGTTCGCGAGTCGGCGACGGCGCTGGTCGGCTGTGTGGGAGGCGCGGCGCTCGTGGACGAGACGCGCGAAACGATCCGCGCGGCGGGATTGACCGAAATCTCACTCGAACCCAAATCCGGATACATCGAATCCATGACCGAATGGTCGGACCCGCTCTACCGCGAGATCGCGGCGAATCTTGCGCCGGGGACGAAGCCGAGCGACTACGTGACGAGTCTGAACATCTCGGCGAGCAAGCCGGAAACGGAGAGAAGCGCGAGTTGACTTAGCACGAATGGCTCCCTACAATTTCCTACGGCTTGGACGCGGCCAGGAATCGACCATGAGACATAGCAAGATCGCGATGCAGAGTTGGGGCCACGTCTGCCTGGTCGTGGGGACCGGCGGAATGCTCTCGCTCTATGGCGTAGGCCTGATACCGGCTGTTCAGCGTTTTCTTTCGTACGCGGAAACAAGCGTTTTTTTCAGCCTGAACTCGCTGTTGGGGCGCAATCCCGTGTGGGACTGGACTTTCCTGGTAACGGCGAGCGACTTCTGGGTCTATCTCGCCTATTGCGCTTCGTTCTCGGCATTCGTCGTTCACGGCTGGCGGCGCCGAAGAAGAGACTACGGCCGAACGTTCGGATACATCGTTTTCGTCGTCGTTGTGGTTTGCCTCTCGGAGGAAATGGCGGATTTCGTGGCCGACAATCTGCATCGGGTGCTTCCCTGGAAGCAGGGAGTGGCGGTCGCAATCAGGGCGAGCTACGACGCCACCTTCTTCGAGATGCACAAGGATGAGGGCATCGTCGACGACGTGGCGAGTGCTCTCTTCTGTCTGTGCTTTCTCGTGGTCGCCGCGTCGCCCAGGGCGTCGTTCGTTCCCCTTCTTCTGCTCTTCGCATACGTTTTCTCCAGCATCGCCGTCGGTACGCAGTGGCTCACGGTTCAGGTGGCCTCGGCCTTGATGGGCGCGTTCTTCGCCGGCCTTGCCTTGACGTACTTCGGCGCGGTTCGGAAATACTTGGAGCACAAAGCGTCCGAAGCATTCGTTTCCGCTTTCGGCCACTACGTCCTGAGTCGTCGCCTCTTCGATCCCAAGAACCCCCAGACTCGCGGCGGATTCGGCCGCGCCGTCTTGGCCAAGGCGCGCGCCCTTGACGCTCGCGGAAAGGACCGGCTTTGGGAGCAGTTCGTCAAGCCGAAGGCCATCGCCTTGCTGAACGCCGATGTCAACGCGACGGCGCTCTACACCTCCCCCGATTTGACAATGGCCCGAGTCAGATCCGGAAAGCGCATTCGCTTTCTCAAGGTGGGCGAGAAAGAGGTGTTCGCCGTTCGTGCCATCCGGGCCCGAGGCGGTCTTCTGCGCGTTTCTCCGAGTTTCTTGCGATTCACCGACGGCGTGAAGAACAACGTCTATCTTCAACGATTGGGATTCCCCGTGCCCCGAGTGATCTGGACGCAAGAAGGCGTCGCGGATTTCGGACTCCGGAATTGGTTTCTGGCCGTAGAGGAGTTCATCGAAAGCCGTTGCCTCGATCCGACATCTCTAAACGAAGTGGAAGAGGCCATGCGGCTTCTGGTCCGCCTGCATGCCCACGCTTCTCCGCGCTGGGGAGGGTTGTACGACGATGCCGCACGGACCAAGACCGACTACGTTCTCGGGTACTTGCGCAGGAGCGTTCTCTACCAGATCGAGAAGATCGACAAATGCCACAAACTCGGTTTCGAACCACGCGAGATGGATTCGCTCTGGAGGCTGTTCGAGACCGAAACAGTGAGGGTTCTTTCCGGGCGGGACACTTCGTTCCGCCTGATTCACGGAGACGTCACCATCCGCAACATTCGAGTCGCGAAGGACTCGCGGATCTGCATGATCGACTTCTTGACCGTGCGCAACGATCTGGCCGGGGCCGAGATCGTCAAGGCCGCCGTCGCCCTGACGCGCGGATGTCCCGCCCACTGCGCTCCAGCCTGGCAGGCCTACTTCGAGGAGGCGGGCGAAGAGCGCTGGCGCGAGTTCAATCGCGAGGCCCGATTGGCGTTCGCTCGATTCGCGGTGCGCGAACTCGCCCACCTCCGGGTGAACATCGTTCCGAAAGGGTCGAACGCTAGGCTTCGGAAACCCGAGGCGGTCGAATGGATCTCTCGTCTCTTCGACACCGATCGGCTCTGGGGCGCCACGCCGGCCGACACGGATTGGCCGGCGATTCTTCGCGTCTTGGGCATTCACCAAGAGACGGCCGGCGGGGAAGAGACGTGAACGAACGCAAGAGACTCAATCCGTTCGAGCGCTATCTGACTCTCTGGGTCGGGCTGTGCATGGTCGTCGGCGTTCTGCTGGGCAGGTGGCTGCCCGGCGCAACCCACGCCCTCAGCCGAATGGAATTCGGAGAGGGGACGCAGGTCAATATCCCCATCGCCGTTCTCATTTGGCTGATGATCTACCCGATGATGCTGAAAGTCGATTTCGGCGCGCTGGGAGGCATCGCGCGCAAACCCACGGGCTTGCTCATCACTCTGTTCATCAACTGGATCGTCAAACCGTTGAGTATGACGTTGTGGGCGTGGATTTTTCTTCAACACGCCTTCGCCCCATGGATCGGCGTCGAAACGGCCCGGGAGTATACCGCCGGCCTCATCATCCTCGCCGCGGCGCCATGCACTGCCATGGTTTTCGTCTGGTCGTATCTGACCGACGGCGATCCCGTCTACACCCTCGTCCAAGTGGCCGTGAACGACCTCATCATGTTGTTCGCCTTCGCACCCATCGTGATGTTTCTGTGCGGCGTAGCCCACGTCGTCGTCCCGCCGAACGTGCTCATCGCATCGGTCGTCGTCTTCATCGTCATTCCGCTGGCCGCCGGGTGGCTCACCCGCACGCTGCTTCTCCGATCCCGAGGCCGGGAATGGTTCGAGACGCAGTTCCTTGCGCGATTTCACCCCGTCACCGTCGTAGCGCTCCTGGCCACGCTGGTCCTGATCTTCGCGTTTCAGGCCGAGAACTTGACGACGCGCTGGTTTGCCGTGATCTTGATCACCGTTCCGATCCTCCTGCAGGTCTACTTCAACTCGGGCCTGACCTATCTCCTCATGCGATTCTTTCGAGTCGAACACAACGTCGCCTCACCGGGCGCTTTGATCGGCGCGAGCAACTTCTTCGAGCTCGCCGTGGCCGTAGCCATCACGCTGTTCGGACCGGGTTCCCCCGCGGCGTTGGCCTGCGTGGTCGGCGTCCTCGTCGAGGTGCCCGTCATGCTTTCCGTCTGCGGGATCTGCAACCGGACACGCGCATGGTATGAATTCCCGCGGGCAAAGCCGGCACCACAGAGCGAGCACCCGGATCGCGACGGGAACGTCCCATGACTCGCGGCAACGAGCGATCCTCTTCCGCACGGTCCGCTTCGGATCGCTCTAGGAGACTGCTTGCGAGCGAATGGGCCGGAGGGGCGTTGGTCGTTGTCGCGCTGTTTCTTTGCATCGCCGTCGCCAGCTGGCGGAATCGCCATCTGCCGTTCTACTGGGATGCGGGAGGATACGTTTATCCCCATGCGCGCGAGATCTACGACGCGAATCTCTACCCGATACTCAGGAATTGGGACGTAGGACATCCGACGGGATACTTCTTCGCTCTGGCCGTCATGATGAAGCTGTTCGGCGTGGGGCCGTTCGCCGGGCATCTGCTGAACTGGGGATTCACGGCGCTGCTGATCGCGGCGACCTACGGGTTGTGCCGCGCCCTGTCGCTCGAACGGCTCGTGTCGGCTCTCTGCGCCGGGACCGCGATGGCTTTCCCTCTTGTCTGTTCGTCGAGTCAACAGATCGCGAGCGACCTCGCCTTGGCGGCCTCGGTTCTGGCCGCCCTGTGGTTCTTTGTCCGGCGGCGCTACGGGTGGTACGTCGTGTTCGCCTCGTTCGCCGTTCTGTGCAAGTTCCATGGGTTCCTCGCGACGCTCGGGCCGCTTGCCGCGCTCCCCTTCTGCGGCGTGCGCTCGGAGAAGGAGGGCGCGAGGACCGGACGCATCCGGGAATCGCTTTGGATTCTCTCGCCCGTCGTCGTGTTGGGACTCTTTCTTGTCGTCCGTTTCGCGGTCCGCGGACCCGGTATGACTCTCAGGTGGAAAGCGACGCAGCGCGTTTATCTGCTTGGCGATCCGGCAGGATACGCAGAAGGGTTCGGCGAGGCGATACGGAACCTGTTCGTTGTGCCGCGACTTCACTATCCACTGATCGTCTTGGCCGCGTTGGCCGTCGGACTCTGTGTCAAACGGTTCTTCCCTCGCGTCATGGACCCGGCGGGACGGACGCTCTTCGGGTCGGAAACGGAGCGCCACGCGTTCTGGGTCCTCCTCTGGTTTGGGATCTTCTACAACGCGGCCCTCCTTCCGCTGACGAACCTGCTGCCCCGCTATTCGTTGCCCACCGTGAGCGTCGCGTTCGTCTTTCTGGCGTGGGGGGGGCGCAAACTCGCCGGACGCGTGTATCCCGTCGCGATCGTTCTCTCGCTTCTGATCGCCGTCTACGCCCTCCAATGCTATCCGCCGAACGTGGCGCGTCTGCCCGCTCCGTTGAGCCGATGGCTGAGCCCGGGTCCAATTCCGGCGTCGTACTATTCGGAATGCGATTTGCGGTTCGTCGATATCGTCGATTGCGCCATGTGGGCGGCACGAAGAATTCACGACGACATCGACCGCCGAGGCCTGCCGCCGACGACGGGAATAGCCACTCAGTGGCCGTTCAGCGACGCCATGCACGACGCCCCTCTGGGCTACGTGGACCGCGAGGCGCCGTCGGTTCACGTCGACAATTGGAGCGAGGTGAATCCCGACCTCTATCCGTACGTCCTGATCGTCGAGCCGATTACGAGTCTCGACCCAGAGCCGCCGGAGGGTCTTTTCACGGGGCGTCTCGTTGCCGAAATGCGGAAGGGCGAAGCCAAGGCGATTGTCTGGTACGTCGAGCGCAAATCGGGCGATTGACGGAATTCCGGAGCGATTGGGCGCCTTGCCGGCTTTTCCCGAAAAACCCCTCGTTTTAAGAGCTTGACAATTCTTGGCGGTTTGGTAGAATAGCCAAGAATCGAGGCGGTGACGATGAACCCCAAGATCAAGAAACTCGAACCCCGGGCCCGAATCGTCAAGGCCATGGCTCACCCCACTCGGCTTTTCCTCGTCGACGAACTCTCGAAGGGCGAACGTTGCGTGTGCGAGCTCACCGAGATGGTCGGCGACGACATCTCGACGGTGTCGAAACACCTGGCGGTCCTCAAGAACGCCGGAATCGTCTCGGACGACAAGCGCGGCGCCCAAGTCTTCTACTCGCTCCGGGTCCCCTGCGTGCTCAACTTCTTCTCGTGCGTCGAGTCGGTCCTCCAGACCAACGCGATGGAACGGGCGCTTGCGGTCCGATGATGTCTTTCTCTCTCTTGCGGCGCGGTTGGCCACCTGGCTGAATCGCCCCAAGGCGGCGCTCTCATGAAGTGGAAACACGAATGGAAAAGTCTGGCGATCCTGGCGATTGCGTTTCTCGCTTGCTTCTATCTGCCGGTCGAGTACCTGCGCGGATGGGACAGGCTCAAGTCCGCCGTCTGGGAATCGCTCCACCTCGTTCGCTGGTACGCGCGCGAACACGTCCTCCTCTGTCTGATTCCCGCGTTCTTCATCGCGGGAGCGATCGGCGTTTTCGTGAGTCAGGCATCGGTGATGAAGTACCTCGGCCCCAAGGCGAACAAGACGCTCGCCTACGGCGTCGCCTCGGTCTCGGGAACGATCCTTGCCGTCTGCTCGTGCACCGTGCTGCCCCTTTTCGCCGGAATCTACCGCATGGGCGCGGGCCTTGGCCCGGCATGCGCTTTTCTCTATTCGGGTCCCGCCATCAACGCTCTGGCCATCATCCTGACGGCGCGCGTGTTGGGTCTCGAACTCGGCATCGCCCGCGCGGTCGGCGCCGTGGTCTTCTCGGTCGTAATCGGCCTCTCCATGCACTTCATCTTCCGCAACGAAGAAATGGAGAAGGCCAACGCCCGAGCCGACGTGCCCGGGCCCGCGGTCTCGCGCCCTCTCTGGAAGAATGCCCTCTTCTTCGCCTCCCTGGTCGGCGTCCTCGTTTTCGCCAACTGGGGCAAGCCCACGGCGATGGCGGGCGTTTGGTACGCCATATGGTCGGCCAAGTGGCTTGTGACGAGCGCTTTCGCCCTGGCGCTCGGCCTCATTCTTGCGTTCTGGATTCGCCTGTCCTGGGTTAAGGTCGCCCTCACCGCCGCCGCGACGGCGATTCTCGCGGCGTTTTTCCGCCACGAACCCATGATTCCGTTCGCGGCGGCCGTGATCGGGCTTTCCTGGGCCGCGAGCACGGACGAAGGAGAGGGAGGCGAGTGGTTCGCGCAGTCGTGGGGTTTCGCCAAACAGATCACGCCTCTCTTGTTGGGCGGGGTGCTTGTGGCCGGTTTCCTTCTCGGACGCCCGGGCCATGAAGGCTTGATCCCGTCGCAGTGGGTAGCGGCGGCCGTGGGCGGCAACTCTTTTTTCGCCAATTTCTTCGCCTCGCTCGCCGGGGCGTTCATGTACTTCGCCACGCTGACCGAGGTGCCGATCCTTCAAGGCTTGATCGGTTCGGGGATGGGCAAAGGGCCGGCCCTCGCCCTCCTTCTCGCCGGTCCGGCGCTCTCGCTCCCGAATATGCTGGTGCTGCGCAGCGTGATGGGAACGAAGAAGACCGCGGTTTTCGTCGCCCTTGTGGTGGTCATGGCCACCGTCACGGGAATGATCTACGGAGGCATCTGGGGATGAGCCGCATGACAAAGGCCAAGCGCATTCTTCACCCGATCGACTCGCTTGGATTGCCGAGCTCCGTCGCGGGCGTCATGCTGGCGGCCCTTTCGCTTGCGTGTGTTCTTACCGGTTGCGGTCGCGGCGACGGCGGCGTCGCGCAGCCTCGGAAAAAGGCCCCCCTCGTACAAGTCGAAACCGTCGCAGCCGGACGGATTGCGCGCTCGATCGACCTGACCGGCGAGGTTGTCCCAATCGAGTCCATTCTGATCGCCGCCATGGTGGAAGGCCCCATCGGATTCTGCCCTTGGCGCGAGGGCGACCGCGTCGAGGCCGGGCAGAAACTGATCGAAATCGACCGGGAGATGTACCGGGCCGAGGTCAAAGCGGCCGATGCGGCGCTCGCGGTGGCGCAGGCCAAACTGGCCGATATGAAGGCGGGCACACGCCCCGAGGAGATCGAGAAGGCCCGCCAAAGCGTGCGAGAGGCGGAGCAGAACGCCGCTTTCGAGAAGGACGATTTCGCGCGCATGACGAAATTGGTCGACGCCGGGACGCTGTCCGCCCAGGAGATGGAAAGGGCGCGCGTCAAACGGACCGCTGCCGAGGCAAAACTGGCCGCGGCCCGTCAGCAATTCGAGATGCTCGAGGCGGGTTTCACCCGCACGGCCGTCGCGGTCCAGGAGGCGATCGTGAAGGAGGCCGAAGCCAAGCACGAACTGGCCCAGGCGCGACTGAACGAGTGCGTCGTCGCCGCGCCCTTTGCCGGAACCGTTACCCAAGTCTTCGTCCGCCAAGGCGACATGGCGGCCGCGAAATCGCCGTTGCTCCAAATGGCCGACCTGGAATCGCTGGTGGTCCGTTGCGCCGTGCCCGAAGCCCAAGCCGGCGCAATGCGAACGGGCATGAAAGCGGAGGTCCGCCTCGACGCCCTGCCCGGCAAAACACTGTCCGCCGAAGTGGCGCGCGTTTTTCCGGAACTCGATCCCCGCATGAGAACGCGAACCATTGAATTGGTCGTTCAGGACGATACAGCCCTCGCGCCCGGGATGTTCGGCCGCGTCCAGCTGATCGTCGAATCCGTGGCCGATGCCGTGACCGTGCCGGTTCAGGCCGTCATTGTCACACCCGCCGGCGCCCAGGTGGTTTTCGTTGCCGCCGCCGGCAAGGCCGCGCAACGCAATGTCCAGACCGGCATTGAGGAAGGCGGCCGCATCCAGATTCTCTCCGGCCTCAAGCCGGGCGAGAAGGCGATCGTTTCGGGACAGGAAAAACTCAAGGACGGCGCGGAAATCCGACTCCCCGGTCCGTCAGCCGAAGGACAGTTCAAGGGCGAGTCTGGACGAACCAAGAGAAACGCCCGATGAAATTGACCCACTACGCCGTTCATCGCCGCTTGGCCACGAGCGCCATTCTTCTGGCGTTTGTAGTGCTGGGCTTGTATGGCCTGTGGCGGCTGCCGGTGGATTTTCTGCCCAATATCACCTATCCGATGATCAGGGTTCAGGTCTGGTGGCGCGGGGCCACGCCCGAGGAGATCGACAAAAGCATCGCCGACCCCATCGAACGTCGAATGGCCACCGTGGACGATCTGGATTACCTGGAGTCGTCGTCTATCGAGGGCATGTACACCCTGCAGGTCAATTTCAAGTACGGCGTGGACGTGAACGCGGCGTACCAGGACGCGCTGGCGGCGATGGCGCGCGTGGCGCGCGAATTGCCCGCGGACATGGACCCGCCAATTGTGATCAAGGCCGACCCGTCGCAGCTTCCCGTCGTGCAGTTGACCGTCAGCAGCGGCCGGTGGGACTTGGTCGAGCTGCGCACGTGGGTGGACGAATGGCTGCAAGACCAGTTGCTGGCCGTTTCGGGTGTGGCAGGCACCGAGATTGTCGGCGGGCTCAAGCGCGAAATCCGCGTTCATCTGGACCCCAATGCGCTGGAGAAATTCGGTATCGGCCTGGCCGACGTGCTCAAGCGCCTGCGCGAGGAAAACATCGAGCAATTCGGCGGGCGCGTCACCGTCGGCCCGAAGGAAATCATCGCCCGCACGATGGGGGAGTACCGATCGCTCGATGAAATACGCAATGTCCTTCTGACTCGGGACGGGCACGCGAAAGTCTACGTGCGCGACGTAGCCGAGGCGCTGGATTCGCACGAGGAAGCGCGGGTGATCACGCGTCTCAACGGCAACCCCTGCGTCAAACTCTCCGTGCTCAAACAAGCCGACGCGAACACGGTGGAAGTGGCGAACGCCGTGAACCGTCGTATCGCGGAGCTCGGACCGGCGCTGCCTGAGGACATCGCTCTCGGCATGGTCGAGAACCAAGCCGACTACGTCAACGCCGCCCTGTCCGGAGTCCGCAACGCCGCGGTCGAGGCGGCGATTCTCGTGATTCTGATCGTCTGGCTCTTTCTCGGCTCATGGCGTCAGGTCCTGGCGATCGCGCTGGCCCTGCCGCTGACGCTGGTTCTGAACTTCGGCCTGATGAAGTTGGCCGGGTTCTCGCTCAATATCTTCTCTCTGGGCGGCTTGGTCATCGCCATCGGCGTGCTGGTGGACAATTCGATTGTCGTCATCGAAACGATCACGCGCAGGCGGCACGACCTTCCCGGAGCCCCGGCCGACGCAGTGGCGATCGACGCCACGTCGGAGATCGGCCCGGCCATCGTCGCTGCCACGCTCTCCTTTCTTGCCCTGTTCGTGCCGTTCCTGCTCGTGCCGGGACTGGTCAGTCTGTTGTTTCGCGAGCTGATCCTGGTCATCGCCGGAATCGTCGTCATCAGTCTGGTCATGGCCGTCACCGTGACGCCGACGATCACGGCGCTGGTGCTGGGCAAACACGCGGCGGCCCGGAAGGTTTCTCGCTTCGAGCGGTTCTTCGAGGGCGTGACCGAGGCTTACGGCTGGACGCTGGGCAAAGCGCTCCGCGCACGATGGATCGTAATCGCCGCCTTCGTGTCCGTTCTCGTTCTGGCGGCTCTCGCCATGGGGCGATTGGGAAGCGAATTCCTGCCCCAGATGGACGACGGACGAATCATGGTCAAGGTCAAATTGCCGACCGGCGCATCCCTGGCTGAAACCGACAAGCTGCTCGAACGGATCGAGAAAGAAATCGGAGAAGACGAGCGCATCGAAAGCCTCTTCGCCCTTTCGGGCGGGAGAGTGGCGGGCCTCTACACATACGAGATCGCCAACGAAGGCGAACTGAACATCCAACTGGTTCCCCGTTCCCGGCGCAGAATGAGCACCGATGAATACATCGACTGCCTTCGCCCGATCGTCGGCAAGGTTCCCGTTCCCGGCGGCAACGCGATGGTCATGCAGATGAAGCTCAAGGGCATTCGGAAACTGGGCGAAGCGGACATCGAAGTGAAGATTAGGGGGCAGGACATTGGGCGGCTTCATGAACTTGCCCGCCAGACGGCGGGCGCGATGAATCAACAGGAGCACTTCACCAACGTCTATGTCTCGATGGACATGACCAAACCCGAATATCAGGTATGGGTGGACCGGGCGCGGGCGGCGGAACTGGGCGTTGCCATCGGCGACGTCGCCGACACGATGCGGTCTCTGATCGCTGGAGCGGTGGCCACGCGCTTTCGCGATGGGGACGAATACTACAACATCCGGGTGATGATTCCCGAAAGCAAGATGGTCGCGCGCCGCGACGTGGAAAACCTCCCCCTCCAACGCGCTCAGGGCGGATACCTTCGCCTGAAAGACGTGGCCGAGGTGCGGCAGGCCGTCGGCCCCGTCGAGATCGTCCGCGAGGATCAGGTCAAGGAGGCCATTGTTCGCGGCGATGCCGCGGGCGTGAGCGTCGGCCAAGCGTTGGGAGAGCTGAAGGCGTCGATGGAGAAGATGGACCGCCCCATCGGTTACGACTTCTCTTTCGGCGGCCAAGCGCACATGATGACGGAGATGAAGCAAACCGTCTTGGCTATTCTGGCCTTCGCCATCTTCTTCTCCTTCATCGTGCTGACCGTTCAGTTCAACAGCCTCCGGCTTCCCGCCCTCATCCTGGGCAGCGTCCCGTTTTGCATGGCCGGTCTCGTTTTCATCATGCTTGCGAGCGGACTGCCCCTCGGCGCCACGGTCATTATCGGCGTTCTGGTGATCGTCGCCGCGACGGTCAACGACGGCGTTCTTCTCCTGACTTTTGCGAATGAACTTCGAGAACGCAAGGGACTGTCCTCTTTCGACGCGGTCCTTCAGGCTGCAAGAATCCGCCTTCGCCCCCGCGTCATGACGACGGTCAGCGTGCTCGTTGGATTCATCCCGCTTGCGCTGGCCATCGAAGAAGGGGGCGACATGCTTCAGCCGATGGCCGTCGCCGCCATTGGCGGTCTGCTTATGGAAATGCCGGTAGCGTTGTTCTTGATGCCGTGTCTCTACGTCATGGCATCCAGAAAAGCCGACCCGAGGGAGGTCTGAAGATGAAGAATATCGAAATCCTGGGCGCGGGGTGCCCGAAGTGCAAGAAGCTCGCCGAGAACGCCGAGGCCGCGGCCAAGGAACTCGGCATCGAGTACGAGCTTGTCAAAGTGACCGACATCCAGGAGATCCTGAAGTTCGGCGTCATGATGACGCCCGCGCTCGCCGTGGACGGCGACGTGAAATCGGCGGGCAAGGTCCTGTCGACCGAGGAAATCAAGAAGGCTCTCGCCTAAGAACGAAGGGAGACTACTCAAATGGCGAATGAATGCGCATGCAGTGCGGCGCCGAAATTGATCTTCTCTTGCTCGGGAGCGGCCGACGTCGGCGCGATCTCGGATCAAGCGGCGCGCAAGCTCACCCGCGAAGGCATGGGCAAGATGTTCTGCCTTGCCGGAGTCGGCGGACGGGTGTCGGGCATTATGAAATCGACCGAGGCGGCGGACGGAATCCTCGCCATCGACGGGTGCGGACTCGACTGCGTGAAAAAGTGCCTGGAACAGGCGGGATTCACGCGGTTCGTCCATCTTCAACTCGCCGACCTCGGACTGGAGAAGGGCAAGAGCCCTGCCGACGACGAAAACGTCGCCAAGGCCTGCGAGGCGGCTAGAAGCAAGATGGCGTGCTGATCGTGTTCGGTTGCCCCTGCGGACACGCCGACACGGGCGACCCGGTCTGGGTCTACGCCCTGGGGACGGTCTCGCTCATTTGGGCGGCCAGTCGAATTCAACGCAAATGGAGGACATGTCGGATGAGTGAAGGCAAAATCTCGAGAAACGTGGCGGTCAAGATTCTGATCGTCGCCGCTCTGGCCGTCGCCGTGGGCGTCGCCATCTATGCAAAAAGCGCTGCCAATCGAGCGAAACCGGTGTCCGCGCTTGCCGAGCGCCCCCAAGCCGCGCCCGGCGGCCCGGCGGCCGATGCCGTGGCGGCTCTTCCTCGGCTCGTGGACTTGGGCGCGGACAAGTGCATCCCGTGCAAGATGATGGCGCCGATACTGGACGAGCTCAAGACCGAGTACAACGGGAGATTCGACGTCGACGTCATCGACGTATGGGAGAATCCAGAGCCGGGACAGAGGTACGGCATCCGGGTGATACCCACGCAGATCTTCTTCGACGCGCAAGGCAAAGAACTCTTCCGGCACGAAGGGTTCTTCTCGAAAGAGAATATTCTTGGGAAGTGGAAGGAATTGGGCATCGAGTTCGCGGAGGCGAAGGAACAGTGAAACGGACACATCCCGGAGTATGAATCCCAACAAGGCGTTCCTCCATGTTCCTTCTGCTTCTTTGCCTGGCGCTCTGTGCGTCCGGCTGCTCGCTGTGGAATCCGTGGGGGTACAAGAAGGAGTGGCCGCTCTGGAAGAAAACGCTCTTCTTCGCCGGTCCTGGACATTGTCCGGTCTGCTACTGCGTCGGCGGCGCAGCGATCGAACTCGGGCAAAACGCCTTCGCGGACGACGAGAAGGCCCAAGACGCTGACGGCGCGGGTGTCGCTCCAGGGCCTTCGCCCAATGAGAAGAGCGGCGTCGCACTACCCAATGAATAGTGCATGAATGAAGGAGATGTACAAAAGGAGAGGATTACGCGCATGAACCTGCTCGGAATCTCGGCGGTCGCATTTCTCGCGATCGCGTCTATCTCTCCGGCGCCGACGGCATCGGCGGAGTCGCAAGGGACGACAACCCAGACGGTCGGCGGCGTCTATCCAGCCCTTGTCGGCGGCGCGCTCAGCTATGCCATCCTCGACGATCTTCCGCGGGGCCGGATACTCGAAAGCGGCTCGCTGACCATCTCCGAAGGCGATCTCGAATCGTCTCTGGCCACACTCCCGGCGGATGTTCAGGAAGAAATGAGGAGGAACCTCGCTTCTCTGCTTGAGCAGCGAGCGACAAGAGACCTTCTGCTGCGGTTGGCGAAAGAGCAATCCGAGAAGGGCGCGGGAGCCAACACGGACGAGGACGCCTCGATCCGAGAATACCTGGAGAAGGCGGTCGGAGACATTCAGGTCGGCGATGCCGAGGTCGCCAAGTTCTACGAAGACAACAAGGACATGTGCGGCGGACTCCCTCTCGACCAGATCGAAGGCGAACTGAAACAGTACATGCTCCAAAAGAAGCGCCGGGAAGCAGTCAACGAACACATTCGCACGTTGGGTCGGCGTCGCCGGATCGTTGTGTCCGCGGGCTGGATCAAGCAACAGGCGGCGCCGGCCATGGACAACGCGGTGGACAAGGCGAGGGCAAGCGGAAGGCCGACGCTCGTGGACTTCGGAGCCGACGGCTGCGGCCCGTGCGATATGATGACGCCTATTATCGAAGACATCAAGGCAAAGTACGATGGGAAGATGAACGTGGAATTCGTCCACGTGCGCGAGCAACCGGTTCTTGCCGCGCGATACGGAATCGAGTCTATCCCCGTCCAGGTTCTCTTCGACAAGGGTGGTAAGGAAGTTTGGCGGCATACGGGCTTCATTCCCCAAGTCAAGATCGAGGACCTGATCGAAAAAGTGGGGGTGCGGTAATCGTGGAACAACTCTTCACCGCATTGACGAAAGCCATCGAGACTACGCCGGCCATCGCCATTCTGGCCTCCTTCGTCTGGGGCGTCCTCAGCATCGTCCTCAGCCCGTGTCACCTCGCCAGCATCCCGTTGATCGTCGGCTTCATCGACGAACAGGGCCGGATTTCGACCCGCAGGGCGTTCAACATCAGCGCCCTGTTCGCGGTGGGCATACTGACCACCATCGGCGCTATCGGCGCCGTCACCGCGCTGGCCGGACGCATGATGGGCGATGTGGGCGCGTACGGAAACTACTTCGTGGCCCTCATTTTCTTTGTGGTCGGACTCCATCTTTTCGACGTGATTCCGATGCCCTGGTCGGGGCCGGGAAACGTGGGCGTGAAACGCAAGGGGATGCTTGCGGCTTTCGTCCTTGGCCTGGTTTTCGGGATCGCCCTGGGACCATGCACATTCGCCTATATGGCGCCGATGTTGGGCGTGACTTTCAAGCTCGGCGCAAGCAACCTGTCCTATGGCGTGCTGCTCCTGGCGATGTACGGCGCGGGACATTGTTCGGTTATCGTACTCGCGGGCACGTTCACCGAAATGGTCCAGCATTACCTGAACTGGAACGATCGATCCAGGGGCGCGATCGTTCTCAAGAGAGTCTGCGGCCTCCTGGTCCTGCTTGGAGGGCTCTGGATGATCTATACCGCGCCTTGACGACCCGAGACGATTAAACGGCGGGCGACAGCGATTGCGAAGCGACTTCTCTCCTCCGCGCTGGTCCCGAAACCCCGAAACCCACAGAAGAAGGTTTCTCTTGACCAAAGACTCCGCGTCCGCTATAGTCGCGCAGATCATGGGTGATCCGAAGAGCCGATAGCCCAAGTCCGGCGCGCGCGCGCCGCCGGATGTCCGTCCAAACCGATACTGGAGAGCCGAGATGGCCGATGTCTCCCCTCCGTCGTCCCTGATTCAGGTCGGCGAGCTGCTCCACGCTTCCATTCCCTCCTCGGGCAAGGCGATCCGCGAGCTCCTAGCCCGCGGCGAAATGGGTTTTCACCGCCCGAGCGCCGCGCGCGACTCCGTGCGCGAGATCGTCGCCTCGCAGGCGGCCCAAGGCGCCGCCTACATCGACATCAACGTCGATGCGGTGGATGGGGATCGCCAAGCGGCGATGCGGCGTTTCGTCTCGCTCGTCCGCGAAGATGGGAACGAGGTTCCGCCGAGCATAGACAGTTCCGACCCGGCGGTGCTGGTTGCCGGGCTGACCGCGTGGTCCGAGATGGGCGCCGATTCGGAGACGCCGACCCTCGCGCCGCTCGTGAATTCGGTTCCCTACATCCACATGGATCAGTACCAGGCCGTTCTCGACCTCCGGCGCCGGTGGGATTTCGGCCTGGTTTGCCTCCTCATAGGTCTCGAAGGGCCGTTGCCTTCGGCCGACGCCGTCGTCGACGCCGCGCGGGCCATGTTGCGCAAGGCGGTCGACGCGGGGTTCGAGCCCGATCAGGTTTTCTTCGACACCGTGACGCTGGGGATGGCGTCGGACGGCTGCATGAACGCTCTGGGCGAGCTCAAGCCCTCGCACACGTACAACTCGTTCGAGGCGATTCGGCGCATTCGCCAAGACGAGGAGACCTCTCGGTCCCATTGCATTCTCGGGGTCTCGAACTGGGCCTACGGCGCGAGCAAGCGCCGCATCGGACACATTCGGGCCTATCTCGAAGTCGCGATGCGATACGGTCTCGACGCCGCCATTCTCGACGTGTCGAAAGAGTTCGGCAAAACCCCGGCTCCGCCCGAACTGGTCGAGCTGGTCGAGGTGTTCGCCTCGCTCGACGGCAATGACGAGTCGATGCTCACCTATGGCGCCGCCATGAAGAAGGCCCGCGAAGAGGGATTGATCTGACTCGACGAAAGACGCGTCGCGCCGCTTTCGGTCTATCCACCTCGAGACGAGAAGTCCTGAGTACAGGCCTCAGCCTGCTCTTGCGATGAAAGAACAGGATGAAGCCTGCACTCAAAACAATGCGCGATCCGTCACTGCCGGACGAACGGATTGCCGTTCACGCGTTGAAAAGTCGTGTTCTCGCTCTACGGTGTAGTCCCCTTGTGGGAAAGCACGCGGAAGATCTCGATTCTCTCCTTGGAGAACGGACGCGAGAACCAGTAGATCGATCGCCGTTCGATTTCCGGTGGAAGAGGTTCGTCGGCGTAGGCGCCGCCCGGATGGAACAGCGCCGCGCTCATCAGTACGCTGTCGCCCGACCGCAAGAGCCTTCCGAGATGCGAGGGCACCGGAACGCCGCGCATGATCCAGACTCCGGCTCCCGCCGTTCCTTCCTCTAGAAAGATTTCAGGCGGCGTGGCCGTTAAGAAGTAATAGAGCTCGGGCGCGCGCGGCGCGCCTCCCTTGACGGGCACGTAGAGCCGGGCGTTCTTCGCGCCCGCCTCGCGCGCAGCCTCGCGCGCGGCCTGGATCGCTTCGCGCACGCCGTACTCGAAGTCCATCGCCGAGTAGTGCGGATAGTAGGCGAAGAGCGCGATCAGAAAGACCGCCACGTTCGCCGCCACGAGCCCGACGACGGCTCGCCGGGCCCAGCCGCCCCACTTCTTGCGCACCCACCCGAGAATCTCGACGAGTCCCATCGCGCTCAGAATCTGGGCACACGGCACCGCGTGAAGCGTTCGCAGAGCGTGTGGGATGCCTTCGTTCGTCAGCGCCGCGCTGAGGGGGAAGAGAAGGAACCAGCCGACAAGGAACCGATCGGAAAGGGTCCTCCTGCGAAGCGCGATCCAGACGCCCGCCAGGAGAAACGGGAACTCGACGTGGAGCATCTCGCCGAAGCCGCGGAGACTGTGGCGGTCCAGAGGGTCGCCCGTCAGGAAAAGGAATTGCGGCGAGAAGTGGATCGAGTAGTTCGTCAGAAAGACCCGCAGACGGGTCGTGAACGGCGCCGCCGCGCCCCAAACCGAGAGCCGCTCGAATCGCCCCATCCCGGCGCCGCCGTCGCGAAGCAGCGCGTGAAACGTCGGCGCGACGAGAAGCGCGAGCACGACCGCGCCGAACAGCGCCGTCTTCCAACGCGCGAGGAGCTCGCGCCGGAAGATCCACGCCATGGCGAGCCACAGTGCGATGAGGAACGGTTCCGCGCCCGAATAGGCGTAGAAGGCCACTCCGAACGCGAGCGACGAGAGGAGAACGAATCGCCAAGCGCGCCTCTCCTCGATGAAGTGGAGGAACGCCAACAGCGCGCAGGTCGTCAGCAGCGGGACGAAGACGCCCTGTTGCGCCCAACGCGAGAAGACCGCGTGCCACGGCGAAAACGCCATGAGCGTCATGGTCCAGAGCGCGACGTCGAGCCGTCCCGTGAGTCGCCGCGCGAGGAAGAAGGACAACAGAACGGTCAGACTCCCCACGATCGCCGCGGGGAGACGCACCGTCCAGGCGTTCGGCCCCCAGATCGCGACGAACGGCAGCGCCGAGTACTGATAGATGGTCGAGGTGAGCGATCCCCAAACGTTGACGAACGACGGCCAGTGTTGGAGATAAGGAATTTCGATTCCGCGCCGGCTCCAGAGATCGGGCGGCGCGAAGAAATCGAAGACGCCCCCGACCCGAGCGAGGCTGTAGGCCGAGTAGCCCTTCTCCGCCTCGTCGCGAAAAACCCCTGCGGGGTTCGAGCCCAGACACGCGAAACGGACAATCGCCGCGAGGACGAAGATCGAGAGAACGCACAACCGCACCGATACCCGGTCGGAAAGGGAAAAAGACTTGGGTTCGGCGCCGTTCATAGGACCTATTCGACCTATCTAAGCGTTACCAACGTCACCGACGGGCCGCCGTCGCGCGGGTCCGCCAGTCGGAACGCACGCACGTGCGGGTGGTGGCGGAACAGATCGTGCAACGCGCTGCGCAGCGCGCCCGTCCCCGTGCCGTGGACGACCCGCACCTGGGTCAGATGAGAAAGCATCGCCTCGTCCAGATACTTATCGGCACGATCGATCGCGTCGGCCACGCGCCATCCGTGAAGATCGATCTCCGAAGGAACCGAATGCACGGGCCCGCCGACGGTGTAGCGCGGCCCGCTCAGGAATTCGTCGAGCGCCTCGGGCTGAGGCGGCGCCGAGCGCAAATCCTGGAGGGCGGCATCGACGGAGAGCGTCCCCATGCTCACCTTGGCCCGGCCGCGCGCCGAGTCGATCTGGGCGATGCGGCCGATGGCGTCGCCCTGGCCGATGTAGACCCAGTCCCCCTCGGTCGGTTCGTAGGGCGCGCCCTTCTCCACTCGGGGCGGTTCGGCTTTCTCGAGAATGCGCCGCTCCTTCTCCTGAATGGCGCGGATTCGTTCCTCGGCCGCCCGTTGGTCGCGCGCGAGCTGGTCGCGCGCCTGCGAGATCGCATGGCGCGAGGGGAGGTTGGCGATCCGCTTCTCGATATCGCGTCGCGCGTTGTCGAGCAGATCCTTGTACCGCTCCTCTAAGTCCTTGTTCATCCGCGAGCGGTTCGCCTCGAGTTCGGCGCGCACGCGGCGCAGCTCGCGCCGTTCGCCGTCGGCCTTCTTGCGCGCCGCGCGCGAGCGGCGAAGCGCCGTCTCGAGTTTCGCCTCGCGGTCGTGGAGGGTCGAGAGGAGCTCGGAGAGCTCGCGTTCCTCTTTGGGCAGACCCTCGACGGCGGCCTCGACGATCTCGCGCGGAAGACCCTCGGCCAGGGCGATCGTGAACGCTTCGCTGATGCCGGGCGTGTCGAGATGCAACTGGTACATCGGGCGGTGCGTGCGCGGATCGAGCCGGAACGACGCGTTGCGGCCCGCCGCCGAGTCGTGCGCCCAGTCCTTGAGCGTCGCGAGATGGGTCGAGACCAGGGTCAACGCGCCACGCGCGACCAGCGCCTCGAGAATCGCGCGTCCGAGCGCTCCGGCTTGGAGCGGATCGGTCGCCTTGCCGAGCTCGTCGAGAAGAACCAGGGCGTCGCCCGCGCAGGTCTCGAGAATCCGAGAGATGCGGCGAATATGGGCCGAGAAGGTGCTCAATCCCGCCGAGACGCTTTGTTCGTCGCCGATCTCGGCCAGCACCTGCACGAAAACGGGCAGTCGCGAATCCACCCCCGCCGGAATCGGGATCGCGCTCTGCGCCATCAGGCTGACGAGCCCGACCGTCTTGAGCGCCGTCGTCTTGCCTCCCGTGTTGGGACCCGTGATCACCAGGACCCGGTTCTCGGGTTCGAGACGCATATCGAGAGGGACGCTCTTCTTCGGATCGCGAAGGTAGAGAAGCGGATGGTGCGTTTCGATCAGGACGAGCTTCTCGCCCGCAGCCACGAGCGGGCGATGCAGGGCGTGTTTGTAGGCGAGGCGCGCCCGCGCGTGCCACAGGTCCACCTGGACGAGGGCCTCGCGATTCGCCTGCAACGCGCCGATATCCTCGCGCGCGCGGGCCGAGAGCCGGGCGAGAATCCGCGCGATCTCTTCTCGCTCGCGGTTCTGCTCGGCGGCGAGACGATTCGTCGGCTCGACCGCTTCGAGCGGCTCCATGAAAAGCGTTTCGCCGCTGTTCGACGTGTCGTGGACGATCCCCTGGAACCGGCCGCGGGCGCCCGCTCGAACCGGCGCCACCCGGCGGCCCGAACGCGTCGTCCAGTACAGCTCTTGCAGAACGTCGCTTCCCTGCATCTTCTCGAGGATGCGGTTGAAGACGCGTTCGATCTCCTTTTCGAGACGGCGCAGCGCCGAGCGGCACGACTTCAGGTCCTCGCTCGCGCTGTCGCGCACCTGTCCGTCGGCGTCGAACACCCGTCCGATCTCGCGCGCCAGATCGGGGAGCGGGTCGATCGTCTCGACGCGCTCCCACGCGACCGGCATCCGTTCGCGCCGCGCCTGAAGGCCTGCGCGCACGGAGGCGGCGATTTCGAGGAATCGACGCAGCGCCATCCACTCGAGTCCGTCGAGCACGCCGTCGGGCAGAGCGAGACGCGCCAGCAGCTCCCCGCAATCGTCGAACCCGCCGATCGAGACGCTGCCGCCCGAATCGAGCAGGTCGAGCAACTCCTGCACGGCGTCCGAGTGGCGGCGGATCGTGTCGGGATCGACCCAGGGGCGTGTCTCCCGGATCGCGTCCTTCGCGGCGGCGCACTCGGCCAGCGCCGCCAGATGCTCCAGGACGGCCGGAAATTCGAGGCAGTTGAAAGTCGTCCGGTCCAAGATGGTTTCGAGATTCTATCGGTCGGGCCGTAGGGCGAATCGTCGCCCCCGGCTCGATCTCTCACGCTGGGGTTTTTGGCGCTTCGTACTTGACGGGCAGGAGTCTATCCAAGGCGAGGTGTTTCGAAGCATCGAGGATCTCGATGCCGACAATCCTGTCTTCTTCTCCAATATCCAAAACAACGTCTTCGGAAACGCGTCTGTTCACAACGTCCTGTCTTCTATCGTCGAGGCGGATATACACCAAGTCCGCTTTGTCGTTGTACGAGATATTCATCTCAAACCTCCCACTTCCCATAGAACACATACACCGTTACGGTGACGGCCAGGCTCTCCTCGACGACGTAGACCACTTCGACTCTCTTCTGTTCGTAACGTTTCCCGTGTCGATTCCGACCGAAATCGAAGACCTTGGCTTTTGCCATCCGCCCGAACTTCGCCGGAATGGCGAAACCCGTCTCGACGACATCCTCGATCTCCTCTTGACTCGTTCCGCGCTCCCTGGCTCGTTCTAGAGTATGGGGATCGACTCGAACCTTCATCCGGTCTTCCTGCTCCGCGTCATCGACCGCCAACAGCGCGGACTCGACCCTCTCGGTCTCGGACAACCTTGTTCAGAATCGCACGGGCACCCCAAGCGGTCAAGCCAGAAACGGGCGAAGTCTCGACCCGAACGCCTCGCGCACGGCTCATCCTATCCGCCCCGAGACGATAGGTGTTCGGCCACCTCCGCGGCCGCGGGGCGCGAGGCGAGCAGAGCCGAGAGGTCGGTGCGGTTCTCGATCGCGTGGGTCGCCGGCGCCGTCGCGCCGATGTCGCCCAACAGGATCGCGCCGCGCAGGCAGTTGTCCCGGAACAGAAACCGGAAATACCGCCCGGCGGACTCCTGTTCGATCACGCGATCGCTGCCGTCGGCGGCCTCGATTTCGCCCACGCTCGCCAGATCGATGCCGAGAACCTTGAGCGTGTTGGTGCGCGCCAGTCCGCCGAACTCGGCGCTGCCGCCCGCGGCGTTCATCCCGGCAATCGTCCCCTGATACTGAGAGGCGGGCCAGATGCCGTAAACAACCCCGTTGTGTTCCGCCGCGTCGCCCGCGGCATAGACCGCTTCGTGCGACGCGCGAAGACGGTTGTCGACCACGACTCCCCGGTCGACCTCCAGCTTCGCCTCGCGCGCCAGGAACGTGTTGGATCGAACCCCCGCCGTCACGACGACCCGCCCGGCGGCGATCGTCTCGCCCGAAACCAGGCGCACACCCTCGACCCGCTCCGCGCCGACAATCTCGCCGACCTCGACGCCGGAGCGGAGATCGATCCCCATCTCCTTGACCGTCCGCGCCAGGATTTCTCCCCCGCGCCGGTTGAGCTGACGCGGCATGAGCCATCCGTGACTTTCGAGCAGAGTCGCCCGTCCGACGCGCCGCGCGATGGCTCCGGCGGTTTCGAGTCCGAGAATCCCGCCCCCAATGCAGACGCACTCGTCGCCCCGCCGGATCGCCTCGAGGACCGCCTCCGTGTCGTCGATTGTCCGCAGGACGCCGACGCCCTTCTTCTCCGCGCCGGGAAAAGGCGGCATGAAGGCGTGCGAGCCGCACGCGAGAATCAGACGGTCGAACGACTCGACCGAACCGTCCGAGAGCGTAGCGGTCCGTGCCTCGGGGTCGATCTTCTCGACTCCGATCCCCGCGAGAAGCCGGATGCCGCGCTCTTCGCACCACGCGGCCGGATGCATCGGGAGCGAATCGGCCTCGATCTCTCCCGCCAGGTATCGGGTCAGGTTGAGACGATAGTAAGGCAGGCCCGCCTCGCGCGAGACGAGCGCGATTCGGGTCGAGGGCGAGACGTCGTGCGCCGCCTCGGCGGCCGCGATGCCCGCGATGCCCGCGCCGACGATCAGGAGGCGGTCGATCCCCTTTGCGCCGGCGAGTTGGGGCGTCGCCGCGGTTGGAGCGGGTTGGAACATATGGCGCGCCGCGCCGCAGACCGGGCAATGCTCGGGCGGCTCGCCGCCCTCGTGGACGTGTCCGCAGACCGAGCAGACGAACCGTTCGATTCGGGGCGCCGCCTGGGCGGGCGCGGGCTTCGGTTCCTCGAAGGGCTGGAAGGCCTCTTTCGGCGCGCCGCACACGGGGCAGACGTTCGGCGGTTCGGGCCCGCGGTGTACATAGCCGCATCCGGAACAGCGCCAAGCGCTCGCTAAAATCTCGGTCATCGTTCGTCCCCCTTCCGGATGGATACCGCACGGCCCCCCCCGCAAACGGAACAGACGGGAAACCCGATCGCCAACCCGGGGTCTCGACCGTTTCCGGCCGACCCGGCGAGAAGAGAACCTACTGAATCGACACGAACTGGTCTTTCGTCGCGCCGCAGATCGGGCATTTGTCGGGCGCGTCGCCCACGAACGTGTTGCCGCAATAGGGACAGATGCAAATCGGCGCCTCGGGCAGATCCTCGGATCCGTTGACGGCGTCGAGTGCCTTCTGGTAGAGCCCGTGGTGGATTTCCTCGACTTGAAGGGCGAAGTCGAAAGTCCGAACCGCCGCGTCGTTGCCCTCGGCCTTGGCCTCGGCCACGAACTTGGGATACATCTCCTGAAATTCGGCGCCCTCGCCGGCGATGGCGGCCTGAAGGTTTTCCGCCGTCGTCTTGATCCCGTCCATCACGCGCAAGTGCGAGTGGGCATGCACCGTCTCGGCTTCGGCGGCGGCTCGGAAGAGCCGGGCCACCTGTTTGTAGCCGTCGGCCTCCGCCTTCTTGGCGAACGCCAGATACTTGCGGTTGGCCTGGCTTTCGCCCGCGAAAGCGTCTTTGAGATTCTGAAGAGTCGCCATAGAGGAATACCCCTTCCGTGATGCGAAGCGTGCGCGGGCTCGGTTCCGTTCGGTCCGCGCGCCCCGCCGAGTTCTCGACATCCCTTACATCTGGTCCTACCAGAATGCCACATCGCCCGAAAGAACGTAAGCGGTTTTCTCGACGGGGACGCATGAATCCCGGTTTCTCGATTTGTGGGAAAGACCTCGCGCAAAGAGGCAAAGATCGCAAAGAAGAACGAAAGAGACTCCAGACTTCCGTAACAAGCAAGAGTGCATGGTCGATAACGAGTCCCAGGCGGGGCCCGAAAGGTCTCTTGGCGGCTTCGCTCCTCGGCGTCTTTGCGCGAAATTCTCTTCTTGGGTTTTGTGAAGGATCGAGGTCGCGACAGGTGGGGTAGCCTCGGGGACGGGATCGCGCTATCATGGAAGCATCGCTTGGCGGGGAGGAGAATGAAGCGACGCAGCCGACACGAGAGGCCTGGCTGCGCGCTTGCGCCCGCCGCGCGAGGAGGACCCCAATCATGAATGCAATCCGAGGCGTCATGCTCCAGGCGACGCTGATGGCATCGTTGGTCGCGTGCGGCGCTCAGGCGGACCCGCCGACCTCGCCCAGGGCCAACGACGCCGCAACGCCGATTTCCACGGACCCGGCTTCGCTGTCGTCGATGGACAACCCGACAACGAAAGGACTCGCCGCCATGACCGAGAGACTGACCAAGACCGAAGACGAATGGTGCCGGGCGCTGACGCCCGAGCAATACGAGGTCCTCCGCCAAAAGGGAACCGAGCCCGCCTTCACGGGCGCCTATTGGGACTCCAAGACCCCGGGCGTTTATCGGTGCGCCGCCTGCGGCGCGGTCCTCTTCGACTCGAAAACCAAGTTCGATTCCGGAACCGGCTGGCCGAGTTTCACGCAGCCGGTCGATAGCGACAAGGTGACCACGAAGACGGATCGTTCGTTGGGAATGACGCGGACCGAGGTGCTGTGCGCCCGATGCGGATCGCACTTGGGCCACGTGTTCGACGATGGCCCCGGCCCGACGGGACAACGCTACTGCATCAACTCGGTCGCGCTGAGTCTTGTCGCCAAGGACTCGGAAACAACCGGGACCAAGTAGTCAGTCCGCGTTCTTCTCGGGGTCGGGTTTCGTCTGGCGATAGTAGAGAATGTTGTCGTGGGCGAGGGCGACTAGGTCCTTCATCCCGTCCCCGTCTACGTCGACCGCGACGATCTCTCGCGGTTCGGCCTTGTCGCGCGCGTCGCGCCCGCGTCCCACCGACGCCTCGTCGTCGAACATCTTGAACCGGAAGAACGGGGTCATCGCCCCCGGCGTCTCTCGATCGTCGGCGAAGAATTCGAGGATGTTTTCGCTGCTTTCGACGGCCAGCAGCTGGCCGTCCGGCGCCGCGGCGGGGTCGAGGAGATGCAAACCGTAGATGCGGGCGTACTTCCCCTCCTTGTCCTCGGGCGAACGTTTCCAGACCGGTTTCATGACGCGGGTCGCTCGTCCGGCATAGAAGAGGGACAGCTGGTCGCCGCAAACCAGAAGATCGTCGGCCCCGTCGGCGTTGAAATCCCCCGCCTCGACGCTCACGCCGCGGACCCCCTCGATATCCTCGTGACGCACGAGGTCGTAGACCCCCGAGTCGTTCCGCGCGTAGATCGTCAGCGCCGGGACGGCGCCCCCCGTGTCGAGCAAGACCACTTCGCGACGGCCCGATCCGTCCAGATCGGCGAGGACGGCGGATTCGATGCGAGACGACGCGTTGCGACCGTTGAACTGCTCGACCATCTCGAGACCGCCTTGCCCGCCGATCCGATAGGCCCGGACGAAATTCTGTCGAGCGACGAGCATCTCGTTTCGCCCGTCGCCGTCGAGATCGGCGACGCGGATCTGCGAGGAACGGACGTTGTTGAAGATGCCTTTCTTCACTCCCTGGTCGGTGACGAACGACTCGAAGGCCTTGTTCTCGGTCTGCAAGAGCAACGCCACGGGAGCGTACTTGCTGAAGATCGTCAAATCGCATCGCTTGTCGCCGTTCAGGTCCGCCGCCACGAGGTCGTTCGGCTCCTCCATCTTCAGGTCCTCGGGCAAAGACCACGCGACGGGTTCCGATTCGAAAAGACCCGGACCCGAGGGATCGGGGAAAACGGCGAGACGCAGGGGGGCGGACCGCCCCGCCGATGCGGACTCGACCCGCTCGTTGAAGAGATAGAGCAGATCGGGCTTGCCCGAGCCGTCCAGATCGCCCACCGCCATCGCCAAGGGCTTGCGGTCCGTATCGAGAAACGCCGGAACGCTCAGGCCGCGATCCGAATCCCAGACCGAGACGGCGATTGTCTCCTCTCGATTGCTGAGCGAGAAAACGAGACTGCCCTTGGGAGTGGGAAGAGCGGCGAGGCGGACAATGTCCGAGAGCGAGGGTGCGGCGCGCAGGTCCATCGTGTTCCGCTCGTTCTGGACGAAGAGGGCGATTTCGGCCTTCTGGGGTGAAACCGCCACCACGTCGTCATGGCCGTCGCCGTCGACGTCCGCGATGTGGACCGACACCTGGTCCGACCGATTGTCGGATTCCATCGTGAGAACATGCGGCCCGTCGAGAGGAAGTCTCTCGGTGGCGGACGGGGAAGACTCGAGTCGGTAGAGGCGGATCTCGCGCGTTTTCGAGTCGACGGCGGCCAGCCGGGCCGGCGCGCTCGATTCCGACGGGCCGGAAACGATCGCCAGATCGGCCGCGTCGGCGATCTCGAACGCCGATTCGAGTCCCCATTGTCGCGGTCCGGCCCGAAACCTGACGAGAACGCGGCTGCGACGGTTGTTGTCCTTATAGACCAAGTCGGCGCCGCCGTCGCCATCGAGATCGCCGGTCAGGAGACGGCTTCCGGGCGAAGCGCCGTTGAAAAGGCTTTGGGGCGGTTGTGAGAAGACCGATTCGGACTTCGCGCCGTAGAAAACGTCCACCTTGCTCGGCGAGAAAACGGCCAAGTCCGTCACCCCGTCGTCGTCCAGGTCTCTCGAGAGTAAGTCGAGCCCCTTGGATTCGAGCGGCGCGCCGGGAGCGAGAATCCCATCCTTGCGCTGAAATCGGACGAGAACGTTTCGATCGATCGGCGCCAGAACCAAGTCGTCCCGCCTGTCGCCGTTGAAGTCTCCTACGGCCAACGCGGCGATCGTGTCCGCGAGAACCTGCTCCTCCTTCTCGAACGCCGGCTCGGCGCGCGAATCGGCGCGTTGGCGGAAAACCTGAAGAATCCCCTTCTGGTTGTTAACCATGACCAGGTCCAGCCGCCCGTCGCCGTTCAAATCGCCGCTCGCCATCTTCCCGCTGGTCCAATCGGCCTTGGTGAACTCCGGAGGCTCCAAGGCAAAGGCGATCCCGGACTCTTCGGGCTCTCCCGCGCCCAGACCGGCGGAAAGGCTGAGCATGAACGCCAGAACGAGGAACCCCGCGCGATTCGGTCGAAGGCGCGCGAGACCGCGGAATCGCGGACTCAGACTGGGGGTGGAAGGCGGCGGAGTGGAAGTGAGGCCCATAGCGAAAGCCCTTTTCGGTCCATGTACAAGGCACCTCAGTTCTATGAGGTCCACCTTCAAAGGTAAAGAGGAAAATCCGCGCCTCCCTTCCAGGTCGGGGGGGAGGGGGAGGAATCTGTCGCGAAATCGGGGGGATTCGGGGTAGGAGTCGAGGACTCCATGTGTTCGACTTGAGGCGTCGGTCCCGCGGGCGAGATACGACCGGAGACCGCCGGACCGATGCCAATTGGGAAGGGTGGGGCGGGCGTAGCGCTATGGCGCTTCCCAGAATTCCGTATCGGTTGGCGGGTCTCGATCCTGGAAAGAGCGCGTTCGCGGCGGAGAGATAACTCGCCTGGCTTCAGAGCGATGTGCCCCCGGAACAGACAGGCGAATTCGAGCTCCGAGCCGTGCTCGGGGTCTCCAATCTCTACGAACTTCTGACACTCGCTCTATATACTACTGGGAAGACGGCACTTACCACTGTTTTCGTTCGCCGCGCATGGCTGCCGGACGACTGGTCGATCCCAGGGAGGCGACATGCCGCTCGGAGGCAGGGGGACGAGATGGGGGAAGGGACCGGATACGGCGCCGGCCTGGGATTGCGGGCTAAATAGTTCGTGATTATCATACATGGCTCTTGGTTGTCTACGTTCCTTCGGGTCTACTGCAGCAGCTGCCTGTTGTCCAAGGCGGCGACCCACGGGAATTCGAGGCCGGGTCGCCCCCCATCGTCGTCGAAAAAAACATCTTGACAATCCGCCCGGAGAAATGGTTCATTGTCTATGCCATACTGGGGTATTATCTCAGAAGGATTCTAGACATGTGAAGGGAGGGAATCAGTAATGCAGAAGGTGAAAGGTTTTACCCTCATCGAACTTTTGATCGTTGTGGCAATCATCGCTATTCTTGCAGCGATCGCTGTGCCGAATTTCCTTGAAGCGCAGGTTCGCTCGAAAGTCTCCAGGGCTAAGTCGGATCTCCGGACGATTTCTACGGGTCTTGAGGCGTATTACGTGGACAACAACAGCTATGTGGGCTCCGGCTCGTATGACCGGCGCACCGACCAGAACATCAACAGCCTCACCGTCAACGACGGTCATGCCAGCAAGCCTTACGCCCGGAACCGGGTCACGTTCCGCCGCTACGGGGCCAACTCGTCGGTCGCGGTTGAACGGCTCGGGACTCTGTACAACACGTTGACGACACCCGTCAGTTTCGTGTCCTCGATTCCGACCGATCCGTTCGCCTCCACCAAGGGCAGCTACTACGGCTTCTGGAACGCGGACAACGTGGGGTGGATTATGTGGTCCTACGGCCCCAACGCGGACGAAACGTGGAGCGGAACGGGAACCACGATTAACATGGGCGGCGAGATCGAGACCTTCCTGAGGGGACAGACGGCTGCGTCGAATGCTTACGTCTTCGAGGGCGACGGCGCCAACTCCGTCTACAACCCCTATCGAAACAATCCGACGACGACCCTGTGGGTCAACGGCTACACCTACGACGCCAGCAACGGTACGACCTCTGCCGGCGACGTTTGGAGAATTCGGGAATAGTCTCATCGCTAGCAAGCAACGCGACATCGTCGCGAGCGACAAGATGCGACAACCGGCGGTCACCCCCCCAGAGGCGACCGCCGGTTGTTTCTTTGCTCCTCCTCACCCCGCGCACGCATTCCGTCGCACGTCCCGATCCATGTCTCCTCGTTCGAATGCACCTTGCCGACCGGACAAGGACCTCGTAGAATCGAGTCTAGATGGGGGTCGCCCGCCACCCGCTCTTCTTGTCGCAAGCCGCGAAGGGAGATTGTTCCGGCGCGGCTACTCCGTGGATGATTGCCCCAGGTTTCGAGAGGTTGCCGGATGAGAAACGCCTGGATCCGAATCGACCGATTCCTTTCGCAGTTCCTCCCCCCAGCGGTCCGCGTCCTTCTTTCGATCAACGTGGGCCTCTTCATACTCTATGTTCTCCTGGTCCCTCTCTTCCGGGCGCCGAACCGCGTGTTCTTCTTCCTCATGGAGACGCCGGAGCTGGCGATCCGCAAGGCCTGCGTGTGGCAGTTCGCGACCTACATGTTTCTGCATCGGGGCGCGTTCCACTTGCTCGTGAACATGATGGTTCTCTGGTTCTTCGCCCCCCGTCTCGAGTATCGCTGGGGCACACGCGGGTTCGTTCGGTTCTATTTCGTCGTCGGGATCGGCGCCGGCCTGTTCCACGCCCTGGTCGCCTATACCACCGGCAACACGCTCCAGGCGCGTCTGGCGCACGACCCGAATCTGGCGGCATACGTCCTCGCGGCACTGGGAAAGGCCGGCGGCTTCTCCCTGATGGACTATTATACCCTCCACGCCAGAGGCGTCCCCGTCATCCCCATGCTGGGCGCCTCGGGAGCACTCTATGGCATCTTGCTCGCCTACGCCCTCTACTATCCCGACGACACCGTTCTCCTCTATTTCGTGTTCCCCATCAAGGTGCGGTATCTGGTGATCGTCTGCGGAGCGATCGCGTTTCTCGCCTCGATGGGCGGGGCTCGCGACAACATCGCCCACGTCACCCATCTCGGAGGCCTTCTGGTCGCTCTGGTCTATCTGAAGTGGCGGAACTGGCGGAATTGGCGGAACTGGCTGCGCGGGCCTTGGAGGGGTGGAGGACGCCGCGTCCGCGTCTATCGAGTGGACCCGCGCCGTCATCCGGACTACCGGTGAGAAAACCTATCCATCGCGTCCGCGTCCGGTCTTTGAGCGCGGAAGTCGGAATAGCGGCGCGGAGGTTCTCTTCGGAAAGATCCTGGAGTGGAGCGCGAGACGGGCCGCTCATTCGGACGTCTGGACTCGACTGTCGAGGAAGACGAGACGGTAATCGCCGAGGAAGGACGCCTTGACCTTCTGCACCTCGATGACGGCCTTGTTGTAGTTGACTTTGGAATTCAGGTAGTTGACTTCCGCCGTCGCCAGATCCTCCTGAAACTGGAGGACCTCGAAGATCGTCGCGAACCCCACGTCGAACCGCTTCTGCTGCGAATCGAGCTTCGCGGCTTCGGCCTCGACGTTGGCCTGGTAGGCCGCGGTCAGGCGCAGGTTCGTCTCGAGCGAACGGACGGCGGAACGCACCTCGAGCCGGATGGCGTCTTCGAGGTCGCGGAGAATCTCCTCTTGTTGCTCAACGGCTTTGAGCGCCTGGCGATAGGCGGCGCGGGCTTGGCGGTTCTGAAGCGGATAGACGAATTCGACGCCGGCGTTCCACGTTTCGAAGTCCGCCGTCTCGGCATTATCGACGGCGCCGTGAAACGAGTCCTCGAGGCCCATAATCCGATAGCCCGCCGTGGCGTCCAGGCTCGGAAGGCGCGAGTTTTTCGCTACCCGCTTTTCGATCTCGGCGATCTCCAAGGCCAGTTTGGCCGACCGATAGTCGGGCCGGAACGCAAGGGCCTCGTCATGGATCGCATTCTCGTTCAGGTCGTAAGGGGTGATATCGGGCCGGTCGATCGGAGTCAGATTGTAGTCCCACTGTTCCGAGGTCTCGGCGATGTTCATCGTGCGTTTGAGCTGGTCCGAGGCGTCGGCAATCGACTGAATCGCCTGGATGAGAGACGCTTCGCGCACGGAAACCTCGGCCTGGGCCTGAAGAACCACGTTCGGCGGCTCGACCCCCGTGTCGCGCTTGATCGTGGCGATGCGAAGCAGCTCTTGCGCCCGCTCGAGAGAGAGTTTCTGGACCTTGTGGTTCTCGATCGCGAAGACCAGGTCCCAGTACTGGTTGACGGCCTGCGCCAGGTCGTCGATCAATTCGTCGCGAAAGGTCTCGACCGCGATCTTCTCGTTGAGCCGGGCGATGTGGATCGGCGCGTTGGTCACCGCCGGACCGAATCCTCGGAGAAGCGGCTGGACGATCGAACCTCCCAAAGTCACCCGGTCCCACGGATCGACGCCGCCCGAGTAGGATTTCGAATGGACGCGGTCGGCGCCGAGCGAAAGCACGCCGCCCGTGGGCAGCAGCTGCTGAAGCGCGAGCGAAAGCGTGTAGCCGCGCGAACGCGACGTCGCCAAGCCGTTGCGCGGCGAGTCGGGGTTGACGCGGACCGGCGTCTGAACCTCGCTCTTCTGATAGCCGTAGGAAGCGGTGATCAAGAGATCGTAAATGCTCTTGGCGGAATCGATCCCGTCCGCGGCGATCGAGCGGCTGTAGTCCTGGATTCGGATGCCGCGGTTGTTCTTGAGCGTCGTCAGGAGAACGTCGGTCAGCGAGATGCGGCAGATCGGACCGGAGAACTGAACGGCGGCGGTGGTCGCCTGGTCGTCTAGGGCAAGGTACGTCGCATCTTGAGACAGGGTGTGGTCGAGTCTGCGCGGGACGCCGTCGCCGCGGTAGGCGTCGATCTCCTCGAGAACCTCGACGACGGGATCGGGCGCTCCGGGGGCGCGCATGCAGCCCTGACCTAGCGCGACAACGCCGGCGAAGACAAGACAGAGTGCAAGAAGGCGCTTGGGACGTTTCACGTGCGTTCTCATGACAGGAGTCGATCTCTCTTTCCGCGCGGGTCCGCGTGGGACGGACAAGAAGAAGATTGTCGGGCCTTGTATCAAGGCGATTTGTCCTACTTTTCGTTCTCGGGGACTTCGATGATGAGTTCGCCGGGACGAATCAGCGAACTGATGATGATCGCCTCCGGTCTCACAACCGTGGCGGTGAAGGAAGGATAGTCCGTATGTCGCAGGATTTGGAGAAGATCCTCGGACCGCCCGTTCCAGGTCAGGGTCAGGACGGCGACGTCCTCGTAGAAGCTGCGCGTGTAGATTTCGGCGGCCGGCGCGATCCCCATGACGATTTGGGAGAAGAGACCGACGATGTCGGCGTTGACTCCGGTGGCCATGATTCGCATATCGGCCTTGCGCAGAATCGTCTTGTTCCACACTTTGTCGAACACGTCGAGAGTCTTCGGACCCACTTCATTCACGGCGGACAGAGTGGCGGCTTGGACCGCGACCAGGGGATCGACATTGCCCGCCGCAGTCGTGGTCTCGAACTCCGCGAGGATCTCGCCCGTGTCGGCCCGGACCAGTTTCAGCAAACAGCGCGTCTGGACGAACGTGTAGTCGTCGAAGTAGAGCTTTCCGCTGCGCGTCGTTTTGCTCTCGACCGTTCCGGCGACGAACACCTCCACTTCGTTGCGCTGCGCTTCGCGCATGGCCTCGGCCATGGTCTCCTCGCCGAGCGACGGGTCCTTTTCGGGCAGGCCGAGCGGAAGAAGGACTTCGCGCTTGTCGCCGGTCGGGATGTCGGCCGAATCGTCCCCCTCGATCCACAGGTAGCGGTACTGTCGCCCGTCGATCATTTCCAGCAGTCGCCTCCTGGCGATGGGAGCGCTGAGCGATCCGTCGTACGTCTCGGATAGGAAAATGTAGAAGAGGGGTCGGACGGCCGGACGATAAAGGAATCGCTTTTCGACCAGATCGGCGTAGAGCCGGACGTTGTCCACCACCACGTCCATCGCGACGTGTCGCCGCCCGCCGCGCAGGTCTTTCGTCTTGACCTTGTAGCGCGCGATCAGGCGTTCCCAGTTCTTCTCGATGTAAGCGGTGAGCAAATCGCGCGCGTAGAGCATGTAGTCCGAGAAGTAGACTTGGCCCACCGAGGACTTCAGGGCGCGAATGCACCCCTCGCGGATCAGGGCGTCGTCGCTCTGGCCCGTGAGCTCGTAGGAATAGGTGGTCAGAGGGGCGGGAGGTACAGGCGGCTCGATCGCGAAGACCTGCATCGTCCCGAGGAGGAGAAGGGCAACTGGCAACAAGCACCGCCGGATTGGCTTGAACATGGTTTCGGGGCCTCCGTTGGAAATGCAAAGAACTAGAACGGCGGGTAAGACAACACCGGTCGGACAACGCTTAACTTCAACCATATCGGCCCTGATTTTGTCAAACGAAAATGGGTGGGCGGCCGCCTGGCCGATCCGACGCCACGCGCGGCCTCTCTCTTCTCGGACCTGGGCGCCCTAGGACTCCAGATCCAGAATGGCCGAATGCAGGCAACGCACGATCGGATAGGCGGACTTGCGGTCGTGACCCTTGCGATCGTCCAGGACGGCGCCACGCGGACCGAGAAGCGCGAACCACTCGCCGTGGCGTTTGTCGTGGAAGTGTTCGAGGCAATAATCGACAAGGCGTTCGAGGAGCCCCAAGTGTTCCGCCTTGCCGTCTACGCTCCATGCGCGGGCCAGGGCGGCGATCGCCTCGCATTGCGTCCACCAGAAATGACGCGCGTCGGCGATCTCGCCGAAGGTGTCGGCCGTCTCGAACACGCCCGCTTCGGGGTCGATTCCCGTGACCAAGGCGTGAGACAACTGGGCGCGGGCGAAATCGAGATAGGATGCGTGATGCGTCCGGCGGTAGGCATCCAGAAAGAGCCAGACGGCCTTGAAAAGATGGCCGAACTTGACCGTCGGCTCGCACTCGTCGGCCTCTTCGGCCCAGGAATCGGTGAACTTCTCCACAAGCGGCCCACCATCGGCGCCGACCGTCATGCGCCGCATGATCAAATCCAGAAGACGCCAGGACGTATCCTCGAACGCGTCGTCGTTCGCCGCCTCGACCAGAGCGAAGAGCGCCTCGACCGCGTGAAGATGCGAGTCGAGCGATTTCGTCGTCTCGTCCACCTGCCATTGCGCGTCGAGCCCTTCGTAGTACCCCTCGTACGTCGCGTCCCAGAGAAAGAGTTCCAGCTGCTCGAACGTCTCGAGGGCGAGCTCGAGCGCTCGCGCTTCGTCCGTCGCTTGGGCAAACCCCGCCAGGGCGTGGACGACGGCCGTCAGATTGAACGCGCGGATACGCTCCACGACGGGCGTGCCGTCGCGCTCGACCACCGCCAGCCATCGGTTGTCCTCGACGGCCATCATCGTTTGGGAAAGAAACCGGAAGCCCTGGCGCGCGGCGTCGAGATAGCGCGAGTCGCCCGCGATCCTGGCCCCCACGGTGAAGGCGTCGATCATTCGGGCCTGCATCACCAGGTTCTTGCGCAAGTCGCCCGAGCGCTGACCGTCACGCTCCAAGTTCGTGATGAATCCGCCCTGGTCGTGATCGATCGAAAAATCGAACCAGAAAGGGAGAATATCGGCGCACAAGTGTCGCCTCAGAATCTGCGCCAGGTTCTTGGGATCGCCGGTCATGAAGACATCTTAGAGAAGGACGCACCGTCGAGGCAAGCGAGATGTGAGCGCGGTCCTCACGCAGGGACCCGGGGGGCGTCTCGGGACAGTCTCTTCCCCGGCGACGGTCGCGGCGGCGACTCGAGGCGCGCCGGCCCGCCGCGGACGGGCGCCCTCATCCCGCCCCCTTGTACTGCTCGATCAGTTCCCGGTCGCCGAGGACGCGGTCCGACTTCCTCCCCAGGAAGTAGCATCCCGAGGCGCCGTCGATCCCGGCGGGCGTGTCGACCAGCCAGCGATCGAAGTACTTGAGATAGAACGAGGTCAGGCTCGCGAACATTTCGATCGACGCGCTCAGCTTGCCCGGCTTGGCGAAACAGAGCAGGAAATGGCGATACGCCCAGGCCAGGCTCATGCCGGGGCCGCAAACCGCTCCGCTGTCGATCTCCTCGAACCGGCGAAACAGGCGCCGATGTCCCAGGTGGGTGAAACGCGTGAAGTCGTACCGCCCGCCGTGCACCTGTTGCATGAAGGGCGTTTCGGCGTAGACGATCCCTCGATCCTTCAACACGCGATGGATCTCCTCGACGCACCGGTGGGGGTCCGCCACGTGTTCCAAGACCGCCTGCACCACGACGCCGTCGAACGATGCGTCGTCGAACGGAACGTCATGCGCGTCGCATATCAACATCGTGCGCTCGCCGAACGACACGTCGGTTTCGACGAGTTCCAGACGGGGGTTCTCGGTGAGCGCCTCCATCCCCTGTCCCATCGCCGCGCCGCCGACCACGAGCACTCGGGGAGACGAGGACTGCTCGGCGAGCCGATCGGCCAGATGGAGATAGTTCGCTCGCGCTTTGACGTTCAGACTGATGGACGGCGTGAAGAGGCGACGGACGGCGCCTTTCAGGCCCGGTTTGGACCCGCTGAAAAGCACCTTGCGCCCCGAGGCGAAATCCTCGATCGAGAAGACGCTCGACGCTTCGTTCAGCAGCACCGGCACGCCGTCGACGATGGGGAACCGCGCGCCGCAGTCGGCGCCGATGCAGCAGAACTCGGCGTCGGCGTCGCGCCGGAGTCTCGAACGGCAAATCGGACAACGAAGCGATTCTTGGACCCCGGGGGATATCCGGACCTCTGCCGACATGCGTTTCTCCTTCTCTTCTTCGCCGTGCGGCCCGCGACGGTGGACGGCGACGCACTGATCGGGTGCCGATGTCCTAAGGCGACAACTCCTCTCGAATGCGAGCGTCGTCCGCAAAGACGGAGCCGAAATCCGGGTTCAACAGAGATTCTCTCAGAGCCACGCGAAGCACTTCTTCCATTCGGCTGTAGAGCCCGATCTCCATCGCCTGAGAGTCGGTGATGCTCTGGCCATGTGCGAGCTTCGATCGCAGTTTCCACGCTCTCTGGGCATCCTCGGGCGACCACGAAATCCCGAATCGCTCTGCCAGACGGGCGGTACGTCCACAAAATTGCGCGCCTACTCTGCCATCGTTGACATTGATCAGGGATTCGAGGCCGCTGACTATCAGGACCCACCTTCTGTTCAGGAGCTCCGTGCGGGCTGCGTCTTCATGAATCCAGAGTGCCCGATTGACTCGTTCCGGCCGGGTGTCCTTGAATTCGTAGAACGCATCCGCCAAACGCCGAGTCAACAGGGCGTCCTCTCGTGTCAACCAGTTTCGGTAGTTCTCTGGATTGGACACAAAAGCGTGGGCGCCAAATCCGTGTATCGGTCCCGGTATGCTCTCCTCGATGTCTTCCCCATCGGCGCGCAGAAACAGTCGAGCGGAATATCCGAATCCAATCGAAGTGGGGTGAGCGAGCCTGGAAAGCACAATCGCATTGAGAAGGTGTTTCCCGGGATCCCACGTCAAACCGGAATCCTCCGGATCGGCATCTCGTGTGAACGCATACAGCGCATCGAATTGACGGACAGGAGCTGGACTTAGCCCGTGCGGCAAGCACAGATTGAGCACATAGTCGGCCACAGGCGGCAGAATGGGGGCGATCGAAACTCCTTGACCTAGCTGCACTTGAACCTCCAAGGGCGGATCGGTTCGGAGCATCTCGCCGATCGACGAGCCTAGGAGCCCTTCGTTTGTGAACACGGCAACGTCAATGGCTTTGCGGGGAACGCTTGTCATGAGCCCAACACACCCTCGATCGGAGGCCCCCGTCAGGTTGACCCAATGAACCTCTCGTACTGGTCGTGAGGCCCGATCCAGAACCAATAGAAAGTGTCCTGCTCGATGAGGGCCAGGGCGCGATATCCGCTCCCAATCCGGATGGACCAGACGTTGCCCGTTTTCTTGAATCGAAGCGAGGGGTGGCGGGGATTGTGCCGCCAGAGACGGTACGCGGTTTTCGCCTTGGCTCGAACCTCGGGTGGCAAGGCGGCGAACGAAGACCAGAAGTCAGGCGTCGCGGAGGATTTCATCGAGAGGCTTTGTCTTTCCCGCCGCGATGTCGCCGCGGACACGACGCAGGGCGTAATCCAACCGGCCCCCGGGTTGGGAATCGCGCTCGAGCTCCTCGTCCCACTCGTCTGCGTGGTCCAATTCGTACTCGGCGAGCCACGACAGGAACTCCTCGAGTTCCTTCTTGGGAAGCGCCTTCACCTGGTCGGCGAGCTTCTGAACGTTCACGGTCATAATGCTTTCGTTTCTACCACATCGCGCCGGCCAAATCCACCCTCAACGGTGGATAGGGGAAGCGAACCCAGGGTTTCGCACGGCGGCAGGTCACCCCGAAAACGCCTGCCGCATGGCGTCGAGCTTGTCGGTGCAGAACTGGGCCACCCGCTCCATCGGCACGCGGTCCTGTTCCATCGTGTCGCGGTGGCGGACGGTGACGCACTGGTCTTCGAGCGAGTCGACGTCGACCGTGATGCCGAGCGGGGTGCCGATCTCGTCCTGACGGCGATAGAGTTTCCCGATCGCCGCCGTGTCGTCGTAACGCGCGGGGAAGCGCTTGCGCAGGTCGTCGGCGATGGCCCGCGCCTTTTCGACCAGCTCGGGCCGGTTGCGCAACAGCGGGAAGACGGCGGCCTTGACCGGCGCAAGATCGGGATGCAGCGCCAGCACGACGCGCTTTTCGCCGCGCACTTCTCCTTCGCGGTAGGCGTCGCACAGGAAGGCGAGGGTCGCGCGGGTCGCGCCCGCGGCGGGTTCGATCACGTAAGGGGTGAGGTGGGTGTCGTTGGGTTGATCGAAGTAGTCGATCCGTTTGCCCGAGCACTTGGCGTGTTGCTTGAGGTCGTAGTCCGCGCGGTTCGCGATCCCCTCGAGCTCCGACCAGCCGAAGGGGAAGTTGTACTCGACGTCGCAACACGCGCGGGCATAGTGCGCCAGCTCGTCCTTCTCATGCTCGCGCATCCGCATGTTCTCGGACCGCATCCCGAGCCCGCGATACCACTTGTATCGCTCGTCGAGCCAGTACTTGTACCATTCCTCGTCGGTCCCCGGCATGACGAAGTATTCCATCTCCATCTGCTCGAACTCGAGCGTGCGATAGGTGAAGCTCTTGGTCGTGACCTCGTTGCGGAACGACTTGCCGATCTGCGCGATGCCGAACGGGAGTTTGCGCCGCATCGTGGTGACGATGTTCTCGAAGTTGACGAACATCCCCTGCGCGGTCTCGGGGCGCAGATAGACGTCGGTCCCGGTTTCTTCGACCGCGCCGAGGGTCGTGCGGAACATCAGGTTGAACTGGCGCGCGGCGGTGAGCTCGTTGCCGCATTCGGGACACTTGAACGCGTCGCCCGCACCCTTGGCCTCCTGCAGGTCGCGCACCTCGATGCGGGTCCCTTCGGGCGGGGTTTTCTTCTTGAACTTCTTCTTCGTCAGCGCCTCGAGGGCGTCGCCTTTGTCCTGGGTCTCGACCGGCCCGACCGTGCCCCAGTCCTGACCCTCGGGCCCGACGATGGCGGCGACCCAGAGATGGTCGGCGCGGAACCGCTTCTTGCACCCTTTGCAGTCGACCAGGGGGTCGTGGAAACTCTCGACGTGGCCCGACGCCTCCCAGACGCGCGGATGCATGAGAATCGCGCTTTCGATCCCCTCGATGTCGTCGCGCTGCTCGACCATCGCCCGCCACCAGGCGTTGGTCACGTTGCGTTTAAGGGCGATCCCGAGCGGTCCGTAGTCGTAGGTCGCGGCGAGGCCGCCGTAGATCTCGCTGCTCTGGAAGACAAACCCCCGTCGTTTGCAGAGGCTCACGAGAATGTCGATAGTCAGGGCCATGTCGTCGTTCGCTCCTTCGCGCGCGGAAATAGTGGCGAAAGCTATCAATCGCGCCGGGGATAGTCAAGATCTAAGCCGGGCGAAGCCGGGCGCCGACGCCAGGCAATGGGGCGTGGTGAATCGCGGGCGGAAGTCGCCGGCAATCCGTCACGGTTGGTTATTCGTCCGCGGCGAGGGCGGGTTTCTTGGACGAGAAGGTGGGGACGCGTTCGGTTCGCAGGTCGGGATCGAGAATCCGAATCGTCGCTTCGAGTCGCAGCTGTCCGGCCCAGCGCGCCTTCTCCTGGTCGTAGCGCTGGGCATGAAGAATCTCGCGCGCCGTCGTCTTGCGTTCCATGTAGAGAACGTGGACCCCTTTGCCGGTCCGAACGGGCGCCGAGCTCTGTCCGGGTTCGAGATCGCGCGCGGCGACGGCGAGCTCGGGAAGCATTTCGCTCGGAGTGATCGATCCAAGCGGCCCGCCTTGGACGTCGCGGTCCGCCAGGCGCCGCGCCCATTCGGCGGCGACCCCGGCGAAGTCGCCCCGGCGTTCGGCTTCGATCCGCGCGTCATGGGCCTGGGTCATTGCTTCTTGCCAGACTTCTTCGGGCGCGGAAGGCGACAAGGGGAAAAACAGGTGGGACAGATAGTAGCGACGCGTCGGCTCGCCTTGCCGTTCGCGCTCTTGTTCGAACCGCGCGACTTCGTCGTCGCCGATCGAGAAACGGCCGTTCACGGCCTGGGCGATCGTCCAGTCGCGCCGGGTCTGTTCGCGCAACTGATCGCGAAGCGAGGCGACGCTCCGCCCCGCGCGCCGAAGCACGGCCTCCAGGGCGTCCTCGCCCCCTTGGACCTCGGACATCCGCCGGATGAGCGCGTCGACCCGGTTGTCCGCCGCCTCGGCGGGGACGTCGATCCCCGCTCGCTCGGCCGCGCGGAGAATCAACCGGTCGTCGATCATCGGCGCCAGGGCTTCGCGCAGCCGCGGCAGGGTCGGCGGACCCGACGACACGTCGCCCGAGGACTGGTATTCGGACAATGCCTCTTCGACCTCGCCCAGCGTGATCGCCTCGTTGTCCACCCAGGCCACGATCCGGTCCACCACCATCACGTCCGAACCTTGGTCGCGCAGGAGCGAGCGGAGCCGCGCGTCGATGCCCGCGTCCGAAGAAGAACCGGGCGTCTGGGCGAAGGCGAGCCCGACCGACAGGAGAAGCCATCCCGCCGCGCAGACTCCGAGGAGACCGATGCGTCGTTCGTTCATTCGTGCGATCCCTGGGCCGCCGGAGGGTCTTGCGGCGTGGCGGCGCCGCGCTGGCGGATGGACTTGTGGAAGAAGTAGCCCACGACCGTGAGAGTGACGACCGGCGCGATCCAGTCCGGGATTTCGTGTCCGAAGCTCTCCGCGATCATGAAACCGCCGAGACACAGGATCGAATACATCGCCCCGTTCTTGAGGTACGCGTAGTTTTTGATCCGGCTCACCCCCCGCACGGTGAGGTCGCGAACCACCATCGCGCCCAATCCGTTTCCGAGAAGGATCAACGGCACGGACATCGTGAAGGCGAACGCCCCGAGGACGCCGTCGATCGAGAACGTCGCGTCGAGCACCTGGAGATAGAGGAACTTGCTCAGGTCCGAAATCTCGGACCGCGTCCCCGTCAATCGGGTCTCCGCCTTCTCGGCGTACTCCTTGAATCCATAGGTGATGAAGAACGCCGAAGAACCCAGCGCCGCGGAAAACGCCATCATCGGGTCCTTTTTCAGGGCAAACCAGATCGTGCCGCTGAGAACGAGCGAAGCGACCGCGAAGAACCAGGCGCCTTGTTGGCTGAAGAACCGCTCGCCCGGCAGACCGAAGCGCTTGTCCTCTAGGAAAAGCCAGTGGAAGAACAATAGGACGAGGAAAAGTCCGCCGCCGATGAGAAGCAACGGCTTCGAGCGCTCGATCGACTCGCGCACGATCGGGTCGTTCGCGCGAAACGACGCCATGAACGCCCCCCAGGGGCCGAGGGCGGGATTCATCGCCCAGATAATGGCCCAAGGCAGCATCCCGCGCACGATGAACACGGCGAACAGGATTCCCCAAACGATGAACCGCCGACGCCATTTCTCGCTCATCGTCGCCAACACGTCGGCGTTCACCACCGCGTTATCGAGACTCGATACGACCTCGAACACGCAGAGCCCCAGAATGGTCAGTGTCCACGCTCCCCAACCGCCCACGATCCCGCTTTCTCCTTACCGGCCCGCAACGACTTCGCCCATTTCGACCCCTCGGCGCGTCTCGACCCCGGCCGCGGGCGAGCCGTTCCTAGCTATCCCAAGCAGGACGAAAGTGCAACGATATCCGCGCGATATCCGCGCGGCCGGTTCCGTAACCCTCGGGCCGTCCATCGGTTCGGAGTGGTTGGCCAACTGAAGTTGGAACAACGAACGAAGAACGAGCCGGAAGCGACGCCGAGTTTGTTGTTCCCGCTTCAGCGGGCCGGTCTGCCTGAGGCAGACAAGCCGCGCCTGAACGGGCGATGTACGGTTCCCTTTTCCTTCGATTCTCTCCCCGCGGCCTCCAGCCCAGAGCGTTTCTCGGAATTCCGTAGCGATTGAGGCGGAGGCTTGCGCTAGGCGTTCGGGATGACGAATCGTGTCGAGCAGAGATTGGTCGGCTCGTGCGCGACGCGCCGGTTCACCTGCGTTTCGGCAGCGCTTGGAACATGGCGTCGAGGTCGGGTTCGATGCCCGTCCAGATCCGGAGCGAGGCCGCGCCTTGGCGCACGAGCATCCCGAGACCGTCCAGGACACGGCAGCCGCGCTTGGCCGCGGCGGCGAGCCAGGCCGTGGCGCCGCGCGAAGTGTAGGCCGCGTCGAAGACCAGGGCGGCAGGCGGAATGTGCGAGGGATCGCACGGAAACGGATCGCCCTCGTTCAGACCGAGCTTGGCCGCGTTGGCGACGAGATCGGCGCGCTTGAGCGCCTGGGCGATCGAGGGGCCGTGTCGTTCGGACGAGAGGACCTGGATCTCGGCGCGGGGGAATCTCTTCCACAGCTCCTCGGCCAGTTCCTCGGCGTTGGACAACGTGCGGTTGACAATCGTCAGATCGGCGGCCCCAGCCTCCAGGACCGCCAAGGCCATGGCGCGGCCCGCGCCCCCCGCGCCGATCTGGATCACGCGTTTGTTCTCGGGATCGAACCCTCCGTCGTGACGAAGCGAGTCGGCGTAGCCCTCGACGTCGGTGTTGGTGCCGTAGATGCCGTCGCGGCGAAAATGAAGCGTGTTGACCGCGCCGACGAGGCGCGCCTCGTCACTCATGTTCGCGCACATCTCGAAGGCGGCGAACTTGTGCGGCACCGTGCAGTTGAGCCCGACCGCTCCGGCAGCCGCCATGCCGAGCACCACTTTTTCAAACGACTCGGGCGCGACCGGGAAGGCAAGATATATGTAGTCGAGCCCGGCCGCGCGGAGCGCCGCGTTGTGGATGGCGGGCGAGAGCGAATGCTCGACGGGCCATCCGAGGACCCCGAGAAGCCGGGTCCGGGTCGTGATTTCATGCACGGGCATCGTTCCCACACCTCCGCGGTCAGAAGTAAGTCGGCCCGAGGAACCGTTCGATCTCGCGCATGACGCGCGGTTCGAAAACCATCAAGAGCCACGCCGCCGTCGCCAGGTGCGGTCCGAAAGGAAGATGATGCCGCGCCCTGGCGCCTCGCGCCTTCGGAGTCGAGAGAATCCGGGTGAGGACCGCTTTTTCGCGGTCGGAGAACGATCGTTGGCCTTGGTCTTCCGACTCGGGCGCGACGCCGAGAATCGTCTCGATCTCGGAAAGCATCTCGCGGCTCTCATCGGTCGTCACGCGCGCCGCGCGTTCGGATCGCAGACGGTCCAGGGCGAGCGCCGTCAGGCCATAGACGGAACCGAGCAGCGAACCCACGAAGATCGAGAGCAGGGCGATTTTCCATCCGGTGAACGCTCCGATGAGAGCGAGGAGTTTCACGTCGCCGAATCCCATGGCCGGTTTGCGGAACACGATCGATCCGATGAAACCCACAATCCAGAGAAGCGAGGCCCCGGCGAGCGCGCCGACAACGCTGTTCGCGACCGGTCCCCACCACGCCGTCGCGGGCGCGGGACCCGCGTGCGCCACGATCCAGCGGGCCGGGTCCACGGGAGGCAGGAAAACGAGAACGAGGGCCAGGGCGATCCCCGCCGCCGCGCCGCCTAGGCTCACGCGATCGAGAATGACCCAGTTGTCGATATCCGTGAAGGTGGAGATCAGGAGAAGACCGGTGAAGACGAGATAGACGGGCACGACCCAAGCGAAGCGATACTGAAGAAACACACCGAGGAAAAGGAAGCCCGTGAGGAGTTCGATCAACATATACCGCGCGCTGTAGGGGGCGCGGCAGACGCGGCATCGTCCGCCGAGCAGGAAGTAGCTCAGGACGGGAACGTTGTCGTGCCATGGGATCGTCGTGCCGCAGCTGTAGCAATACGAGCGCGGGAACGAGAGGCTCTGTCCGGCGGGGAGACGATAGATGCAGACGTTGAAGAAGCTGCCGAAGAAGGCGCCGATCGCGAAGAAGAACGCGGCGTGAATCGGGAAGAACTCGGGAGCGATCAGCTCGGACATGTCGGGCCTGTTTGGCGAAACTAGTCGCGCAGGGCGAGCTGCCCCTTGCGGACAAGATCGAGGGATTCGTTCATGACGCGCGCCGATTCCTGCGAGGCGTGAAACCCCATCGAGTTCTCGGCCTCGACGAAGTCCATGAGGAATTGGGCCTTGCGCTGGAAGTCGCGCGGAGCGGCGAGGCGCTCGTCGTCGGCGCCGCCGGCCTTGGCTTTCTCGATGTCGCCGATCAGCTCCGTCAAGGCATCCATCGTACGGTTGCGCATCTCGAAGTTGCGGCCCTGGATCGTCTCGGCGCGCGACCGGAGCTCGTCCTCGGGCACGCGATGGCACGTCTGGCAGGCGTGTGCGATGTTGAGAAGCGGGCTACGCACGTGATGGTCGCTGATCTTGACCGCCCCAACGCGCTCGTAGGGCATGTGGCAGTCGGCGCACGCGACGCCCGCGCGAGAATGGACGCCTTGGCTCCAGGTCTCGAATTCCGGGTGCTGCGCCTTGAGACACGCGGCGCCGGTCCGGGCGTGGGTCCAGTCCTTGAACCCGGTTTCGTCGTAGTAGGCCAGGATCTCGTCGGCCTTGAGGCCCTTGGACCAGGGATAGACGAGGCGCTTCTCCTCGCCCTTGAAGTAATACTCGACGTGGCATTGGGCGCACACGTAGGCCCGCATTTCCTGCCGCGTCGCGGCGGCGTTCACGTCGTAGTCCTCGATCCCCTCTGCCGCCTTGGCCGCGCGGATTCCTTCGATGAACGCGGGACGCGTAATGCGCAGCTGCATCGTCTTGGGATCGTGACAGTCGATGCACGCGACGGGATGCTCCACCTCTTTGCGCGCGTCCTGATACTTCATCTTGTTGAGCGCCTCGAATCCCTTGAAGAGGTCGCCGTTGCCGAGCCTCTTGTAGGCCGTATAGACTGAGGCGTGGCAATGAACGCACGTGCCCGGTTGTTGGACCACCCGTTGGCGCTCGGTGAACGTCTGATCTTCGAGCATGTAGGCGTGGCCGCGTTCCTCTCGGAAATCCTTGGCGAAGGCGTATCCCGCCCACATCGCCTTGAGACGCGGATCCTCCTCGAGCTTCGACTGCGCGACGACCGAACGCGGATCGACGTCGGTGGGCGTACGGGGCATCGCCTCGCTGCCGCCGTAGCGCGTGCGTTGCATATCGACCGTGCGGAGATAGGCGTCGTACTGCTGCGGGAAGTTCTTGCCCCAGACGGCCGGGTCGGTCGTGTCGTCGGTCAGTTCGACGACCCGGAAGAACGGGTCACGCGCCTCCTGTTTCTTCTCGAAGATATCGACCAGGAGAGCGGTCACTCCGAAGGCGAGAACGGCGACGAACACGATCAGCGCAGCCAGAACGATCAACCAGTATCGCGGTGCGAGACCGAAAAGGCGCGTTTCTTCGCGGGATTTCTCACGGGGGTCGCTCATGGGCCTTCCTCCGCTCTCCGTCCCCGGAGGTCAATGCAAATGCCCGACCGACGGGTGGCACTGGGCGCACGAAAGGCGATCGGCGCTGTCCGGCGCGGTGTCGATCGCATCGACGATATCGCCGTGGCATCGTCGGCACGAATCCTCGACGATGCGCCGGTTGAACTCGGCGATCCGTATCGGGTCGTGAAAACGGCCGGTCGTGAAAGCCAGGGAATGGTGATAGCCGTTGCGACCTTTCGTATAGTATTTGCCTACCAGGTTGTGCGGCGTGTGGCAGTCGTTACAGACGGCCACGGCGTGATGGCTGGACTTGCGCCACGCGTCGTATTGCTCGAACATGACGTGGCAGTTGGCGCACGCAGCCGGGTCGTCGGTCAGATACGACGCGCCGCGCGCATAGACGAACGTGTAGAGTCCGATTCCCAGGGCCGCGCCGCCGAGCAGCGCCGAGGCGATCCCAAGACCGAGGATCGCGGATCGTCTGGGGAACGGCGTCTTCGTCATTCGGCAAATCTCGCCCGCGGCGCTCCGCTCGTCGATCAAGGCCCGTCTCTATCCTCTTTGGCCGTACTGCTTCTCCAAATCCTCGACGCTCGAACGGCCGGTCCCGAGGACTTCTTCGATCATTTTCCGGGCGGCCTCTTCGCGCCGCTTCTGGCGGCGGCGATAGTCGCGCAGGATCATCCAGATCAGCACCCCGATCGAGATCCAAAGACCCGAGAAACCGAAAGCCACCCACCAACCCTCGAACATCTCAACGCCATCTCGCTCCCCCGTCGGCAACAGGTCGTCGGCGACGCGAACTCAAGCGATCCGCTCGCGGCCAACCGACCGCAGCGGATTCATCTCTCCGGCGACTACGGCTGCGGCGAAGGCGCCCCACCGGGGCCGGGTTGCGGAGAGGGCCCGGGGGTGGACTTGTCCTTCTTGAGTCCCATGGAGCAGCGGCCTTCGAGCCGCGCGCCCTTCTCGATGAGGAGGGCGCCGGGTTGGGTCTCGAGGTCGCCGAAGAGCTCGCCCGTCGACTGCAGCTCGAGGCGTTCGGACACCTTCAGGTTACCGACGACTCGGCCGCTCAAGATCATGGCTTTGGCTTCGACGGTTCCCTCGAGCTTGCCGGCCGTGCCGACGATGACGCGGTTGGCCGAGACGATTTCGCCTTTGAACGTCCCATCGATGCGCAGCTCGCTCTGGGCCATGATCTTGCCCTCGATCACGGTGTCGCCGCTGATGACCGTCTCGCCCGCGACGGCTCCGGGCCGTTGCGATGCCGGGCCTCCTGCGGGAGCGTCTTCGGGAGCGAAGCGCCTGGCGGGAGGAGGGTCCTGCAACAGGGTGTTCTTGCTGTTAGCCTTGGTCTCCATGAGGTTCTCCTTGCTTGAAGGCATGAGGGGCGTGGCCTGGACGGGCCGAGTCTCTGTCTCGCCGGCCATCACCTTTGAAGGAATCTTGCGTCCGAAAATCGCCATCGCCGGACATCCACGCTTCGTCCCGGCTGGGGCGCGGTGCGCCCGGGCGGGGTCGCAAATCGACGACATCGACAAAAACGACGTTGCCTGCGCGGCCCGGAGACGAATAGTACCTGGTTGTGTTATAATCTTCGCCGAGGCGACGGCGCAAGTGAAAAGGGGACAACGCCCTGGGCGAACGCGCACAGAGACTTCGACTTGTCTTGATCGCCGACCGGCGGATCGCGCCGGGGGGCGACTGGCTTCGCGCCGTCGAATCGGCCCTCGCGGGCGGCGCGACCGCTGTCATGTTGCGCGAGAAAGACCTCGCGTTGCGCGAGAAAGACCTCGCGTCGCGCGAGAAAGACCTCGCAGGCCCCGATCTGCACGATATGGCCGTGTCGCTTCGCGAGGCCACGCGACGCGCGGGCGCCCTTCTCATCGTCAACCACGAGATCGACGCGGCCCTCGCCGCGGGGGCCGACGGCGTGCACCTGGGCTGGCGCTCGCCGTCGGTCCGCGAGACGCGCGCGCGAGTGGGTTCGTCGTTCCTGATCGGCGTTTCGACGCACTCGGTGGAGGAGGCATTGCGAGTTGAGAGCGAGGGCGCGGACTACGTGACGTTCGGCCCCGTCTTTCCGACCCCGTCGAAGGAGGGTTGGGTCGACGTTCAGGGGCTCGAAGGAGTGCGCCGGGTCCGGGCCGCGGGGCTTGGAATCCCGCTCGTGGGACTCGGGGGGATCGATGCCGGAAACGCCTCGGAGGTCTTCGAGGCGGGAGCCGACGGGGTGGCGATGATCCGGGGATTGATGAGTGCCGCGCAGCCAGATGAAGTGGCGCGCAGGATTCTCGGAGGGAACGCGCGATCATGAATCCCTGGAAAACCCGGAAAAAGAGACAAGGAAGAGGTTCTGCGTGCGACTCGTCGGCCCGACAAGCCGTTCTCCTTGTCGCAGATTCACTGGCTCCAATCGCTTGACCCGCTCGGCTCGGGTGGTGTAGGTTTGCTTCTTGCACCCCTCCGGCACAGACTTCGTTCGTACCCGGCAAGGAGAGAAACCCCGTGAAACTCGCCGCTCTGATTGAAGAGAAGAACGTCCTGATCCACATGGAATGGAGAACCCTGGCCGAGGCCGTGCGGGCGCTCGTCGAGTCGCTCGGACCGTCGTTGGGTCGGCTGAGTCCCGACGTGGTGTGCGAGCAACTGATGGCCGTGGAGGAGAACCTCGCCGTGACGCCCGGTCACGGCGTGCGCATGCCCCACGCCCGACTCAAGGGGATCGACCGTCTGCTGATGGCCGTGGGAACGTCGAAGGAGGGCATTCTGGTCGGCACGGAGACCGATGAGCGGGTCAGCTTGATCTTTCTGATTTTGACGCCCAAGACCGAGAGCGCCACCATGCTCCAGACCATGGCGTCTATCGCCCGGTTCGTCCACGGCGAGGAGAACCGCAAGGCGCTGGTCTCGACGACGGCCGCGGCTCGCGCGCTTCGGATACTCGAGGAAAGCGGGATCGAGGTGAAGAAAGCCTTGGTTGCGGGCGACTTGATGAGCGCGCCGACGGCGTCGATCCCGCCCGACATGACGTTGCGCCAAGCCGTGGGTCTCCTGGCCCAAAGCCGCGAGGAAGGACTGGCCGTGGTCGACGACGAGGGCCAAATCCTGGGCGAGATCTCCGCGGGCGAACTCATGGAACTCGGCCTGCCCAAATACATGAACCTGGTGACGAATTCCAAAGTCCTCACGGAATTTCAGCCCTTCGAGGCGTTCTATCGCCGCGAGGACTCGATGACGGCAAGCGAGCTGATGAACCGCGACCTTCTCATTCTGCCGCCCGAGACGCCGGTCGAGATTCTCGCCCACGAGCTGCTGACCAAGAACCGCCACCGGGCCTATATTGCGAGAGAACAACATCTTCTGGGCGTCGTCCATCGCCGCGACATTGTCCGCAAAGTTCTCTTCCTATAGTCGCACGTCGCGGATTCGGGTCGAGAATCGCGGGGTTCTTTCGATCCGCGGTCCGCAACATGGAACTTGTAACTCGCAACCCGTAACCTGTAACCTGAACCATGATCGGAAGGAACAGAATCCCCTCCCTCCTGAGAAAAGGCGCGAAGCGGGCCCTTTGCAGGACCCTCTATCGCAAGGCGGTCTATCGGCCCGAGGCAAGCGAACGCCCCTTTCTGGTTCGTCTCGACATCAACAACACGTGCAACCTGGAGTGCAAGCAGTGTTTCTACGCGGACTACAAGCGCAGCGGCGTCGCGCCGCGAAACCTCTCGCTCGACGAGTTCAAACGGATCGCCGACCGGCTGTTTCCCTATACGTACGTTCTTCAGTTCGCCTGCGCGTTCGAGCCGACGATGAACCCGGATTTTCCGGCGATGGTGCGACTTCTGGACGACTACGGCATTTACGACGTCGGGACCGTGACCAACGCCACGCTTCTCGACGGCGAGCGTGCCCAGGCCGTGGCCGAGTCGCGCTCGATCAGCTCGGTCGCCGTCTCGATCGACGGCATTTCACCCGAGACGTACGAGAAGATCCGTGGCCGCCCGCTTTTGGGCAAAGTGCTGGCCAACATCGCCGGTTTTCAGGAGATCAAACGCCAACTCGGGAAGGAGCGGCCCTACATCAAGCTCAACACCGTGGTGATGCGGTCGAACCTGCACGAGCTGCCGGCTCTGATGAAGTGGGCCATCGAGCACGAGATCGACGAAGTGCAGTTCTTCCACGTCGAGCCGTTCGACCGCTCGACCGAGGAATCGGTCCTCAACGTCCCCGACGAGTATAACCGGATTCACGACGCGATCGGCGAGGTCGCCGCCGGAGCGCGCACCCGCCTGATGATTCCTCCCCCGCTCACGCCCGAGTACTTCGACCGGGCGACGGGACTATATCTGTGGGGACGATTGGAGGAGAATCTTCGGAGCGCGATCGACACGGCGGAGCTGGACAGTTTCTACTGCGACCTTTCTCACCCGTACCCCGAGAACGTGCACTGTATCTGCCCCTGGATGACGCTCATGGTCGACGCCTGGGGCCGGGTCTATCCGTGCGCGCACCGACGCGACGTGGCGTACGGCAACATCCTGGACCAGCCGCTCGACGAGGCGATCAATACGATGCGTTTTCTCAAGCTGCGCCGAGCGATGCTCCAGGGACGCCACGCCGCGTACTGCCACTTCTGCAAACCGCAACATCCCTATTCCGACCCGATGAAACGCCGTCTCACGCGGCTCCTATCGAGCGACCGCTGAGCGGACCGACGAGGAGGCTCAAGCGCGTGCTTGGGCCTGTTTTCTCATTCGGTATCGAACTCGTGTTCGGGAGCGGGATAGGCGCCTTCGCGCACTTCGCGCGAGTAGGTCTCGACGGCCTCGCGGATGGCGCGGCCGACCTGACCGAATTCCTTGACGAAACGGGGCGGGGGTCCGAAGGAGATCCCGAGGAGGTCGGTCAGCACGAGCACTTGTCCGTCGCACTGCGCGCCCGCACCGATTCCGATGGCGGGGATGTGGAGCGCCTTGGCCACACGACGGCCCAGCTCGCCGGGCACGAGTTCCACCACCACGGCGAAACAACCCGCACGCTCGAGCTCGCACGCGCTCTCGACTATATGTTCGGCGGCTTGGTTGCCGCGCCCCTGAACGCGGTAGCCGCTCAGGGCGTGAATCGATTGAGGGGTGAGGCCGATATGACCCATGACGGGGATGCCCGCCTGGACCAGAGAATGAACCGTGCCGGCAACTTCGTGTCCGCCCTCGAGTTTCACCGCTTCGCAATGGCCTTTTTGGATCAGGCGGCCCGCGTTGCGCAGGGCTTCGTTGCGATCGCCCTTATAGGTCATGAACGGCATGTCGGCGACCCGGAGCGCACGCTTGGCGCCACGCGCGACGGCGGCGCAGTGGTAGATCATCTGGTCGAGCGTGACGGGGATCGTGTCGTCGTAGCCCAGGACCGTGTTGCCCAAGCTGTCCCCGACCAGAACCGCGTCCACGCCCGCTTCGTCGGCGAGGCGCCCGGTGGGATAGTCGTAGGCCGTTACCATCACGATCTTCTTGCCCTCGCGTTTCATTTCTTGGAGGGTGGCGATGCGAACCTTGGCGCTCATCGACGGTCGGCCTTTCCCGGAGGAACTCCGCGTAGAGAATCGAACACTACCTATCTCACACGCTATCGGTGAAGTAAACGGGTTTCTTGAACGCGCGAGGGCGAGGGGTGCAACCCACCATCTCGAAAAGGCTCAGGCCGCTTTTGCGGTTTTCCAGTATTCGTCCCACTCGCCGTTGAATACCGCCA
>JAFGFN010000126.1 GCA_016931035.1 Candidatus Sumerlaeota bacterium
AGGGCATCCGTAAAGTGCCTCAACTTGTCGCTAACTGTCTAGTTAATTCTTCTAGTAATTTCCCCAAGATCGCGGGTTGCACCCGAGAACGACCGACGCGCAGATTCAGTCGGTCCGGATGGAGCGCCCGCGTGTGTCGCGATTCCTAGCAACGACGGTCCGCGGCGCGGCGCAGGTCTTCGAACTTGGAACGGAGCCGCCGGAGTTCTTGGCCCCTGTCGTCGCCGGATTCGAAACGGTCTTCGAGCGAGGCGAGATCGTTCTCGACGGATTGGATATCGCGCTCGATATCGTGCAGGAACTCGTTGTCGCGGCGGCGCTTCTCGCGCATCTGGTCGAGCTCGATGCGGTAGAGGCGCGAGCGGTCGCGTCCCTTGAGAACGACGTACTCGACGATGAGGAATATGACGACGATGAGGGCGACCGGGCTATAGAGGCTGCGAACGAACTCGATGCCTCCGCCCGAGAGGAAGATCCCGGCGACGAAAACGAGAACGATGGCGCCGATGAGCCACGCCGTTCTCGCGCGAGCCGCGGACTGCCGGCGCCGACGTTTCTTGAGGCGCGACGTTCCCGATGGGGTGGGATGGGGAGCGGATTCCATCGCGGGTTTTTCACTCCGCACCTCGATGCTTCTCAGCGTCAACCTTGAAGGATCGCCCCGATCTTCTCGGCCAGAGCCTTGGCGGAATAGGGTTTCTGGATGAAGCCGGCCAGTCCCTTGCCGGCGAAACGCTCGGTCGCCTCGGACTCGCTATAGCCGCTCGACAGGACCACTCGCACGTCGGGTCGAATCCGGCGCATCTCGGTGAAGGTGCTTTCGCCGCTGAGGTGCGGCATGGTCATGTCGAGCAAGACGGCGGCGATTTCCTGGGCGTGACGACGAAAGACTTCGATCCCTTCGCGTCCGTCGTTCGCCGTCAGGACCGAGTAGCCGTTGATCTCGAGAATGCGTCGCGCCACGTTGCGCACGGTTTCCTCATCGTCGACGATGAGGATCTTGCCTTTGCCGTTCCGGTGCGACTCGGTCTCCTCGGGCGAGGGCGCCGCGGCGAGGGGAGCCCGAAGACAGGGGAAGAAGACGGTGAGAGTGGATCCCATGCCGGGTTCGCTAAACACCTTCATCACGCCCTTGTGACTCCGGACGATGCCTTGCACGGCGGCCAATCCCAGTCCTCGGCCCATGAACTTCGTCGTGAAGAAGGGATCGAAGATCCGCGAGCGGGTCTCGCCGTCCATGCCCGAGCCCGTGTCGGCGACCTCGATGAAGGCATAGCGTGCTTCGGGGAGGTCCTCGTCGGGTGAGGTCTCGGCGAGGAACTCGCGGTCGCACTGAACGACTCCCGTCGTGACGCAGATGTTTCCGCTGGCTTCGCCGATGGCTTCGGAAGCGTTGGTGACCAGGTTCATGACCACCTGTTGAATCTGCGCCGCGTCGGCCCTGACGGCGGGCAGGTCGCTGTCCAGGTCGTACTTGAGAGCGATGGACTTGGAGACGGAGGCCTCGAGCAGGGGCACCATGTCGCGGACGAGGTCGGTCAGGTCGATCTCGCGCATCACGAATTGGGCGCGTCCCGAATAGGCGAGAATCTGGTTGGTCAATTCGGCGGCGCGATGGCCCGCCGTCTCCATCTCTTGGATATAGTCCCTGACGGGGGAGTCTTCGGGGAGCGCGAGCAGGGCCAGGTTGGCGTTGCCGAGCATCCCAGTCAGCAGATTGTTGAAATCGTGCGCGATTCCCCCGGCCAGAACGCCGAGGCTTTCGAGCTTCTGGGACTGGAGAACCTGGCGCTCGAGCCGGCGGGTCTCCTCTTCGGCGATCTTGCGTTGGGAGATGTCGCGGGCGATGCCCAGCACAAGCGATTCGCCCTTGATTCGGACGGGGAACGTGCGCACCTCGACGTTGACCTTCTGGCCGTCGCGACGCTTGAGCGAGAACTCTTCGGGTCCCGTGGGATTGCCCAACGTGTTCTCGGACAAGAGGGCCGAGAAGCGCGCGAGCTGGTCTTCGGGCAAGATGCCGAGCTCGCGGACGTTCTTTCCGGAAAACTCCTTGCGGCCGAAACCGAAGAGGCTCTCCGCGGCCTTGTTTCCATCGACGAAATTCCCTTGGAGGTCGTGAAGGTAGTAGGCGTCGGGCGCGAACTCGAAGAGGATCTTGAGCCGTTCCTCATTGTCGCGCAGAGCGTTTTCCGCATCGACGCGCGCGATCCGATCGCGGTGCTGACGAACGACCTCGGGCAGAACGACCGGCAAGAGGCTCAGATATCCTTGTCCGGGATCCTTGATGAGATAGTCCTGGAAACCCGCTTTGAGGGCCTCGACGGCGAGATGTTCGGACCCGGCGCCGGTCAGCATCACCAGGGGCATATCGACGTCCTTGCCGAACAGATCGCTTATCAAGTCGAGCCCCGACATGCCGGGGAGGAGGTAGTCGGTGACAACCACGTCGAATGCCGTCGGGTCGTGGTGCAGACGTTCGAGGGCTTCTTCGGCCCGAAAACAATGCGTTAGTTCGCAGGGGACTTGACTCTTCTCGAAAGCCTTGCGGACGAAAAGAGCGTCGTCGCGGTCATCCTCGATCAGCAGGATCCTCAGTGGGGAGGATGAATCTGCTGGTGCCATGAGTTTACTCCGGAAGCTCGGCCAGCTGCCAGAAGGAATTGATGGTGCGCAAGGCGTCGGCGTAGTTCTTGAATCCGACCGGCTTCATGATGTAGGCGTTGGCTCCGAGCTCGTAGCACTCCTTGCGATCTTGGGCGGCGCGCGAGGTGGTGAGGACGACCACGGGAAGGTGACGATAGGATTCGTTGGCGCGGATCATTCGGAGGACGGACACTCCATCGAGCTTGGGCATGTTGAGATCGAGCAGGAGCATGCCGATGCGCGGCGCGGCTCCGGGACTGCTGTACTTGCCTCGTCGGAAGAGGAAATCGAGGCACTCTTCGCCGTCCCTCACGATATGGAGGCTGTTGACGATGCCGTGCTTCTCCCACGCTCGCCGGGTGGCGACGATATCGTGTTCGTCGTCCTCGGCCATCAGAACCATCAGGGGTCTGCCGGGCGGTGCCGGCAGAGTGGAGTAATTCTCAGTCGCCGTCATGGCTCTCCATTCTTCCTTCCTATTGGGAAATCGCCAGCGCGGGAGAATCCCGCCGTTTCCCCCTCAGGAACCGTGCGCGAAGGCAATCTATCATCCTGCGCTTCAATCTTCAACATCATAGAACAGCCTTTATTGCCTCTTCTCAACCGTCAATTCGGCTTCTGGCCGTGATTCGACGGCAAAACGATGTGGAACGTGCTCCCCTTGCCCGCGGAGGATTCCACCTGTACGGAGCCGTGCATCAGAGTGGCGGCCTTTCGAACGATGGCCAGGCCGATTCCCGTGCCTTCGTATTCCTCGCTCGTGTGGAGTCGCTGGAACACGTTGAAAATCCGGCTGTGATGGCGCGGGTCGATGCCGATGCCGTTGTCGCTGATCGAGAATTGATACTGGTGGTGCCCCAACTGTTCGCTGTTCAACACGAGGCGCTTCTGGGGCGACCGGTTGAACTTGACTCCATTGAGGATGAGGTTTTGGAACACTTGGTTGAACAGAAGCGGAGAGGTCTCGATGACGGGCCACTCTCCTTCCCATTGGATCTCCACGTCCCGCGGAAGGCCGAGCGAGTGAATCAGATTGGTCAGCGCACTGCGGGTCTCGATCTTCTCGATCGACGCGTTCATCTGCGTGCCCAGGCGCGACAGGGTCAGGAGATCCTCGACCAGCCTCTCGGCCCGCATGACGGCGTTGGCGATCCCTTCGAGATACTGCTTCTGTTCTCCCGTCAAGGAGCCTTCCAGGTCTTCCGCGAGGAAATCGGCGTAGTTGCGCATGGCCCGAAGCGGCGCCTTGAGGTCGTGCGAGACGACGTAGGCGTATTGGGAGAGCTCGATGTTGGCCGATTCCACCTCCTCCGCCTTGAGCGTCAGCTCTTTGTGCGCTTTCTGCAATTCCTCGCGCGTGCGTTTGAGCTCCGTGATGTCGCGGCCGATGCCCACGACTCCGGCGATCTTTCCCTCGGCGTCGCGCCAGGGGATCTTGGTGGTGAGGATCCACTTCTCTCGGCCTTCCCAGTCGCGCGTGGGTTCTTCGTGGTTGAGCAGCGGCCGGCCGGTCTTGAACATCTCGATCTCGTCGGCGTGATAGCGATCGGCCAGTTCGCTTGGGTAGAAGTCCGCGTCGGTCTTGCCGGTCGTCTTTTCTCGTCCCGAGACGCCCAGGTGCCGGTGATGGGCGACATTGTCGAACAGGAACCGGCTGTCCGAATCCTTGAAGTAGACCAGGTCGGGCAACGTGTCGACCAGGCTGCGCAGCAGGTCGCGCTCTTGCAGCGTGCGGGTGCGCATCAACCTGCGTTTTTTGGTGCCGACGACGTAGATCGCGATGATGACTCCCTCGATGACCGCGATCATGGCCAGGCTGCCGGTCAGGGCGGCCCAGAAGGTCAGATCCGAGGGGTGTTCGGTGGAGAGGTCGGTCGTCTCGGCTCTGACGAAGCTGGCGAGGGCGACGATACATCCGATCGCGAAACACAACAGGACGATAGCCAGGGAAGACCGCAGGAGGACCGTACGGATTCCGGAGGGGCGTTGAGTGGTTTCGCCTGGCGCGTTCATAGGAGTCGGCGGCGTTTCGGCCCGACGCGTCTCAGACCCGTGGCTCGACGGGGCGAAGACCGTAGTCGGCGATTTTCTTTCTTAAAGTGTTTCTATGAATCCTCAGCTGCCTGGCGGCTTGCACCTGGTTCCAGCCCGATGCCCGCAGGGCCCCAAGGATACACAGCCGTTCCGCTTCGGCCAAGGCCGTGACTTCGGTCGGTTGCTCTTCGCGGGCGGCGACGTTCGATTCGTCGGACGGGCAAGCCCCGAAGTGAAAATGCTCCGGGCGAAGCACTCCGTCGTCGCAGAGAATCGCCGCGCGCTCGACCGCGTTTTGCAGCTCGCGAATGTTGCCCGGCCAGTCGTAGTTCTCGAGTATTCGGACGGCATCCTGCGAGAGACCGACGATGGCGTTCGCAACCCGGTGCGAGGACTGGCGAAGAAACCGTTCCGCCAACGGCTGAATGTCCTCGCGTCGCTCGCGCAAGGGGGGCAACTCGATGGCAAAGACGTTCAAGCGGTACCACAGATCCTCGCGGAATCGTTTTTGTTCGATCGCCGCACGCAAGTCCGCGTTCGATGCGGCGACGATACGCACGTCCACGGAGATCGGGCGGTGTCCCCCGACCCGAGTTATCGCGCGTTCCTGGAGGAAGCGCAAGAGTTTCGTCTGCGTCGAAAGAGGCATCTCGCCCACTTCGTCCAGAAACAGGGTGCCGCCGTGTGCCGTCTCAATCAAACCGCGCCGCATGCGGTCGGCGCCGGTGAAAGAGCCGCGTTCGTGTCCGAAGAGCTCGCTTTCGATCAAGCCCTCGGGGATGGCGGCGCAATTGACCGCGACGAACGGGAAATCGCGTCGTTTGCCGAGACGATGGATCTCGTGAGCGAAAACCTCCTTGCCGGTCCCCGTCTCTCCCGCCAGGAGGACGGTCGTGTCCGATGCGGCGACCTTGTGCGCCAGCTCCATGGCGTTCTTGAATTCCCGACTTCGGCCGACGGGCCCATCGTCGAGGTCGGCGTTTCGCGAAGCCCGTCGCTCGAGCCGATCCCGAGTCTGAACGCTTTCGACGGCGGATTGGGTCAGATCGGCGACGGCCTGCACCAGCCGAACGTCGGCGAGTAGGAGGTCCTGTTCGCTCGCCAGCTCCATGTAGAGCAACCCGCGGATCTCGGACTCCCTGAGCAGCGGCACACACAGGGCGTTCTGGGTGGCCGGATCCCTGCTCGGCGTGGCGACAAGCACGGCCCGTTTTTCTTCCATGACGGACCGGATCACGTTTTGCGAAAGCGTGAACTCTTCTTCTTCGGCGAGGGTCACCATGGGAACAAATTCTCCCGAGACGGTGTCCCAAATAAGGAGACAGCCGCGGTGCGCGCCAAAGATCCCGAGTAGGGTCTGGAGGATACGCTCCAGGGCTTCGGGAAGAGGCAACGCGGCGGAGGAGGCGAAGAGATCGGCCAGATGGCACACCAGCGCGACCATGTTCGTTCGATTCTGGGAATCCGCCGTCGTGGCGGCGTCGATTGCCTCGACCGGGCCGCTCGATGGGAGTCGCACCAGCGTTTCGTCGGTGGGCGAAGCGAAGTGAACCCGTCGGTCGCTGAACCGGGTGTTTTTCAGATCGCAATCGGGGTTGAAAAGAAAGACGCTGGGTCCGACGGCGATCTGGTCGTTGCGCAGAAGCGTCTTGGCCGTGGCGGGCGTACCGTTGACGAGGATGCCGTTGCGGCTGTTGACGTCTTCGATGCGGAACGACATTCCCTTGCGGACGATTTTGCAGTGATAGCGCGAGACGTTGGGGTCGGGCACGTGGACGGTGTTGTCCTCCGCCCGGCCGATGGTCGTCACGTCGCCCAAGGAGTACTTGAGACCGATGTTGGGTCCTTTGACGGCCAGGAGGTTCGACATCGCGTCCTCGACGGGGAGCGGCTGGGGTTTGTCCAATCGCGTATGTTGCGCCGCTCTCGCCGGCTCCTATGCTTGGCGCACGACCGGGCGGCCGCAGCTCCGGATCGCGGGTACGAACGCTTCCGGACAAAGGAAAATCGCCAGGAACGCGCCGCTTCCCGGTGGAATCTCTGCCGAGACTTGCCGCCGCTTGCCTTAGCGCGACTCGTCCATGTTGAACGTATCGGCTTTTTGTGCTAGGATAATGAGAGGGAAAAACGTGAAGGGTTTCTCGCCGGTGCGCTCCGGGGGCCCGGAAGGAGCGAAGGAAATGAGACACAATCGGTTGGCGCAAATGAAGGTCTGCGTGTTCCTGACCGTCTGGCTTGCCGCTGGGATCGCGGTCGCCCAGCCCCGCCGAAGCGCGCCTACGCGGGGCGATCGGTCGACCGACACGGCCGGGCCGCAGATGGAACGGAACGAGAGACGTATCGAAGGAACGGAACAACGGATCGAACGATCCGGAAGATCGGCGGAGGAGGGGACCCGTGTGACCGGGCCGACCGTTACGCCCGAAGTTCAGGGAACCCAGCGGGGGCGGAACGCGCCGGAAATCGCCCCTTCATCCGGCGATTCCGGAAGGTGGCCGGATCCTTCCAAGGGGCGAGATGGGCGGACTCCCCGGCCGACGCCCAAATCGTCGGCCGAGTACCGGGTCGCCCCGAGCGGCTCCGAGAAACGGATCCGACCCGACGATGACGCCGACGGACCGACAAGGCGGATTCGTCCTGAACCACGCGAGATCGTACGCGAGTCTCCCGCGAGAACCGACTCGCGGGCCGCGCTCCGGCGCACGCACCGCGACCCCGACGGAGAGAGGAGAGTGCGCGATTCGGACAGGAGTCGCAGGGATCGCGATTCCCGTCCTCGGGACGGGGACCGCCGCCATGCCCGTTCAGACTGGAGGCGCGACCACAACTGGCACGACACCCATTGGCGAAACAGGACAAGAACGACCTTCAGTATCCATGGGGACTCTTTCTACTATCACGTCGCGTACCCCCACCGTGGGTATTGCTACTACGATCCGTTCGCGTGGCGTCGCGGTTATGTGTATACCGTTCCCCGCGTCCTGGGGCACGGGGACTATCGGGTCTATCGCTGCAGTCCCTACCACTACGGCTACTACCGCGTTATTCCCTGGTACAGCACGTATTACTACCCCATCTACACGTACGCGCCCGAAGCGGTTTACTATGCGCCCGGTTTCAGTTGGGGGTTCCAAGTCGGCGACGACGAGGTCTACTTCGCGTACGGCTACGGGTCGGGTATCGCGTTCGAAGACGCGGCGCGCGTGTACTCGTGGTATCCCTACGGGGGCCATCAGCGCCTGTACGTTTCCGATCGGATTCCTCAGGGATACGATCGCTACGTCGGCGTAGACTCCTCTTACGTCGTGCGGTGAGACTGTTTCCAGGAGGCCCTTGGGAGGTTCTCCCGAAGCTGCGTTGAGGACCGTTCTTCCTCGGTGAGGGAGAACGGTCCTTCCTTCACCGCGGCATCGCGAGAGTCTCGATTCTCCGCTGGATTTCTTCGGTTTGCGATTTGTCGGTCGAGAGTTCGAGGGCTTTCTTGAATTCCGACAACGCACGGTCGTCGTTGCCCTTGGCCAAGTAGGCTTCGGCCAGGTGTTCGCGGATGGTGGGGTCGGTCTGTTCGAGCCGAGCGGCGGCGCTGAGGTATTCGACCGCCTTGTCGATCTCGCCCTTCTTGAAATAGACCCATCCGAGGCTGTCGGTGATGTAGCCTTGGTCGGGCTTCATTTTCATCGCTTTCTGGACGAGTTCGAGCGCTTGATCGAGTTTGATTCCCTGCTCGGCGAAAAGGTAGCCGAGCGAGTTGTAAGCATCGGCGAACTCCGGATTGAGGTCGATGGCCCGCGCCAGGTACTTCTCGGCCTGATCGTGGCGGCCTAGGTCCCATTTCAGGAGGCCGACGTCGTAGAACGTGATCGGGTCGCGCACGTCGCCCGATACCACCGCGTCGGCGATCGCTTCGGCGCGCTGCGTCTCGCCCTTCCTTTGGTAGAGGCCGGCGAGGGTGATTCTTATCCCGGCGTCCTGAGGGTCCTTGTCGATCATCTCGTTGAGGAGTTCGACCGCCTTGTCGGTCTGGTCCGTTTGTTCGTAGACCGAGACGAGGAATCCCGACAGGAAGCGTCTTTGCTCGTTGAACATGTTGCCGACGGCCTTTTCCAGGAAGGGGGTGGCTTCCTGAAGGCGTCCCTGACGCGTGGCCGCGTCGACCAAGAGGACGTAGCGATCCACGTTGTGATTGTAGGGATGGAGAGTCAGGCTGGCCTTGAGCACGTCGATCGCCTCGTCCGGCTTCGATTCGGCGAGCAGGATTTCGGCGTAGCCCTGCTGAATGTCGTCGCGGCCGGGATACTCTTCGGCGGCGGACTCGTAGAAATCGTGGAGCGAGGTGGGTTCCCCGGAGTGAACGATGGCGCGAGAGATGGCGCGATCGAGCTCCGGGAACCCCGGATCGACCACCAATGCCCTGCGCAAGGTCTTGAGCGGCGCCTTGCGGTCCGGGTCGTACTTCTCCTGGTACTGGGCGAGGGAGAGGAGGTTTTCCACGTCGCGGGGGCGGTAGAGGGCCACCTTCTCCATGCATCCGAGCGCCTCGCGCCCTTCGCCTCTTCGTTCGAGGATGCGCGCCAGAACGACCAGATAAGGCGCGCCTCGCTGGCCGGGCAGGATCTCGACGATGTCGAGATAGACCTGCTCCATCTTGTCGAGCACCAACTGGCTTTCTTTCAGATCCTTACTTCGACCGAGTTGCTCGCGGTAGCACTTCTCGAGAGCCTCCAGCACTTGACGGTTGTGGGAGGAAAGGGTTCGGGCCTTCTCCAGGCTCTCGATCGATCCCTTCAGATCCCGCTTGGCGGTCTGAATGCTCGACATCAGAAGCAACGGCGCGAAGTCGTCCGGAGATTGGGCGACAATGCGGCGGCACAACGCCAGGGCGTCGTCGAGGCGCTCGGTGCGGCGCAGGAGGTCCGCCTCGAGCATCATGATTTGCGGGTGGGTTCTGGCTTCGCGCGACAGACTCTCGAGAAACTCGTTCGCCTCCTCGCTTTGCCCGGAGGCCAGAAGGAAGCTCAGAAAGGCGGCGTTGCGGCGAGAGTCGAGGTCGACCGCACTCGCGATGGGCCAAGGGGTGTCGCGGATCACGACGGAGCTCTTGGAACGCGAATCGTCGCCCATGCCTGAGAGAGACCCCGGATAACCCTCGTACAGCCAGTCGAGCCGGCGCAGCTGATCTCTGAGCGATCCGCCGCGCGCCGTGGCGCTCGTCGGCCAAAGGCCCGAGGCAACTCCGAAGAGCGCCATCAGGGTCCAAACAAGCGAGATGCGACCGATAAAACGCTTCATATTCGCAAACACCTCGATCTTCCGCCTTCTCTTCCGCCACCACATCGTATCGATCCTATCAGGAACTCCCAAGACCCGCAAGGTCAATAGGTCCGGGGGACGTTCGGGCTCGTCCGTATGGCGGTCCTGCGCGCCGGACGCGGCTCGGGAGTTCGTGTCTACACTGTCTTTTTCGGTTGCCCGCGCATGGCGCTGAATGGCTAAATGGTCCGGGTTGTGGAATTCCGGGTTGGGAGAGTCCGTGCGATGTATGGCGGGATGACGCGAAACGAGCTCCGCGCCTTGATGCTTCTGATACTCCTGATCGCGGTGGGCGTCGGTGCCCGGCGGTTCATGGAGTCGCGCAAAGAGGGGCGATTCTGGACGGAGATCCCGCTGGATCTCGACACCGAGGGTCCCCTCGCGGCCTCCGAAACGAATGAGAGCGGCGGCTTTCCCATTGCCGGTCGCGAGCCCGCTCCGGCGGACACGATTCCCCCGAGGTCCGCGGGCGTCGAAGGGCGGATCGATCTGAACGCCGCCTCGGTCGAGGAGTTGAGGATCCTGCCGACGATCGGCGAAAAGCGCGCCACGGCCATCGTCCGACTGCGCGAGAGCCGGGGCGGTTTCTCGCGTCTCGAAGAACTGTTCGACGTCGAGGGAATCGGGCAGAAAACGTTCGAACGAATCGAGCCTCTCGTAACGGTCGTTCCCCGCGCGAGCGCGGCCCCGCGCCAGGATTCCCCGGCGACGACGGCGACGATTCCGGCCCATGTCCCGGTTGTCGCACCGGTCGCAACGGCGGCTCCTTCCAGTGGGGCGTCGCGCGCGGCCCCGCCGGGGCGCGTGAATATCAATCTGGCCGACGCGGAGGAACTCGAGACGCTCTGGAACGTCGGACCGACCAAAGCGCGGGCCATAACAGAGTGGCGCGAGCGACATGGACCCTTCAAGCGTCCGGAGGACTTGACTCTCGTCCCGGGGATCGGCCCTCAGACGCTGAAACGCAACCTCGACCGCATCGCGGTCGAGCCGTTCGTCCGTCCGGCGGATTCGGCGGCGTTCCCGTCGGGTTCTTCTCCGGAATCTCGACGCTAATCGTCTTTCGGCTCGCGTTTGCGGCGTGGGGCGGGCATGACTTGGCGCAGCACCCCGATCTGGAGCAAGAACGAGGCGATCGCCAGCGGCGGCGCGGCGAGAAGCGCGAGCGGGTCGGGAATCGACACGACCACCATGATCGATCCGAGGGCGGAGGTGGTCAGGGCGACGACCCACTTCGAGCCGTAGAGCATGGCGAGTCCGGCGAGGATCGACCCTCCGACGATGAAGAGGGCGCGCGCCAAGGCGGGATTCGCGACAACCCATGCCGATTGAGTCGCCGTCCACTCGTAGAGCGCTTGACCCATCGCCATTCCGAGCGTCGCGCCGACGAAGAAAAAGAAAAAGCGGTGCAAACCGCGGATCAGGAAGATGCCGAGGACAAATCCCGCGACGCCGCCCACCGGCAACGCCCACCACATTTGAGTCGGATCGCCTTCCGCGATCACCTGGCTCCCGACCCAAGCCAACGTGAGGCCGAGACAAGCGCCGGCCAAGGCGCCCGTCAGGTGCAGTCCGACCCAATAGAGAATCCATCCGCCTACGCACAGGGCGGCGCCCGCGGAGAGAGTTGGCCAGTCGATAGGAGGCATTGGGCAGTATGCAGTAGACAGTATGCGGCAGACAGACGAACCCGAGACTTGCGAACCTTCAACCTTCGAACTTTGAACCTTGGAACCTTCGAACTTGGAACCTTCGAACTTGGAACCTTGGGTTTACTGAGCGGCGAGGAGCTGTTCGGCCGTCTTGAGGATTTGCTGAGGCACGAACGGCTTGTCGATGCACTGGGTGGCGCCCGCTTCGAGCGCCGAGCGTTTCGATTCGCGCTCCTCGGCCGACAAGACGACGATGGGGAGGTCTTTGAGACCGAGGTCGGTGCGGGTGGCGCGGATTAGATCGATCCCTTGGATGCCCGGCATGGCGAGATCGCAGAAGACGAGGTCATACTCTCCGGCGCGAAGGAGTTCGAGCCCCTTCTCGCCCGACGGGGCCGTCGTCACGACGTAGCCTTTGAACTCGAGCGTGAGTTGCAGCGTTATGCGGATCGACTCGGAGTCGTCGACAACCAGGATTCTGTTTCGCGCCATGTTCCCGCCTCCCTCCGGATAGCAGCCCACGCCATTGTACTCGGAGCCCTCGCGCGCGACAACTAGTTTTGGTCCTCGCGCGCGCGGAAGGACGCAACCTGCCGATTTGGAAACGCCACCGCCGACTTCATGTCGGTGGGGCGCTGATCATGCTCCAGAACGGCGCGAATGACCTCTTTTCTTTCCCTCTTCTTCCTCCCGACTGGCGGCGAGGACCGCCGGTCGGGAGGAAGAAGAGGGGGAGAGGAAAAAGAACGCCTTGCAACTGGAGCAGAATCATCGCTGCACCGGTGTGAAACCGGTGCGGGCGAGGACTCGCGGCGCCAAACACTTCCTTCGAAATGCCGGGTCGCACTGGCGCGCGCGGGGGCCCTATCGCATTCGTGGCCTACCTCGCGGCCGAGAGGTCTCCACCGCTCAGGGTTCCGTTGGATGGGTCGTAGCCGACGGTCAAGTCGTCGTCCTTCTTGTCCGGCCCGACGCTCCAGAGGTCGTAGGACTCGCCGTCCGGCGATCGACGGTAATGGTACACCGCCTCCGAGAATGGGTCGAGGGGCAGGCCGTCTGCAAAGAACTCCGGCGCCAGACTGTCGAGGGTCTCGGGGTACTCCTCGTGACGCCTTTCCCATACGTTCAAGGCGAGGGCCAGTCGGGCCTCACGGAGCGATGACACAGCGTTGGCCCGCCCCTTCCTGAGTCCAAGGATATCCAGGTCCTGGGCGGAGAACCCATCCGTATCCAACGGCGAGAACTGGAGGAGGATGCTGGAGGAACGGATCTTTCTCACGAGATCGAGTTGCATGGCGAAGAGATCGCTGGTCCATGGCTCATCGATGAGTTTGCGCTCCATTTCGTAGATGGCGGTGAAGTCGGATTCGAGCCGCGAGGCCTCAAGCCGGGCGCGAACGCCGACGAGGACGATCGCGCAGTATCCCAGTGCCGTGTCTCTCTCCTCTCGATTTCTCATCCTCGCGGATCGAATGGCTTCCCGCAAGCCCGGGGAGGGCCATCCGCCTGCGGTTGTCAGGTATTCGCGGGCGTTTCGGGTCCGGCGAAGGCTGTCCAGGGCGTCGGCGGCTTCGACGGCGAGTGCGTCCGTGAGATCTCCCAAGGAGTTCTCGATTTGGCCCAGGCGATCGAGGGCGCGTCGGGCGTCGTTCTCGTCCAGGCAACCCGTGTCGGCGAGCCGGCGAATTGTCTTCGATATCCCTGCCGTATGCCCGAACCCGAACCGGCAGACTGCCATTTCGTTTCCCAAGACCGTGTGATCGCGTCCCACCGTGAGTGCCGTGAGGTAGTCGTCCAGAGCCTTCGCATACTCTCCGCGGAACTCGAAACAGCGCGCCTCCACCGCCAGCGCGGTCAGAACTCGCGCGACACGGTGAGGGAATCGGGTGGGGTGCTGTTGATGAGTGCGTGTGCCCAGTCCGCCGGGTTCCACTCCAGAGCCTCGGGCGTAGTCGAGCGCCGCTCCGCGGCGGATGGCGTCCATAACGGGCCGCCACGATTCGAGATAGGAAAGGAGTTCGTCACATTCGGGCGAACGCCAGCCTTCCTCGAGCGTTCGAGCGATGAGTTCGCCTTGAGGCGGAGTTGGGTGCTCGGGACTCAACCACGAGACCGCTGCGTAGTGAATTAGGGCGTTGTCGCGTCCGTCGCGTTCCTCGATCCTCAAGAGGGTCTCGAGCATCGCTCGGGCGCGGGCGTCGCTTTCCGGAATCTGGGTCAGGAGATCCAGATGTTCCTTCTCGCCGACAGGGCGGATTGGCGCCTCTGGCGCCCCGAGCGTGCCGTCGCCGAAGATTTTCTCCGGGTCGAGATCGGGCATCTCGTCGGGGGTCAGGAGATAGGCGATCCCCATGAGGAGGACCACGACCGCGGCGGCGCAAGCGGTGAGGAAGATGAAGAGAAGTCGGCGTTTCCAGGGTTTCATGGTTGTCGTGTCCGTGTCCGGGGACGATCGTATCACAGAGTATCAGCGCCGTCCGCGCAATCTCGCTTTCGAGGTTCGGTCACGCCACGCGACACACCCCCATGTCGATAGACGTCGATCAGGCAAAAAGGTTGGATTGGTATCCGAGAAAAGGGGCGGGGACCCGTGCGCTTCACGGCCTAGGCGCGAAGCGTCGATTCGTTCTTCGCGAGGTCGGCCGGAGCGAAGACGCCCTTCTGGGTGACGATGCCGGTGACGAGTTCGGCGGGGGTGACGTCGAAAGCGGGGTTGAGGGCGTGGCTCCCGGCCGGAGCGATGCGAATGCGGCGCACGTCGCCGGTATCGGCGTCGCGTCCCCACATGCAGAGCACTTCGTCCTCGTGGCGTTCTTCGATCGGGATGTCGGCCCCGGTCGGGCAGTCGAAGTCGATCGTCGTGGTGGGCGCGGCGACGTAGAACGGAATGCCGTGGCGGCGGGCGAGGACCGCCTTGGTGTAAGTGCCGATCTTGTTGGCGACGTCGCCGTTGCGCGCGATGCGGTCGCTTCCGACGATGACGAGGTCGATTTCGCCTCGCGCCATGTAGTAGCCGGCGGCGTTGTCGGCGATGAGGGCGTGCGGGATCTTCTCGCCGCACAGTTCCCAGGCGGTGAGGCGCGCGCCCTGACAGCGAGGTCGGGTCTCGTCGGCGTAGACGAAGACCTTCTTGCCGTCGCGCGCGGCGCGATAGACGGGCGAGAGGGCCGAGCCCCAGTCGACAAAGGCGAGCCATCCGGCGTTGCAGTGGGTGAGAATGCGAGCGCCGTCGGCGATGAGCTCGGCGCCGAATTCGCCGATCTTCTCGCACGCCGCGGCGTCTTCGTCGGCGACGGTCTCGGCCGCGCGGACCGCCTCGCGCCGGGCCGATTCATAGTCCGCGGCCTCGCGGATCGCCTGTTGGACCTTCTCGATTCCATAGAAGAGATTCTGCGCCGTGGGGCGGGTGGCGGCGAGGACGCGGGCCGCTTCTTCGATTTCTTCCGTGTAACGATCGGGCGAGGCCTGGAGCATCGCCTGGGCCATTCCGTAGGCGCCGGTCGCGCCGATGGCCCCCGCGCCGCGGACGATCATGGTCGTGATGGCGTCGGCCGTCGCGCGATAGTCGGCTAGATCGAGAATCTCGAACCGGTGCGGGATCAGCGGCTGGTCGATCGTCTTGACGGTCGAGCCGTCGAGCCAGACCGTGCGGTAGTGCGTGCCGTCGACGTTCATGCCGCTGCCTCTCGCGGTCTGTCAACTTTGAGACGTCGCGTTCGGAGTAAAACCTTCAGGTTGCTCTTGAGTTCTGAGTACAACCTTCAGGTTGCTCTTGGCTGGAAAGAGCAGGCTGAAGCCTGTACTCTGAACTTCGCATGATCCGTCGCGACGAAATCGACAGAACGCTTGGTCGATCAGTCGAACAGCGCCCATTCCTCGGCGCGGTTCGGCGCCGTGTAGGGCGCGATGACGACCGTATACATACTGCAGCCCGTCGGCATTGTCGAGTCGCGATTGGGGCCGAGCACGACCTGGCCCGCGTCGAAGACGCGAGAGAAGAGGGTCCGGCCGGCCGAGCCGGGGTCGGTCGTCGCGAGTTCGATCGGTTCGAGCGTCCACCCCGACATCCAGGCGGGCGGTGTCGTGACCGACTTCGAGAGGGCGACGTAGACCTTCGCCGGGCGGTTGACCTGGAACGTGAGGAAGGGATCGTCGACCGCGTCCTTGTCGGCGTTGAGCGTTCGGATGTAGGGCTGGTAATAGACGTCCGTCGGGATCGGGTTGACGTACTGATAGGTGCGGTCGCCATAGAGTCGTCGCCCCGCCTTGAGATGGTCCATGAGGAGATAACCCGCGCGACTGATCTCGGTGACTTCGAGTGGAGGCAGGGGAGTGGGCGTCGGGGTTGGGCTCGGAGTCGGCGTCGCGGTGGGCGCTTCGTACTCGATCGTGTCGATGAGGGGCAGCGAGACGTGTCCCGCGCGGTCGCGCACCTGGAACGCGACGGTCGCGACGGCGGGTTCCGGGTCGGCGGCCCACGCGCCCCATCCCGGCGCGGGAGTAGGAGCGGCGAGCGTGGCGGTTGTCTGGCAGAAGTAGTCCTTCCACGGGGCGGTCGCGAGCGCCTCGAGCGATTCGGCCATGCGATACTGAGAGACGCCCGATGCGTTGTCGCGACACCGCGAGAACAGGGTGGCGACCGACTTGGTGGTCGCTTCTTCGCCGCCGTCGATGCTGAAGAGGCTGAGGTCGGGCGCCCCGCGGTCGAGTACGACGCTCGCGCGGCCCGACCGGCCGACGTTGTCCCACGCGTCCTTGAACCAGACCTCGAAGTAGTAGGGACCGTCCTTGTCGGGCAGCTCGTGGGTCAGGCTGGTGGTGTAGGGAATCCAATCCCACTGCGTCTCGTCGCTGCACGTGAGGTACATCGAGGCCACCGTCGTCGTGGTGGGGAGATTCACGCTGACCGTCCGCGAGGTCGTGTACATCGAACCGTCGTCGATCCAGACCGAGGCGTCGGGACCTCGCACGTGATGCTCGAACGGGATATAGGCGGTCGTGCTTTCGTTGCCGGCGTTGTCGACGAACTTGACCTGGAAGACGGTGACGCCGTCTTCCTCGACCCGCACCCGCGCGCGCCAGTCGCACGGCATGTCCATCCAGCCCATGATGTCGTACAGGAGCGCGCGCACGCACTTGACGCCCGAAGGATAGGTCCCGCCGTCGGTCGCGCTGAAGGCGAAGGTGATGTCGGAAGCGTAGTGCGTCCCGAGATCGACCTTCTGGGTCTCGACGATGGAGGCCGTGCCCGTCGGCGCGACCGTATCGAGGGCGATCTGGTCGAAATACTGCACGACGTGGCTCTCGACGTTGGTATAACGAATAAAGACCGTCTTGAGACCGTCGCCCGACGCGAGGGTCCAGGGCATGGGAGACCCTTCGGTCGGGATGTCGGTCCAGTTCGTCCCGTCGTTGCTGGCCTGGAGGGGCCGCCCGTAGAAGCGGCAGCTCATCCAGTCGTCCACTCCGATGACCTCGGACATGGGTCTCCAGACCGCGCCGTCGTAGATGCGAATCTGGTCGGGGAACAGGCCGGTTCCGTAGTTCATCTGCGAGCCGAGATTGGTTTTTGAGTTGGGATTGATCTGAGAGGCGCGAACAATGAGGTGGTACGTTTGACCCAGGGTGAGACTGAGGGGAGGCGCGACCTTGAAGTACTCGTATTTCACGCCGTTGAGCCGTCCGGGGTCTTCTTCCTCCGCCGACGGGGGCACATCGGTCCAATTCCCGTTCGGCCCGTTGATGTCGGTGATCGAGAACGTGTGTTTGACCAGATACGAAGACGGGACCGACGGGTTGAAGGCGTCGCGGCTGGCGGTCAGATACACTTCGACTGGGAACGCGCCATCGGCGTAGGGAGGAACCTCGCGCATCAGGGAGACGGCGATCCCGTTCAGGAACGTGCTGTTCGCCACCCAGGCCTGGCACCAGAGCGTGGTCGTCGAGAATTCTCCGAGCGCGTGGAAGGACGAGCAATGCGGATTTACGAGAGGGTCGATCGTGAAGCCGACCGACACGTCATGGTTGTTCGTGTAAGCCGCGCCGCCGTCGATGCGGACCGCTCCGGACGTGTCGAGATAGATCGAGTCGGAGAGCTCCGCGCTCCAATTGCCCGCGCGATCGCCGTAACGGACGTAGACCGTCTTGGTTCCCGAAATAGGCACGGAGGACACGTTCCAGTAGAACCCTTGTTGGTAGTCCAGCGGTTCGCTCCAGTCGGTCGTGTCCTCGTTGCGCACCTCCATCCACTCCGGCGTCTCGGGGAGCGGCGCGGACAGATCGACATGAACCAGGCGCTGGTTGGTCCCAAGCGCGTCGGCATTGATGGAAACCAACCGTCCGGAAACGTCTGGAGGATCGACGTCGCGGTGCAAAACAACGGCCACCCCATGGGAGGGATTATCCCAGCAATCGTAGAATGTGACGATGAGAGTGGGGGTGCCTGAAGGCAGGGTCCAGGTGGCGATGTCCACGTCCATCTCGGCGGCGTACGGATAGGCGATGGCCGGGTACTCGGGATGGCCGTCCACCTGGAAATCGACGGTGGTCGGGGGATAACCGTTGTCGGTCGCGTAGAGAAGGAATGGAAGCGTGTTCGTCCCCGTCGGGGTTGTGACGAGATCGAGTTGGGCCATTTCATCCGTCGGCCCCGTCTTGTCGGGCACGAGACGGAACTCGGGCACGACGACCGTACCGCCTTCCGCGGGGATTTTCACCTTGGTTTCCCACGTGTCGCGGTTGTCCTCGGTGAATTCGTACTCCATCGACTTGCCGTCTTCGGCGGGCTTCGAGACGGTCACCAGGTAATTGCCCCAGGGCAGGTTGCGCAGGCTGAAACGCCCCGTGTCGTCGGTCAGCGTTTCGCTTGTGCCGATGGAAACGACCGCGTCCTCGATGGGGGCGTCGTTGTCGTCGCGTCGCACCAAGCCGCGAAGCCGCCCGTAGTGGCCGAGTTCGAACGACACGTCGTCCGTGTAGTTCGCGTGCCATATCTCGCGCCGCTCGGGGACGATCCCCAGCCCGGCGGGCGGCGTGAGCCGCACATCGTAAACGTCCGGCGGCGCCATGAGCGAGTAATAGGCGGCGGGGGCGGGTTGGACCGGATTGGCGGCGAGCGACGCCGTCGTCACGAGGTATTCCTTTTCGTGGAGCTGCCCGTCGAACGAAAGATCGTAGATTCGGTCGGGTTGAGGCGAGACGCCCAGGTCCGTCACCGTGCCGTAGATCGTTCCGCGCGGAGGATAGACCCGGACGGTGAACTCGACCGTGTTGTTGATGTAGTTCATTTCTTCGAGATCGTTCCGGGCCTCGACCCGGACGGTGTGATACCCCATCTCGGTGAACGTGTGGTCGAACCACGTGCAATTTCCCACGCCGCCGACCGGGATGGTCTGTTCGGGAAGAAGCAGGTCGCACTTGAAGACGCCGTCCACAAAGACCTTGTGACAGGGGCGCACTCCGCCGTAGTTCGAATCGAAGGCGAGGACCAGAGGCGCGTCGCCCACGTTGGTGGGATAGATGAAGTAGCGGGCGGACTCGTTTTGGTAGGCATGCGGGTCGGGAAAGTGCGAATCGCCGCCGTAGCGGTTGCGCAAGGTCGGTTTGAGGTCGGGCAGCGGGGGCGGCTCGGAAACGGGGATCGAGAACGAGAGGAAAGGCTCCTTGTATCGGGAGACGATGTTGTCGGCCGATATCTCGCCGAAGTCGATCGTCTTGGAGAAACAGAGAAGGGAAACGGTGAATCCCGTCTGCTTCGAGATGCGCGATTGGTAGCGGAGTTCGTCGACGACGATAGGAAGGGTCTCGCCCGTGTAGCCCGCGGGAACGCCGAGAGTGATCGAGTCTTCGCGAGTCTGGTAGTCGTCGTAGACGTAGAAGACCCCGTCTTTGAACAGCGGGACGCCGTTGGGAACCTCGACGTGTCCGCTCACGCCCGTCCCCTTCATCGAGTCGATCAGATGGTGCTTCACGCCCAGGCTGATATTCACGATCCGGCTGCCGAGATCGATGGGGATCGGCGCGCTCGCGTAGGTCATCTCGTCGTCGCCCGTCACCGAATAGTCTTCGAGCGAAGGCGTGCCGTCGCATTCGAGATTGATTCCGAGATCGAAGATGTTGAAGCGCTTCTTGAAAAGAGAGGGGCTCCAGTCGCCCGAGTACATGTCGTCGAGGTGACGGACGTCGCTCCACGACGTGCGTCGCGCGCCGAACGTGAACCCGACTTCCATTCCGAGATAGTCCTGGAGCTCGTTTCCGCCCTTGTTCTCCGGCTCGAAAGCGAAGTAGAGAGGGAACGTGTGGGCGCGGTCGGGCAGGCTGTAGACCTCGGCGGGGTCGTACCAGACGTGAAGCCGACCGGCGATGTCGGTCTGAATGTGGCGCGCCAGGCCCGACATCATGAGGTTGAGTTGGACCTTGACCCAGGCGAGACCGAGAAACGGCTGAACGCCGGGTAGAAACCACGGCGAGTCCCTGGTATCGTCCCAATCCGACGACAATCCGGTTCCCCAGAGGTCATCGTAGGAATCGTACGCGAATTCGACGTAGTAGGTTTTCTCGACGTAGTCCGCGCGCGCGAGCGTCGCCCCCGCCCACAGCGCCGTAACCAGCGCAAGGACAAAAAACGTTCGTGTCATGCGAAGAGGCCCCCTCGATTAACGACTTGGCGCGGGATTCTCCCACTTTTGCGGGAATATGTCAAGTATTGCACAGTGAGACTCGACACAGTTCCTCGGGGAGCCGGGCGCGGTCCGCGGCCCGGTGAGCGCTCCCCGCGCGGGTGCGTTCCAGGAGTTTCCCCAAGAATTCTGACTGATTAGGGTGACAACGTTGAGTGTGTTGGATTTGCGCGATTGGGCATCTGGAACAGTC
>JAFGFN010000127.1 GCA_016931035.1 Candidatus Sumerlaeota bacterium
AGCCGCGTCGCCCGAAGCGGCTCGCGCCTCTGAACGGCTCCCGTTCAAACCCGAACCGCGCAGGGCGTGAAGGATTCGGGCCGGTCCGGGTCCGTCCCGAAGCGAGTTGACAGGGTTGGAGAATTCTGGTTTATAAGGGAGCGCAAGAGCGGTATCCTGACAATGACCGGGGCGTAGCGCAGTTGGCTAGCGTATCGGCTTTGGGAGCCGAGGGTCGTCGGTTCGAGTCCGACCGCCCCGACCATATTCAGATTGTCGATCAAGGGGGACCTATGGCCGGCCAGCTCAACCTCTTTCTTGGTGTCGACGTGTCCACGACGGGGGCCAAGGCGCTCCTGATCGATCCGCAGGGCGTCGTCGTCGCCTCGGCCACGACCGATCTCTCGCTTTCGACCCCCAAGCCGCTTTGGTCCGAGCAAGACCCTCACGCATGGTGGGAGGGAACCGCCGCCAGCATCCGCAAGGTTCTCGCCCAAGCCGAAGCGACGGGCGAGAGCGTTCGCGCCGTTGGGTTGACGGGCCAGATGCATGGTCTCGTGCTCCTCGACGCAGGGGGCAACGTCTTGCGTCCCGCCATTCTCTGGAACGACCAACGCACCGGGGCGCAGTGCCGGGAAATCACGGAGAAGGTCGGCTTCGAGCGTTTGCTGGCCCTCACGGGCAACCCGGCCCTGACCGGGTTCACCGCGCCCAAGATCCTTTGGGTGCGAGAGAACGAACCCGATGTTCTGGCGCGGACCTCGCACGTTCTTCTGCCGAAGGACTATGTCCGTTACTGTCTGTCCGGGGAGTACGCGACGGACAAGGCGGACGGGGCGGGCATGCTTCTCATGGACTTGCGCACGCGCGAATGGTCGAGCGAGGTGTTGAACGCGCTCGACATTCCGGCGGAGTGGATGCCCAAGGCGTACGAGGGCCCGGACGTAACGGGTGTCGTCAACGCCCAGGCCGCCGAGGCGACCGGACTCAAGGCGGGAACCCCGATCGTGGGAGGCGGCGGCGACCAAGCGGCCCAAGCCGTCGGGGTGGGGGCCGTGGAGCCTGGGATCGTCGCCTTGACGCTCGGCACCTCGGGAGTCGTGTTCGCGTCGACCCGCGAGCCGTTTGTCGAGAAGGAGGGACGGCTTCATGCCTTCTGCCATTCGGTTCCCGACACGTGGCATCTGATGGGGGTCATGCTTTCGGCCGCGGGCAGCCTGCGTTGGTACCGCGACACGCTGGCGCCAGGAACGAGTTACGACGATCTTCTAGCCCCGGCGGCGGCGATTCCCGCCGGAGCCGAGGGCCTTCTCTTCCTCCCCTATCTGACGGGCGAGCGCACACCCTATCCCGATCCGTTCGCTCGGGCCGGGTTCGTCGGTCTCACGGTGCGCCACACTCGCGCCCACATGACGCGCTCGGTTCTCGAAGGAGTCGCGTTCGGACTGCGCGACAGCATGGAGCTCATGCGCGGCGCGGGCCTGGAGGCGATCCGGCAGGTGCGGGTCTCGGGCGGCGGAGCGCGCAGCGCTCTGTGGCGTCAGATTCTGGCCGACGTGATGGGCTGCGATTTGGTCACAGTCAATACGACCGAGGGGGCGGCCTACGGCGCGGCGCTCTTGGCCGGAGTCGGGGCGGGCCACTGGGCGTCGGTCGGCGAGGCCTGCGACGCGACGGTGCACGTGATGGATCGGACCGAGCCTTCGAGCCCTCCGGTCTCGGCGTACGAAGCGATGTACGCCCAATACCGCACCCTCTACCCCGCGCTCAAGCCGACGTTCGACGCACTGGCCGAGATTCAGGGCTCCTGATCTCCCTGGGGAAACACTCGACACAATGGGCGCTATGTCGGAGCATTCCACGGAAGTCAGGGTGTCGGGCGACGAATCGACTCGCGTCCTCTTGGATCTGGCCGTCGCGCTCGCGACAACCTCCAGCACGCGCGAAGCGGTATCCCTCATTCTCGACGCGGCGATGGAGATCGACGGAGTCGATTGTGGGGGGATCTACCTGCTCGAGGGCGAAAGCGGGACCCTCCGTTTGGAGCACTCCGTGGGGCTGAGTCCCGAGTTTGCTCGACAGGAATCCAGGCTCGCCGCCGACACGCCCGAGAACCAGCTGGTGAGGAGAGGGGAGCCGCTTTTCGGCACGTTCGAGGAGCTGGGCCAGCGCTCCGATAACATCCGATGTCGGGAAGGACTGACGGGGATCGCCGTCTTGCCGTTCCTGCACGCCGGCAAGATCATAGGTTCGCTGACTCTGGCCTCTCGCCGCGCGGGAGGAATTCCTCGAGGCTCGCGGCGCGCCATGGAAGATCTGGCCGCTCAGATAGGCGGTCCGCTCGCGCGCATCCGGACCCAGGAAGACCAGGTGGAACTCCACGAGAGTTACCGGCGGATTCTCGAGAAAAGCGACGAGATCATCGTCGTGATGCAAGACGCTCAAGTGCGATTCGCCACCCCGGCGGCGGCGCGGTTTCTCGGCCACGCCGACGGGGAGTCGCTCTCGGTTCCCGCGGCGATGTTCCTGCATCCGGAGGATCGCGAGAGGGTGATCCGGAACAGTCTCGCTCTCCAGTCGGGACGCCCCGCACCGGATCGCGAGACGTTCCGATTGTTGGCGAAGGACGGATCGATTCACCACGCGGAAACGCGCAGAGGCGAGATCGAGTGGGAGGGGCGTCCCGCCGTTCTGTCTTTTCTCGTCGACATTACGGAACGCGCGAAAGCGGAGAAAGCTCTGCGCGAAGGCGGCGAGATATTCCGAGCGGTCTTCGACAGCGCGGCTCAAGGAATCGCCATCCGCAACCTGCGCGGGCGAATCGTTCAGGCCAACGAGAAGATGCGCTCGATGCTCGGTTACACTCGAGAAGAAATCGGCGGCGTGCGGGTAGCCGACTATACCGCGGCCGAGGATTGGGAGCGCGAGAAGGAGCTGATCCGGCAACTCAAAGAGGGCGGCATCGAGTCGTTCCGAATCGAGAAGTGCTGCATCCGGCGCGATGGGAGCGAGTTCTGGGCGGACGTGACCGTGAGCGGACTCCGCGACGCCCGAGGCAGGCTTCGAGCGTTCGTCAGCACGTTGATCGACATCACGGCGCTCAAGCGGGCTCAAGAAGACGTCCGAGCCCTGAACCAGGAGATCATGAGGGTTCAGGAAGAGGAACGGCGCAGCATTGCGCGCGACCTCCACGACCACGTGGCGCAGAACCTCTCCTCGCTCGGCATCGCCTGCGAGACTCTGTTCGACGGCGAACCGTCGGTTCCCGAATCGGTCGGCAGGCGCTTGGAGGAGATGAAATCCGTTCTCCAAAACTCGATCCGGTCGGTCCGGAACCTCGCCTACGGTCTGCGTCCGCCCGAGCTCGATCAGTGGGGTCTGGGAAGGACGGTTCGAGAATACTGCCGGGAACTGGGCGAGAAAAGCGGATTGGTCATCGACTTCGTCTCCGTCGGCTTCGAGAACTTGAAGTTGGGATCGAACGCCGAGATCAACCTCTTCCGAATCGTGCAAGAGGCGCTAGCCAACGCTCGAAACCACGCGAAGACCAAGCGCGTCAGAGTCCGGCTCGTGGCCTCGTTTCCAAAGATCATTCTCCGGATCGAGGACGACGGCCAAGGGTTCGACGTCGAGCAGACACGCGCCGATTCCGCGTCGGGCAAACACATGGGGCTGCTCAGCATGAGCGAGCGGGCAAGCCTTCTGGGCGGCTCGCTGAGAATCCGTTCCGTTCCGGGCCAGGGCACCCGCGTGCGGGCGGAGATTCCGCTGGTGGAGAAGCGGGAATGAAGGAGCCGCTCAGGATACTCATCATCGACGACCACCCTCTGTTTCGCGAGGGTCTCAAAGCGATCGTCAAGCGCGATCCGTCCTATGTCGTGGTGGGCGAAGCGGGAGACGGCGCCGAGGGCCTTCGAGCGGCTCGCAACGCGCGGCCCGACGTGGCGGTGGTGGACATCGCGCTGCCCGACATGTCGGGGGTCGACTTGGTGCGCCGCATCAAGTCCGACGTCCCCTCCACGCGTATCCTTGTGCTCAGCATGCACTCGCGAATCGACTACATCGCGGGGGCGTTCCAGGCCGGGGCCGCCGGCTACATGGTGAAAGAATCGACGTCCGAAGGTTTTCTTCGGGCGATTGAAATCATTATGAAGGACCGCTATTTCCTCGATGGCTCGGTTTCGCACGAGGTTGTCCGAAGGCTCATGGAAGCGCCGGAATCGACTCCGCGGATCGTCGACGACCGCTACGATTCGCTGACGCCGCGCGAGCAAGAGATTCTCCGTCTTCTCGCCGAGGGGTTGACGGCCAAGGAGATTGGCGCGCGCCTTCATATCAGCCCGAAAACGGCCGAGAATCACCGGAGCCGGATCATGGGCAAACTCGGCGTTCATTCGATGATCGAACTGCTACGCTATGCAGCTCGAATCGGGTTGGTCGACGTGGACATGTGGAAGCAGGGCCCCTAGTTGTCTTTGTTTGTACGTCTTAGTCCCCTTATGAAACGGGATATTCTCCCGGGCGTCTGGGAAAAACCCCCGCCAAAATGAGCCCTCAACTCTATTGTGTTCCGGTCCCGGAACGGTCTATTCAAGAGGTCAGAGGCCGCCGGCCTCGGCTGACCGGCGGAGAGCGTGGGCGTTGAACGGCGCGTGCGGTTCCAACAGCAGACTTTGCGCACCCGGAATGAATCTACTTGTGCGGTGTGGCGAGTTTGTACGGGTTGGATCGGCACTTCGGCCGGCTCTCCTCCTCAAGCGTGCGTGGGCGGCTGGTTTGCGCGAAAAGAGGCACCCCCCTCGGCCATCCGCCCACAAGCGCTGTTGCGATTGCGGATTTCGGATTGAGAGAATGAGGACACGGGGAGTTTGTCCTTGATCGGGAGTCTCAGAAATCCGGAAGACGTGATTCCCATCCGAGAATTCTCAAGCGGGAAGCCGACGCTCATTCCTCATTCTTCGTTCTGCAATTCGTCCATTCGGTTGTGCAGGGTTTCCCAGTTGCGAAGGGCTTGGGAGTGTTGGCGCTCCAAGGCGCGGCGTTCTTCGGCCAGACGCGTGAGACGAGCGTAGTCGGACGCCGCGTCGGGCCGAACCATTTCGCGATCGATCTCGGCGATGCGTTTCTCGCATTCTTCGATTTCGCGTTCTCCGGCTTCGATTTTCTTCTCGACGGATCGCATTTCGCGAACGAGTCGACGGCGGCGTTCGCGTTCGAGCGCGCGGGCCTCCTTGGAGTCGGTCTTGGTTGAGGACTCGTTTCGTCCTTCTATTGGAGCGGAAGGAGTGGGCGCGGCGTCCGTCTCGGGCGAGGACGATCCCACTAGTTGTTCCTTGTAATGCAGGTAGTCGGCGTAGTTGCCGGGATACGCGCGGACGGCGTGGTTCTCGATCTCGACGATGCGGCTGGTGACCCGCTCCATGAAGACGCGGTCGTGCGAGACGACGACGACGGTTCCGGTGTAAGAGCGCAAGGCCTCCTCGACGGTGGCGCGCGAGGTCACGTCCAGATGGTTGGTCGGCTCGTCGAGCAGGAGGAAGTTGGCGGGGCTGAAGAGCATTCGGGCCAGGCGAAAGCGGGTGCGTTCGCCGCCGGAGAGGACGCGGAGCGGCTTTTCGACGTCGTCGCCCGAGAAGAGGAACGCGCCGAGGAGGTCGCGGGCGCGTCCGGCTTCGTTGGGTGGGGCCGCGGCCTCGATGGCTTCGAGGAGGGTCCGGTCGGAGTCGAGGGTGGCGGTATCGTACTGGGCGAAGTGGGCGAGAGAGACGCGTTGTCCGAGGAGGTATTGGCCCTCGGTGGGGTTTTCGCGTCCGGCCAGGATTCGCAGGAGGGTGGATTTCCCGGCGCCGTTGACTCCAACCAGGCCGATCTTCTCGCCGCGATAGATCGTGAGGTCGATATCGCGCAAGACGCGCAGCGTTCCGTAGGAGTGGCCGACTTGTTCGAGTGTGGCGACTTCGCGCCAACTCTCCGGGGCCTTGGGGAACCGGAAGTGGATGGCGTGGGGGCGGAACGGAGGTTCGATGCGTTCGATCTTCGCGAGTTGTTTGACGCGGCTTTGGACGAGGGAGGCGCGGCTGGCGTTGTATCGAAATCGGCGGATGAAGGCCTCCATCGCCGCGATTTCCTTCTGTTGGCGTTCGTAAGATTCGAGATGAGCCTCGCGTTTGGCGCGGCTCTCGCGGACGAAGTGCGAATAGTCGCCCGGATAGACGTCGGCGCGTCCCCATTCGAGACAGACGATTCGGTTGGCCAGGCGGTCCATCGTCGCGCGTTCGTGCGAGACGAGAATGACGGTGCGTTTGCAGGCGGCGATCCAGTCTTCGAGCCAGAGGGTGGTTTCGAGATCGAGGTGGTTGGTGGGTTCGTCGAGCAGGAGCACGTCGGGCATTCGGAGCAGGAGTTTGGCCAGGAGGATGCGCATTTGCCATCCGCCCGAGAACTCGCGACACGAGCGGGACATGTCGTCGAGGGAGAAGCCGAGCCCGGCGGCGACGCGTCGGGCCTCGGCCTCCATGCTGTAGCCGCCCAGGTGTTCGACAAGATGCGAGCGCTCGGCGTAGCGATCGAGAATGCGGTCGTATCCGGGCGTCTCGGGATCGGTGTGCGCCATTCGTTCTTCGAGGCGGGTCATTTCCTCCATGGCCGAGCGGATTTCGGCGAAGGCCGTGAGGAGTTCTTCTTCGAGGGTGCGGTCGGAATCGAGGTCGGCCTCCTGGGGGAGGTGTCCGAGGGTGGTTGCCTTGGGCATGGTGACTTCGCCGCGGTCGGGTTTTTCCATCCCGCCGAGGATTCGGAGCAGTGTGGACTTTCCGCATCCGTTGGGTCCGACGACGGCGACGCATTCGCCGTCGGACACGGTCAGGTCGACGCCGCGCAGGATGGCGCGTCCGCCGAGGGAGAGGTGTATGTCTTTGAGGCCGAGCATGGGAATAGAGTTTCGAGTTTCGAGTTGCGAGTTTCGAGTTGCGAGTTTCGAGTTCCGAGTTCGAGTTGCGCGGTTGTATGTTCGAAGAGCGCGGCGCAGGTCCCTCCACAGAGGAGATTGGGACAGGGAGTGTAGCATGGGGCGGGAGAGGAATCATGGGTTTTCGCGGGCCTGGCGTTCTTCTTCGCGTTCAAGACGTTCGTCTTCCTCGATGCGTTTGAGGATGCGGCGGATGCGGTCGGGATCTTCGTCGTCGGGGTCGGGAGCGGTATCGATTTCGATCTTGCGGAGACGAAGGGAGTCGAAGAGGATGGTGCGTCGGGCGAGTTGGATTCGTCGCATGACGAGGGTGGCGAGGTGGAGTTCGTAGAGGTCGGAGTTGACGACGCCGTGGGAGATGGGGGGACGATTGTCGAAGTAGGCGTCGAGGAAGGCTTGGGCGCGGTCCCATTGGGTCTGGGGGTCGTGGGGGTAGTTAGGAGGCATGGGAAGACCTTTCGATTTTGGATTGGGGACCCGGCTTCGCTGCGCTACGCCGTGGCAAGGTCCGGTTCCGCCTTTGGCTACGGCGGGACAATGGGAGAAGAAGCTGGACAGAAGGGGCGAGAGGGGAAATCTGTACCGGCCGACCGGTACAGATTCGAGTGTTTTGGCTAGGGGCGATAAGGGGGGAAGAATGCGGATACGGGTGAAACGGGGAAGCGAGCGGGCGTTGTTTCGGCAAATCGCAGACGAGTTCGTCTTGGGGTTGATAAGGGACGAGGTGAGAAGGGGGACGCGTCTGCCGGGAGTTCGCGATCTGGCGCGCCAGGCGGGGGTGAGCGTGTCGGTGGCGTCGGCGGCGTACGGGGCGCTGGAGCAAGAGGGTTGGATCCGGGTGATCGAGAAATCGGGAGCGTTCGCGACGGGGAAGGGGGCGGTGTTGAGCGAGGCGGCACGGGTGAGACGGGTTGTGAAGCGGGTGGAAGGCGCGTTCGAAGAGGGGAAGGCATTGGGGTTGAGTGTGAAAGAGGTGGTGCGGATCGTGAAGGCGTATGGCGAGGAGGTGGAAACATCTATACGCGAGAAGGGGGGAACGGGAAAGTGAGGGAGCGGGGGCATAGGGGGATTGTAGGGGGATAGGGGAAAAGAGGGAATTGACGGGAGGGAACGTGGGGGAACGAGAGGAAACGAATTGCGAGATCGAGCGCGGCGAAGGTCGTCGGGGTCCGGTCGGAGCGAAACGCTTGATTCCCTCTCATGGATGAAGGATCATACCCCCAACCCAACCTGTGAGGTTGGGCTGGGGGTTGGTTTCCTTTAATCGATGACAGCCTAACTCAGCGAGGAACGACCATGGCCCGGAAGCGAAACGCCGACCCGGTTACGTCAAACGGGATCGCACCTAGACGAGAGAATGGAAGAATCTGGAGTCGTATCCGGCAGAAAAGGCTGGTCGAGACGCCCGAAGAGCGCGTCCGTCAGGAATACCTGGTTCGCCTCGTCGACGAATACGGCTTTCAGCCCGATCAGATCGCCGAGGAAGAGGAACTCACCGGGCGCGGCAGCGGCCACGCCCGCGCCGACTTCGTCGTCTGGCGCACCGCCCAGGATAAGACCGACGGCAAGTCGCCGCTCATCATCGTCGAGTGCAAGTCCGACAACGTGACCATCCAGGCCGCCGATTACGGCCAGGGCGACAACTACGCCCGTCTGACCAACGCCCCTTTCTTCGTCACCCACAACGCCCGCGAAACCCGTTTCTGGCGCGTCAAGAAAGACCGGATGCCCGGCTACATCGAGGAAATCGAGAACATCCCCCACGCCGACGCCTCCGACAAGGAGATTGAAGAACTCATCGCCCGTCTGAAGGTCTTCAAGGAAGAAGAGTTCGCCCAGCTCCTTCACCAGTGCCACAACGTCATCCGCAACCGCGAGAAGCGCGACCCCGCCGCCGCCTTCGACGAAATCGCCAAGGTGCTGTTTGTCAAGGTCTGGGTCGAGCGCGAGATGCGCCGCAAGCGCCAGCGGCAGAACCTCTTCACCGCCGAATGGCTCGACTCGCAACTCGGCGACAACCCGCTCGACCTGCTCTTCCAGCAGACCAAGGAATTCTACGAGACCGACCGCATCTTCGAGGGCGACGAGCGCATCAGCCTCAAGCCCGCCACCGGGCGCGAGATCGTCCGCCTGCTCGAACGCTACAACCTCTCCGACACCAGCGAGGACATCAAGGGGATCGCCTTCGAGCGTTTCCTGGGCCGCACGTTTCGGGGCGAGATCGGCCAGTTTTTCACCCCGCGCTCCATCGTCGAATTCATGATCCGCATGATGGAGCCGAAGGAAGGCGACATCATCTGCGATCCGGCCAGCGGCTCGGGCGGCTTTCTCATTCGATTCTTCGAACTCGTCCGCGAGCAGATCCTCGCCGACGCCGACCGGCAATATCAGGCCTACAAAGGAGAACTCGAAACGAAAAAGTACAGCGCGAAGAAGAAGGCCGAACTCCTCCGCGCCAAATTCGACGAACTGCAAGCCACGCTCGACCCCGCCGCCGAAGGCTCCCGCGTCTGGGCGCTCGCCAACCGCCGCATCTTCGGCACCGACGCCAACGACCGCATGGCCCGCACCAGCAAGATGAACATGATCATGCACGGCGACGGACACGGCGGCGTCCACCACCACGACGGCTTCATCAACGTCAACGGCATCTTCGAGCAGCGCTTCGACATCGTGCTGACCAATCCTCCCTTCGGCGCGAACGTCGAGCCGTCCGACGTGATCCTCGAAAGCGACGTGGCCGTCTCCAACGACGAGTTCCGCCGCTACAGCCGCGAGTACGGCGACCTCTACAAGGACGCCCAGGCCCGCGCGCAGGCGGCCAAAGGCAAGCCCATCGCCGCGCTGTTCGACCTGCCCAAGGGCGAAAAGAACAAGGTCAAGACCGAGATTCTCTTCATCGAACGCTGCCTCGCCCTGCTCAAGCCCGGCGGGCGGCTCGGCATCGTCCTGCCCGAGGGGATTTTCAACAACCCCTCGCTGGCCTACGTCCGCGCCTTCTGCGAGGACCGCGCCTACATCCGCGCCGTCGTCAGCCTGCCCCAGGAGACCTTCTATTCCTCCGGCGCGTCGGTCAAGGCCTCGCTGCTCTTCATGCAGAAGTTCACCGAGGAGGAGAAGGCCCGCTACGACGCCGAGGCCGAAAAAGCCCACGCCGAGACCGAGGCGAAGTACGCGCCTGAGATCGAAGCCGAGACGCAGCGCCTCGAAACGCTCATCGCCGAGGCGAAGCAGAGCCGTAAGAAGAACGGTAAGCAAGGTAGCACGGGCGTCCCGCCCGTGGGGACTCATGGGCGAGACGCCCATGCTACGCTCAAAGAACTCCAAGCCGAGCTGCGCACTTACCTCAAGACGATGGCCGACAGGCAGGCCGCCGAGGCCCGCGCACTCCTCAAGCGGCGTTTCGACTACCCGGTGTTCCTCTACGAAGCCGAAAAGGTCGGCATCACCGCCACCGGCGAGGACGACTTCAACGAACTCTACCCCAACCCGCGCGTGCCGCTCGCCAAAGAAAGTGGCACGGGCTTCCAGCCCGTGAATCATGGGCAAGATGCCCATGCCACCCCCATCAAGACCGCCCTCGACCTCTACCGCGCGTTCCAGAGGGAGCCAGAACTTTTTTTCGTCTGAGGCCCCGGGGCGACACCAAGCGCATCGGGGCCTTCGCGGTCCGGTTCAGGGAATTCTCACACTGGGATGTACCATCTCTTTGGTTGGCTCTATCCAACCGCTGCGAGTGGCCCACAAAGTTACTCGGTGAATGCGCTGAAATTCGGTTTCAAGCGATTCCAACATGTGATTTAGACAATGGAGGAGTCGAATTGCTTGACCGGATATCTTTCGATGAAGGCAAAGTTCATTCAGGCAAGCGAACAGCAACGAAGATGGTGCAATATCGGGCTCGCCCTGGCGACATTGTTGTCTCGAAGATTAACGCTAGGAAACGAGCAATTGGGATTGTGCAATCCGGCCATGATGTGGGAATAACAATACATTTCCGTGCACTCATTCCTGATTCAAAGGTGATTGACACAACCTTTCTTTGGCTTGCTCTCAGATCGTCTTACTGCCGGAACCAATTCGAAATAGAAACAGGCGGAATAGGGAAAGGCGAAATAAGTGAAGAACGATTACGCCAAATCGAAATCCCCCTTCCGCCGTTGTCGGCGCAACGGGCGATTGTGGGGCGGTGGCGGGCGGCGCAAGAGGCCGTCGCGGCGGCGGGCGAACGCATCGCCCGCATCGAGCGCGAGACCCAGGCCCGCTTCCTCGGCGACCTTGGCCTGACCCTCCCCGAACGCGCCACCCCGCCCAAAGCCTTCGCTCTCAAATGGCAAGACCTTGAACGATGGGGGCCGTGGCAGGTGTGGGAAGATTACCTCATCAAGAAAGCCAGCGTGTCAAAGTTCACCACACGGGTTTTGGGCAAGGTGATAGCCGACCTCCAAAATGGTTGGAGCCCCAAATGCCTGCCGCGCCCGGCCTCCGATTCGGAATGGGGCGTCTTGAAGGTCAGCGCCGTTACCTTCGGATACGACCAAAGCGCGAATAAGGCGTTACCTCCCAAACTGAAGCCAAGACCTCAATACGAGGTCAAGGAAGGCGATGTTCTCATCACTCGAGCAAACACCAAGGAGTATGTCGGTGCGTGCGCGTTCGTCCCGGCGACACGCGAACGCCTGATGCTGTGCGATAAAATATTCCGCGTCGTGTTCAGAGAATCTTTGGACATCGACGCTCGCTACCTTTCGTATTTAGTGGGAACGCCGCCGCTTAGAAGGCAGATCGAAAAGGCCGCTACTGGTTCCTCGCCATCTATGAAGAACATCACAAAAACGGCGTTGCTTGCACTGATGATTCCCCTCCCGCCGCTCTCGGTTCAGCGGGCCATCATGAAGCGGGTGGGGGCGGGGCGGGCGGAGATCGCCCGCGAACGCGAGGCCGCCGACCGCCTGCGCCGCGAGACGCAAGCCGACGTCGAAGAGATGATCCTCGGCGTCCGGCCAGTGAGATGAGAGTGCCGTGGCAGGCGGGCAGGTGCGAGAGCGTGTGAAGGTGAGAAAGTGAGGACGTGTGAGCGTGAGAGCGGGAAGGAGAAAGGGTGGACGGGGTGGACATGGTGGAGCGAGTAGACCCGATGGGGAGGGATCGTCTTGGCGGGAGGGGGCGGCTTGATTAAGTTTGCCGGGGCGGGTATGATGGTTCTTGTGCGGCGTTCTGCCCGGGCGTTGTCTCGAACAGAGCGCATCCGGGGAACACGAACGCAGAGCGGAGCGAGCCATGAATCGAAGAAGGCTGCGCGCGGTCGCATCGGTCGCGGTGGGTTGGTCGATCCTCGTGTGGACGGTTTCGTTTCCCGGCGGGTCCGCGACCGACGCACCCGATGAACGATCCGCGTCCGGCAAGCCGTCGCGCGAGCCCGCGATGCATCCGATCAGCGATTTTTTTCTCGATTCCGGCCTGAGCGACGAGGGGGTGTCGTCGGGGTCTCTGGTCGACACCGCCGATTCCGCCGATTCTGCCGATTCTGCCGAATCGGGCGAATCGGGCGAATCGGTCGAATCGGGCGAATCGGGCGAATCGGGCGATCTGGCCTCGAGCGGTTCGCTCGGCGTCGAGACGGAAGTTCGTCCGTCCACCTCGACGGCGGCGGCGCGTCCCGCGGAGGTCGTGCCCGTCCCGACGCCTCCTCTTTTCATTGTCCCGAAACCGTCCGCCTTGGAGCCGACGGCGAAGCCTTCGATGTCGCTCGATTCGTCGGATGAGAAGACGGGCGAGGCGTCGGACCTTCTCGATTTGAACTCGGCCACGGCGGACGAGCTGGCGGCCTTGCCCGGACTCGACGCGGTCCGGGCGGGTCTGATCGTTTCGCATCGCGCGTCGATCGGCGGGTTCCGCGCGAAGACGCAGCTCCACGACGTTTTCGGAATCACCGACCCGATTTACGATCGGATCGCTCCTCTTGTGACGGTTCGCGCCGTCCCCGCTTCGGGCGACACGGTGAAGCGGCCTCTCTCGGACAAGGCCTCCGCTCCCGCGGCGCCGGACCTCGCGCTGCCCGACGTTCCCGAGTCTCCGTCCGTCCCCGCTACGCCCTCGCTTCCCGAACGCGTTCCAACACTCGAGCCTTCCCTGCCCGTCCCATGAGAGATCGTCATCCCGATTCTCCCGTCGCCGAGTTTGGGCTGTACTTCCACGTGCCGCTCTGCCAAGCCAAGTGCGAGTATTGCGATTTCGTCTCGTGGCCCGTCGAAGCGCTCGGACCGGGCAAACGAGGACGAATTGTCCGCGCGCTCGAACGCGAGATCGACCTGGCCGTCGCTCGGCACAAGGTTTTGCGCGGACGTCCTCTCGATACGATCTACTTCGGAGGCGGGACCCCTTCTCTTCTTCAGCCGGCCGAGGTGGAACGCCTAGTCCGACGGGCTCTCAAGGTTTTCGAGCCGCGGGGGTTCGAGCGTTCGAGTTGGGACGACCCGTCCGAACGCGGCTCGGACGCCCAGGCGGCGGACGCCCGGACGGCGGGCGACTCGGCTCGGACGGTCGAGATCACGCTCGAGTGCAATCCGACGAGCGCCCGAGGCCCGCGGATCGAGGAATACGCTCGAGCGGGCGTCAACCGGATCAGTCTCGGCGTTCAGAGCTTCGACGCGGGCGTTTTGCGCGCGCTCGGCCGTACGCACTCGCCCGACGAAGCGCGCCACGCCATCCACTCGATCCACGCGGGCGGGTTTCCGACGTGGGGTCTGGACTTGATATTCGGCGCACCCGGGTCGTCGGTCGAGTCGTGGGGGCGCGATCTCGACGAGGCGGTGGCTCACGGACCTCCCCACATCTCGGTTTACGGCCTCACGCTTCACAAGGGGACGCGGCTCCACGAGCGGCATGCGCGCGGAGAGATCGATCTGCCCGACGAGGAGACGCAGCGCGAGATGTTCCTCGCCGCGCGCCGCAGGCTTTGCGACGCGGGGTGGCATCACTACGAGATCTCGAACTACGCCCGCCCCGGCCACCACAGCCGCCACAACTCGCTGTATTGGAACGGGGGAGAGTACTTGGGGATCGGAGTGGGGGCGCATTCGCATCTGGCAGGCCGACGCTACGCCAATCCCGAGGGCCTCGATGAATACTTGGAGGCCACGGAAGGAGCGCGTCATCCGGGCGTCGAGGAACCCGCGCCCTCGCTGCGCTCGCGCCGGGCGGAACGGATCATGTTGGCGCTTCGTCAGTGCGACGGAGCGGACCCGCATCGGCTGAGTCGCGACCTGGGGTGCGATTTCGTCTCCGAGTATGCGCGCGAGACTGGGCGCTTGTCCGAATCTGGGCTTCTGAGCGTTTCGACGCACAACCTGCGACTCACGGAGGAGGGACTTCTTTTGTCCGACACCGTATTCGAGGAATTCTTCTGAAAGGTTCGATCATGCAAATCGAAAACACGTCCCTTGAAGGCCTGCTGGTGCTCACTCCCAGAACGTTCGAAGACGATCGCGGTTTCTTTTTCGAGAGCTACAACGAAGATCGCTTTCGCCAGGCCGGCATCGATCGCCACTGGGCCCAGGACAATCACGCCCGCTCGATCAAGAACACCGTGCGCGGCCTTCACTTCCAACGGTGCAAAGGCCAGGCCAAGCTCGTTCGGTGTATTCTCGGGCGGGTCTGGGACGTTGCGGTGGATATTCGCCCCGATTCGCCCACGCTGGGGAAATGGGTGGGGGTCGAGCTCACGCCCGAGAACAAGAAGATGCTTTATATTCCCGAGGGATTCGCTCACGGCTACGCCGTGTTGAGCGACGCGGCCGAGACGCTCTACAAGTGCACGACGGTTTACGATCCCGCTTTGGAGGACGAGGTGCGATGGGACGATCCCGAGATCGGGGTGAAGTGGCCGGTCGATTCGCCCGTTCTTTCGCGTCGCGATGTCGAAGCGAGGACATTTCGAGATTATCTGGAGTCGGTCCGATAGAAATCGGTGCGATGAATCTCGTGTGGCGACTACCGCGCTGTTGGCGCGGCATGCGTTCCTCTTGTTCTCTGGGATTCGAGAGTGCGGCTCTCGAGAGCGCATTCCCTCGGAGTATAGCCCTGAGAAGACTTGTCCAGAGTGGGGGCGCTTTTTCTTGAAAGGGGGGCGATAGTCCTTGGCCGCAACGGAAGCGCCGGATGATTTCCATACAAGATGTGGGTTCCCATGGCGCGCGGGATGTGTCATGATGTATATCGACCTATTGGCCCGGGGCGGTGCGCGGCGAATCCTCTTCGTCGCCTAGGGGACTGGGCTTCCCGCCAATTCTGCTGAAAACGACCATTGCCGACGACGGCAAGGAAAGGTCCTTCAGCCGGCTACACGATTGAATTCTAACCTCGATTGCCTCTTGAAGAGGGTTCTTTTGGACGCGGATGGGCAGGCAAGGGACAGGGGCGCCGAGTTTGTCGAGAAGGGCGTGTTTCGCATGGGAAAAATGCGGCTCTCAACGGCGAGTTCATGTCGGACGCCCCCTAAAGTCCTCATGATTCATGCCGATGAAAACTTGCGGGCCCGGACGGACTTGGACGTTCGGGTTCTCAGCCCCACCGCGTCGACTCAGCTCACTAAGGAATCTGTGCATGCGGATGAACGACTCCAATGCGTGCGGCAAGACGCGGGTTCTGCGGAGAAGGAAGACCGATCAAGTGCCGGAAAGGTATCCATGGCCGACCGTCGAAGCGAAGACGCGCAGCACAAGCGTTTTCGCTATTCCATTCGTCGGCATGGGCGCTGCGAACGGTGTTCCTGGGGCGTCGGACGATGTCCGTCCGTCTACGCTTCCTTTCAGCTTGCTCCCCGCCTCGTTGAGGCGGTGTCGCGTCGGCTTCTCCCTCTCGACCGAGTCGAGATGGGAGAAGAGAGGTATCGCATTGGAACGCCCAGGCGTTCGAGCCTGAAAACGATTCCAACCCGGAGAAGGGGACTCCGGGGCGGTCCTCGCTCAGACATGACCGCGAAGGTCGGCCCGCGGGGCAAGGTCGGCAAGAAGCAGTCGAGGACTTGGAGATGAAGAAGGCAGCAGGAATCAACACCTTTTTTTGGAGGATAGGGCTCGTCGCGCTCTTGGCCGTCGGCGCGTCGATGCCTAGTGTGGTTTGGGCGAGCAGTATCGCCGACGGTCTGGTGGCTCACTGGAATCTGGACGAGAAACGCGGAACAGTTGTGCCCGACGCCTCGGGCAACGGCAACACCGGAACGCTCGTGAACGGTCCGAAGTGGACCAGAGGGATGTTTGGCCAGGCCTTGAGCCTGGATGGAAGAGACGATTACGCGCAATTCGGGTCGAAGGACCTAGGGCTGGTCTCGGGGCTTACGGTTGCCCTCTGGATCAAACCCTCCGGCGGCTCGAGCGGGTGGCAGGACGTTCTGGCGCAAGACGCCTCCTATGTCCGGCCCTTCCGCATTCGATTGCGGGGAGACACCGGAGCGATTCAGGTCGGCGTTCGAACCGAGTCCGGCGTCATCTACCTGGATTCGAGGAAGCGTCTGCCCGATGGAGAGTGGACTCACATCGCGTTGACGTTCGAGCCGGGCCGACTCGCGGTTTATGTCAACGGTCAAGAGGATTGCTCGGCCGCTCCGGCGACCGCGCTTTCGACGCTGCCCGCCACTTACGACACGGAGATGGGGCGTCATTACACGGACGGCGAGTACTATCGCGGTCTCATCGACGACGCCCGGATCTACAACCGCGCCCTGTCGAGCAGTGAAATCGATCTGCTCCTGACGGGCGCGTCGCCGACACCTACACCCACGCCGACACCCACGGCTACGCCCACGCGTACGCCTTCACCTACACCCACGCCCACACCGACGGCAACGCCGACGGCGACACCGACTCCTACTGCGACACCGACTCCTACTGCGACACCGACAGCGACTCCGACTCCTACTGCGACCCCAACTCTTACGCCCACGCCTACGGCGACGCCCACCGCGACCCCAACTCCTACGGCCACGCCGACGGCCACGCCTACGGCAACCCCGACGCCCTCGCCGACACCTACGGCGACTCCAACTCCGACTCCTACGCCCACACCGACGTCGACGCCTACGGCAACCCCAACCCCAACTCCTACTCCGACGCCGACGGCAACGCCCACACCGACGCCCACACCCGCTCCGCTTGGAGAGAGCGATCTTGTGGCGCACTGGAGACTGGACGAGACGAGCGGCTCAACCGCGGCCGACTCGACGGGCAACGGCCACACGGGCACGTTGGTGAACAGTCCCGTTTGGACAGCGGGAAAGTTCGACGGCGGCCTGAGCTTCGACGGATTGGACGACTATGTTCGGTTGGGCTCGGGCGATTTGAGCCTCATATCGGGCCTGACGGTGGCCCTCTGGGTGTACCCGAGTGGGGGTTCGACGGGATGGCAGAGCGTTTTCGCCCGCGACGCTTCCTATATCCGGCCCTTCCGAGTCCGATTGCGGGGCGACACGGGGCGCGTGCAGGTGGTGGTTCGAACGGAGGCGGGAACGACCTACCTCGAATCGACGCAGTTGTTGCCCGAAAACGAGTGGTCTCACATCGCGATGACCTACTCGCCGGGTCAACTCCTTCTCTACATCGACGGGGAAGTGGACAACTCCGCCAGCCCGACGGCGCCGATTTCCCAGCTCTCTCCTCTTCATGAAATGGAGATGGGACGGCACTATACGGCCGGAGAGTTTTACTCGGGTCTTCTGGACGACGTACGAGTCTACAGCCAAGCGCTGACGGAAAGCGATATCGCCCAGCTTCAGACCGGCAGTCCGGACCCGCCGCCTCCCGTTGGCGGGGTATACTATGTGGACTTCGACTCGGGCAGCGACACCGCGAACGGCCAGACGCCGACGACGGCCTGGAAGCACGCTCCGGGCGACCCGCAAGCCACGGGTGTGCCCAAAACGAGCGGGCTCTTGGAACCGGGCGACACCGTTTTGTTCAAGGGCGGGGTCGTTTACCGAGGACGAATCACCCTCAACGCCAGCGGCGAGGAGGGCGACCCGATCACTTTCAAGGGCGACGGTTGGCCCAACCTGGAAGGGGTGAAGGCCATCATCGACGGCTCGCAGCCGGTCGGGGGACAATGGACTCTCTGCGCGAACGCCGACGAGGCCCTGGGCAATCCCAACTGGAGCGACATTTACTATAGGGATGCGCCCTCGGACATGGCGTTCATGAAGCCTCTGTACGAGGCGGACAAGTTCCTCTGGACCGCTCAAGATCCGAATCCGCCCGATCCGTTCTGGCTCGACATCTACCAGTACTACTACGTGGTTCCCCTGGACGATCCCGACTACTCGATCACGTCGAGCGCCATCCGCGATCCCGCGCATCTCACGTCGTCCGACCCCGACTATTACGAGGACGTGTGGGTGGGCATCCGCGCCGGATGGAACGAGATGCTCTGGTCGCCGATCCGAAGCTACGATCCGGCGACCCACACGATCGCGTTCGATACGGTGGCCGGCACGCCGTACGGCGAGTACTCCTTGTTCAACTCCCCGAGACACATCGATCGTCCGGGCGAGTACAGCTACCATCCGTCGACGGGCAAGGTGTACCTCTGGCCCTACGACACGGCGAATTTGCCCGCTCGCATCGATTTGTCGAACGAAGTTCGAGGGATCGATCTCGACGGCCGGGACCACATCGTGATCGAAGGACTCGTTCTTCGGAAGTATCACGGTCTTGTGGACCAGTGGAACTGCGGCGCCGCCATCGTGAACATGAGCAGCTCCAGTCGCTCGGACGACATCGTGGTGAGAAACAACGAGATCACCCAGATCCGGTCGATGGTGGGGACCGGCGCGCTGCGGATGACGAACTCCGACAACGTGGTGATCGAGAACAACTACATCCACGAGACCCAGAAGAACATCGGCATCCTCCAAGGAGGCACGAACATTCTCGTGCGCAACAACACGCTCCGGAAGGTTTCCCGCGTGGGGATCTGGATTTCGGGGGCGCACGGGTGCCAGGTGATCGACAACAACGTCTCCGAGGTGCTGGCCGTCCACTCCAACGCCATCTCGATCTACGACGGCAGTTCGGACGTGACCGTTGCGAACAACGTGGTGACCGACAGCATTCGCCCGCTGACGCTGCAGAACACGACCGATGTCGTTGTGGTGAACAACGTGTTCCAGAGAACGCGGTCGTACGGGTACATGGTCGCCACCTGGGAAGGCATGGCGGGCAAGCTCGTCTTCGCCCACAACGTCGTGATCGGGTGCAGCAACTATGCGTCGGTGTATCTCGACGGCACGGCCGACGACGTTGTGATGATCAACAACATCATGGACGGAGCCACGGGGGCGGGAGTGAGCAAGGCCATCCGGGCCAACAACATCTATACGGGTGTGGTCCAGCCGGGCTGGACGCTCGATCCGACCGAGGCCTTGGTGACGACTCCCGAGACGATCTTCAAGAACCCGTCGCTGCTCGATTTCCACCTTCTGAGAGACGGGCCGGCGTACGACACGGGAGCCGACCCACGCCCGACGCTCTCGGCGTACGGCGTGGATACGTCCCTGGTTCTTCGCGACCTGGACGGGGTCATTCGACCACAAGGCAGCGGTTGGGACATTGGACCCTACGAGTTCCTTCAAGCGCCCGCGCCGCCCGAAGCTCCCGCCAATCTGCAAGGTCAAGCGCTGTCCGCGGACGAGATCCAGCTGGTCTGGGAACCCGCCGAGGACGATCCGGCGGTTTCGCACTATAAGGTGTATCGCAACGGCTTGTTCTGCGGCGTGTCCACCTCGCCCCCCTACGAAGAGGGCGGTCTGGAGGCGAACAAGACGTATTCGTACGAAGTGAGCGCGTACGATTTGGCCGACCACGAATCGGATAGGTCCGATCTGGTCCCGATTACTACGCAGGCCGACGTCGATCCGCCGAGGGTCGAGGCCGTCAATGTCTCGGCGCGTCGGCTCTCGATCGTCTTCGACGAACCCATCTCGGGCAATTCCGCCGAGACGGGGACGTTCTCGATCGAGCCGGATCTCGAGGTCTCGTTCCCGCGGGTCTCGAGCGACAACCGGCGCCTCTTTCTCAGCACCGGCGCGCACGAAGAGGGAGTAACCTACACTCTTACGATCTCGGGCGTGACGGACATGGCGCTCAACGAGATGCCGGACACGGAGGTCGTTTACGCCTACTATGGCGAGACGCCCATTTCCGGCGGTTTGAAGCTCCTGTGGAAGATGGACGACGGAGTCGGCGCCGTGGCGACCGATTTCTCCGAGTGGGGGAACAACGGCACGGTTTATCAGGGCCAATGGGTGACCGGTCAGTACGAAGGCGCCCTCGGGTTCGGCTCCGCCGACGCGTACGTGCGATGCACAAACTCGAATTCGCTCCGCGGACTGGACCAGGGCATGTCGGTTTCGCTTTGGGTGAAGGCCGGCGAAGCGGTCGGCGAAGCGGTCATCGTGGACAAAGCCGGATCGAGCGCCGGGTTCCGTCTCGGCACGGAGGCGAACGGAAAGGTCTTTTTTCGGATCGACGACGGCCGCGAGTACGCCTTGGTCGAGAGCAACGGGCCGCTTCCGAACAACGGCGAATGGCATCACGTCGTTTCGGTGCTCGACGAGAGAGACGCTCTGAGTCTCTACATCGACGGGGTCAAGCAAACCGGTCCCCCCATCGGATGGTTTGCCGGTGTGCAGGACATTTGGAACAGTTCCGACCTGCTGCTGGGATGCCGCGACGACCTGGTTCCGACGCTCAAGGCCGCGATCGACGACTTTCGCTTGTACGATCGCGCCCTCACCGAGGGCGAGATATCCGATCTGACGACGGCGGGGTCTTCCGCCGTCCCCTCGTCGCATTGGAGGCTTTACGAGTGACCTGATTGTTCCAGGGCTCCGGAATTCCGGGGCCTAGGGTGGGATATGGCGGCGCGCCCCGATCGTCGTGAGAACGATTTGGGGCCGCGCCGCCTTCTTCTTTTCGAGTACGGGCGACGCCCCGCGTCCGGCGGGGATCTCCACTCCGCGAACGCCCCTCGTTCAGACCGGCAAGCGTTCGCGGGGCTTTTGAGGTTGCTTTTCGCCGCGCGGACGAACCATAATGCGCTCCCTGTGTCCACGAGAGATTGTGAAGCCGAACGGCGGAAGACAGAAGTCCGGATGAACGACTCTCCCTCTTCGAAGAACTCCGTTTCGTCGTCCAAGGGCGGCGCGGCGCGGCTGACGCCGATGGTGCGGCAGTACAACGCCGTCAAGGGCCGCTATCCCCAGTACATCATCATGTTCCGGATGGGCGACTTCTACGAGATGTTCAACGAAGACGCCGAGACGGCTTCGCGCATCCTCGGGATCGCGCTCACGAAGCGCCCCGTCGGCGAGAGCGGATCGATGCCGCTGGCGGGGGTGCCGTACCACGCCCTGGAGGCGTATCTCGCCAAGTTCATCCGCGCGGGTAAGAAGGTCGCGATTTGCGATCAGATCGAGGACCCGAAGCTGGCCAAGGGGATCGTCAAGCGCGAGGTGGTGCGGATCGTCACGCCGGGGACGATTCTCGAGACCGACATTCTCGACGCCAAGGCGCACAACTTTCTCGTCGCGGCGTGCGAGATCGAGAAGCGGTGGGGACTGGCGGTCACCGACCTTTCGATCGGCGCATTCGAGATCGCCGAGTTCACGGGCGAGGACGGGGCGCGTCAGATCCTGAGCGAGATCGGTCGTTTGCAGCCCGCCGAAGTCCTCGCGCCCGATTCGCTGCGTCGGCGCGATCGCGACTGGCTCGATCCGGGGATCCAAACGACGGCGACGTGGTTGCCCGACACGGATTTCGATCCGCGCTCGGCGCGGCGCCTCCTCCTCGATCAGTTCCAGGTTCAGAGTCTCGAAGGCTACGGCGCGGAGCAAATGCCCGCGGCGGTCGGCGCGGCGGGCGCGCTGGTTCAGTATCTTCGCGACACGCAGATGTCGGCGCTGGGGCACATCAATCATCTTCAGGTCTATAGCCCGAGCGATTCGCTCGTTCTCGATTTCACCACGCAACGCAGTCTCGAACTCGTTCAGTCGATCCACGGCGGCGGACGCGCGGGGACGCTGCTCGAGGCGATGGACCACACGATCACGGCGATGGGCGGGCGACTCCTGCGCGAGTGGATTCTCAAGCCGCTCAAACAGGTCGAACCGATCCGCGCGCGTCTCGACGCGGTGGAAGAGCTCTACGCCAACGCATCGATGCGGGCGGAACTCGGCGACCGTCTGCGCGGGGTCTACGATCTCGAACGGATCATCAGTCGGATCGGTCTGCGCGCGGCGGGTCCGCGCGATCTGGCTTCGTTGCGGCAGTCTCTGTCGCAGGTCGAGCCGTTGTCCGAGGCGCTGGGGGCGGCTTCTTCGCCGCTGTTGGTCGAGTCGAGGGAAGAGCTCGATCCGCATCCCGCGTTGCTCGGGCTGTTGCAGCGAGGGTTGGCGGAAAACCCGCCCTATCTCCTTCGCGACGGCGGGGTCATTCGCGAGGGGTTCAACGCCGAGCTCGACGAGGTGCGGTCGCTTGCGCGCGACACGTCCGAGTGGATGGAGGCGATGCGGCGCGAAGAGATCGAGCGCACGGGGATTCCGACGCTCAAGATCGGCTACAACAAGGTGTTCGGTTTCTATATCGAGATCTCGAAGGCGCACGCCGACAAGGCGCCGCCGGACTACGTTCGCAAACAGACGCTGGTCAACGCCGAACGGTTCATCACCGAGGACCTGAAGAAGAAAGAGGAGATCATCCTCCACGCTCAGGAACGGATCGCCGAGATCGAGGCGCGGCTCTTCGAGGAGATTCGGGCGCAAGCGGCCTCTTACACGCGCTCGATCCAGCGCTTGGCGGCCTGTATCGCGCGCATCGACTGCCTGCTCGGGCTCGCGGCGCTCGCCATCGCGGGCAATTACGTCAAGCCGTCCGTGGACGAGGGCGACCGGATCGAGATCCGCGCGGGACGCCACCCGGTGGTCGAGGCCGTCCAGGGCGATCAGCCTTTCGTTCCGAACGACGTGTGCGTCTCCAACTCGGAGAATCAGATTCTGATCATCACGGGTCCGAACATGGCGGGCAAATCGACGTTCATTCGCCAGGTCGCTTTGATCGCGCTGATGGCTCACGCGGGGAGCTTCGTCCCTGCCGCCGAGGCGCGAATCGGACTGGTCGATCGGATCTTCACCCGCGTAGGCGCGATGGACTACCTGGTTCGCGGCCAGAGCACGTTCCTGGTCGAGATGAGCGAGACGGCGAACATCCTGAACAACGCGACGGACCGGAGTCTGGTCATTCTCGACGAGATCGGACGCGGCACCTCGACCTACGACGGCTTGAGCATCGCCTGGGCCGTGGTCGAGCATCTGCATTCGACCGAGGGGCGCCGTCCCAAGACGCTTTTCGCCACGCACTATCACGAGTTGACCGATTTGGAGGAAAGGCTCGACCGGGTCGCGAATTACAACGTCGCCGTGCTGGAAGAAGGGGGTGAGATCGCGTTTCTCTACCGGATCGTCCGAGGCGGCACCGACCACTCCTACGGCATCTACGCGGGCAAGGTGGCCGGACTGCCTCGCGCCGTGATCGACCGGGCGCAGACGATCCTTCACCAGCTCGAGTTCGGCCACGCACCCCAGACGCGAGGCGGCCCCGTCGCCGACCGGCGGGTGGGGGTCTCGTCCGAGGACGGAATGGTCCAGCTCAGTCTGTTCGACGGTATCACGCACCCCGTGGTCGAGCGTTTGCGGGCGCTCGACGTCGAATCCATCACGCCGGTCCAGGCGCTTCAGATTCTTTCGGAGTTGGCGGAGAAATCGCGCGGGTGAGGAGGGGTCGGACTCCTCGGATCTAGTCGATCCTGAATAACGCCCCATCACGCCGCGAGCAGCGTAGTGACGGTTGACGCATGGCGTCTGGACCCCAATTCTCTCAT
>JAFGFN010000128.1 GCA_016931035.1 Candidatus Sumerlaeota bacterium
ATGAGAGAATTGGGGTCCAGACGCCATGCGTCAACCGTCACTACGCTGCTCGCGGCGTGATGGGGCGTTATTCAGGATCGACTAGATACACCGTCATCGTACACAGACGGCCGTGACAACGACCGATCATTGGCTGTCGGGCGCCCCATCTCGAGATGTCTGTTCAAGTCCAAGATCGTTCGATCCGTCGAGCGGCGAAATCCGCCGTTCAAACGACTCGTCGTCGATAGGTTCCGGCCCCCCTATGCCCCGTCTCCACCCCACCCGCGTTCTGTGTCTCGACTTCGGCGATCGGCGAATCGGCGTCGCCGTCGGTTCGTCGGAAACCGGCGTGGCCGCGCCGCTCGAAACGATCGACCGCTCCCCCGGGACGGACGCGGTTCTCAAACGGCTTCGCGAACTGGTCAGGCGCGAGGGCGCGGGAACGATCGTCGTCGGCGATCCGATCAACATGGACGGATCGCGCGGCGAGCGGTCGAAGATCTCGCACGAGTTTGCCGAGACCCTGGAGAAGGGCGTTCGACAGACGCGTGTCGAGATGTGCGACGAAAGACTGTCGTCCTTCGCCGCCGACGAGTGGATGGAACGCGATGGAGTGAAGCCCGCGCGGCGACGCGAGATGCGCGACGCCTACGCCGCGGCGGTCATCCTGAGCGACTACTTGGAGGAAAGCGGGAGAAGCGGGGGGGAGACAAAGGGGAGCTAGAGTCTCACATTGTCGATCAGGCGGGTCGAGCCGAAGAACGCCGCCAGGGCGATGAGGGTGTTCCCAGGTTTTACCCGCTCGATCGGCTGAACGCTCTCCATCGACACGACCTCTACATAGTCCACACGCGCCGTCGTCTGCGTCTCGATCTGCTCGCGAATCCCGTCCTTGAGCGCCTCGGCTTCGCTCACCCCTTCTTGCGCCGCCTGACGCGCCCATTCGAGCGCCCGCGCGAGCGTCGGCGCTTGGGCGCGCTCTTCGGGAGTGAGATAGCGGTTGCGCGACGACATCGCCAATCCGTCGGGTTCGCGCACCGTCTCGACTCCCACGATCTCAACCGGGATATTCAGGTCGCGCGCCATCCGGCGGATGACGAGAAGCTGTTGCGCGTCCTTCCAGCCGAACACCGCCACGTCGGGCTGGACGATCAGAAACAGCTTCGCCACGACGGTCGCGACGCCCCGGAAATGCGTGGGACGCGAGCGTCCGCACAACCGCTCGCTCAAACCCTCGACGTTCACGTAGGTAGAGTATCCGGCGGGATACATGAGATCGTTCGGAGGAAAGAAGACGAGATCGACTCCCTCGCGGCCGCACATATCGAGATCGGCCTCGAACGTGCGAGGGTATTTGTCCAGGTCTTCGCCGGGCGCAAACTGGGTCGGATTGACGAAAATCGACACCACCTCGACGTCGCCTCGTCCCCGCCCGACGCCGATCAGCGATCGATGCCCCTCGTGGAGCGCTCCCATCGTCGGGACAAGGCTGATCGTCTTTCCCGATCGCTTGAGATCGAGAAGACGGCTCTGGAGAACGGCGGGTTCGCGTACGACTTCGGGTCTCACGGCGGGTCTTTCTCCCCGCGGCGCACTCATCGCGTCATCTGAAGCGCCATCTTGACGAGGTCTTCGACCGCTAGGTCGTCGTCCGACGCCGCGCGCATGGCCGACGCGACGCATCGCGAGGCGACGGCGGGCTTGAAGCCAAGCGATTCCATGGCGGCGACGGCGTCTTGGAAAAGATCCGGTTCCAGTCCTTCAGGAGGGGCCGACGGAGCGGGAGAAGTCGCGGCCGCGGCGTGGGACGACGAAGCCGGGAAGTCCTTGACTCGATCTTTGAGTTCGAGAATCAGGCGCTCGGCCCTCTTGCGGCCGATCCCCGGAATGCGAGTGAGAGCGGCGACGTTCCCGAGCCGGATGGCCGAGACGAGTTCCGCGATCGTGATTGTCGACAGGACGTCGAGCGCCAACCGGGCGCCGAATCCCGAGACGCCGAGGAAGATCCGGAACACGCGCTTTTCTTCGGGCGTGGCGAAACCGTAGAGTTCCATCGCGTCTTCGCGAACCACCATCGAGACGAGCAGACGCACCTCTTCGTCGATTTCGGGAAGACGTTCGAACGTGGAGCGGGGAACGTCGAGTCCATAGCCGACGCCGCCCACCTCCACGACGACGTGGTCTTCCTCCTTCGAGATCAACGTCCCTCTGAGGAACTCAATCATGGCGTTTCCCGCTTTTCATTGGAACGGACAAGACCGGTGCAGCGTCGGTTTGATCGCGACGACTATGCGCCGTTCGGAGTACAGGCTTCAGCCTGCTTCTTCGGAACAAAAGCAACCTGAAGGTTGTGCTCTGAACCCCTTTTGCCGAAGCTGAGGCGCCCTCGAACGCGAAGCCTCAGGGGGGCCGTGCGTTCACGTCTCCTCACGCGGCACGACGAGCGCGACGTGGTTCTTGTTCACGGCGACCGACGGCGCTTCGTGAACGAGTCGATCGTCCGTCAAGGCATAGACCCGCGCGTGTTCGATCGACTCGAACTGACGTTCCGTCTGGTTGAACTTGTCGCCGAGGCGTTCGCCTTTGAATAAGACAACGGCTCCTTCGATGCGATGGAGCCGTGTATAGACGATCACCGGTTGTTCCGTCTTCTCTGGGGCCACGAATCGGTTTCCTTTTTCCTAGTCGCGCGAGCCGCCGCTGAAGATCGTCACGTAGTAGAGAAGCGTCGCGATCGAACTCACCGTCGCCGCCACGTAGGTGAGCGCCGCGGCGTCGAGAACGCTCGCCACTCCCTGGCGCTCGGCCGGGTGGCGGATCACGCCCGTCTGATACAACGCCTCCTTCGCGCGAGACGTCGCGTTGAACTCGACCGGAAGCGTCACGATCTGGAACGCGACGATGGCCGTGAACACGATAATGCCGGCCAGGATGAGTCCCGCCGCGTTCATGATCATTCCCATGAGGATCAACGGAAACGCCGCCCATGAGCCAAACGAAGCGACCGGGACCATCATCGTGCGTAGCTCGAGCGCCGCGTAGCCGTGGGCGTGCTGGAGCGCGTGTCCCGCTTCGTGGCAGGCCACCCCGACCGACGCCAACGAACGGCCATTGTAGACGTTGGGCGACAAGCGAAGCACCCGCGAGCGCGGATCGTAGTGGTCGGTGAGGAATCCGCCGACCGACTCGATGGCCACGGAGCCGCTTGTCTGCTTGGCCGCCTGGGCCGACTCGACCACGCGGAGCCCCTGGTTGCGGAGCATCGTGGCGGCGGCCTCGGCGCCGGTCATATTCGACGAATTGCCGACCTGGCTGTATTTGCCGAATGCGCGGCGAACCTTGCTCTGCGCCCAAAGGGCGAAAAGAAGAGGCACGCCAAAACACAAAAGATACAGACCCATGAGACTGCCACCTCCTGGTGTGTCATTCTGAGCCACTGGCGCAGGCATCCCGCCTACATCCAAATCTCATTCTACCAGAAAGCAAGGCACGTGCCAAGGCTTTCCGGGTACGGAGAAGGGGAACGGAGGGCCGCTCAGGGCGCGACCCGCCATTTTGAAGAAGGTATTTTGCGCCGGGATTCCTCGCCCCCACCGGTTTCACACCGGTGGAGCGATGGTTCTGCTCCAGTTGCGAAGCGTTCTTTTTCCTTCTCCCCCTCCTCTTCCTCGCCGCCGGCGGCGAGGAAGAGGAGGGGGAGAAGGGGAGGTCATTCGCGCGGTTCTTGAGCATAATCAGCGCCCCACCGACCTAAAGTCGGCGGTGGCGTTTTCAAATTGGCGGGTTGCACCCGAATGCCGCTCACGTCCCGATCTCGGCGTGGTAGCGCTGAAGCGACTTGACCTCTCCCCGTCCGCCGCGATGGGCGGCGATCCCTCGTGCCGCCGCCACGGCCGCCGCCAACGTCGTGATGTAGGGAATGCGACACCGAATCGCCGTCTTGCGAATATACGAGTCGTCGTGTTTGCCGAGTCTCCCGGCGGGCGTGTTGATCACCAGTTGGATCTCGCCGTTCTTGATCGCGTCGGCAATGTTGGGCCGTCCCTCGTGCATCTTGAGGATTCGGGTCGATTCGATCCCCTGCGACGCGAGGAAAGCCTGGGTTCCCTCGGTCGCCAGAATCTTGAAACCCAACTCCTGGAAACGACGCGCCGCCTCCAGAACCGCCGGCCGGTCGTGCTCGGCCACGGTGATGAGCACCGTGCCGTCGGAGGGGAGACTCGATTGCGAAACCTGTTCCGCCTTGTAAAAAGCCAATCCGAACGAATCGGCTAGTCCCAACACTTCGCCGGTCGATCGCATTTCGGGTCCGAGGATCGGATCCACCTCGGGGAACATGCTGAAGGGAAACACCGCCTCCTTGACTCCGAAGTGAGGGATGGCGCGGTGTTTGAGGCCGACCTCCGAAAGCGCCTTGCCCAACATGACCTGCGTCGCGACGGCCGCCATCTGGATGTTGCACACCTTCGAGACCAGAGGAACCGTGCGCGACGCGCGCGGATTCGCCTCGAGGACATAGACCGTGTCGTTGGCGATGGCGTACTGAATGTTCATCAGTCCGACCACGTTCATCTCGACGGCGATCTTGCGCGTGTATTCGACGATCGTCTCGATGTGCTTGGGAGGAATGCTCACGGGCGGAATCACGCACGCCGAATCGCCCGAGTGGATCCCGGCGAGCTCGATGTGCTCCATCACCGCCGGGACGAAAGCGTCCGTCCCGTCGGCGATGGCGTCGGCCTCGGCCTCGATCGCGTTTTCGAGGAACTTGTCGATCAAGATCGGCCGCTCGGGCGAGATTTCGACCGCGGCGGACACGTAGCGCTCGAGCATCTCGCGGTCGTGGACGATCTCCATGGCGCGCCCGCCCAGAACGTAGGACGGGCGAACCATGAGGGGATATCCGATTTGCGCCGCGATCTCGACGGCCTCTTCAAGGTTGCTCGCCATTCCCGACTCGGGCTGAGGAATCCCCAGCTCGCGCATGATGTGGCGGAAACGGTCCCGGTCTTCGGCCAGGTCGATCGTCTCGGGACTCGTCCCCAGGATCTTGACGCCGTTGGCCTCCAGTTCGCTCGCGATGTTCAGGGGCGTCTGACCGCCGAACTGAACGACGACCCCCTCGGGTTTCTCCTTCTCGTAGATGCTCAGAACGTCCTCGACGGTCAGCGGCTCGAAATACAGCTTGTCCGACGTGTCGTAGTCGGTCGACACCGTTTCGGGGTTGCAGTTGACCATGATGGTCTCGAAACCCTCTTTGCGCAGCGCGAACGCTGCGTGGACGCAGCAATAGTCGAACTCGATTCCTTGTCCGATGCGGTTCGGCCCCCCGCCCAGAACCATGATCTTCCGGTTCTTCGTGGTGGACACGCTGTCGGGCGCGCAATAGGTCGAGAAGTAGTAGGCCGCGTTTTCGACGCCGCTCACGGGCACCGCTTCCCACGCCTCGCCCATCCCGATGCGAAGCCGCTGCTCGCGAATCGCCTTCTCCTCGAGGCCGAGAAGCTTGGCCAGATAGCGATCCGCGAAGCCGTCCTTCTTGACGCGTTCGAAAAGATCGTCGGGCAGAGGTTTGCCCTTGAATTTCAGAATCTCTTCTTCGAGCTCCACCAACTCCTTCATCTGCTCGATGAACCACGGCTTGATGTACGTCTTTTCGTACAGGGCCTGAATCGAAGCGCCCTTGCGCAGCGCCTCGTACATGACAAACTGGCGCTCGCTCGTCGCTTCGGACAGGAGCGACATCAGTTCTTCGAGCGGCTTGCGGTGGAAATCCTTGGCAAACCCGAGGCCGTATCGACCGATTTCCAGGGAACGAATGGACTTCTGGAACGCCTCCTTATAGTTCTTGCCGATGCTCATGACCTCGCCGACGGCCCGCATCTGGGTGCCGAGTTTGTCCTCGACGCCGGGGAACTTCTCGAATGCCCATCGCGCGAATTTCACGACGACGTAGTCGCCCGACGGCGTGTATTTCTCCAGGGTGCCGTCTCGCCAATACGGGATCTCGTCGAGTGTCATCCCCGCGGCCAACATCGACGAGATCATGGCGATCGGGAAACCCGTCGCCTTCGAGGCGAGCGCCGAAGATCTCGACGTGCGCGGATTGATCTCGATCACCACCACCCGGCCCGTTTTCGGGTCGTGGGCGAACTGGATGTTCGTGCCGCCGATCACCTGGATCGCTTCGACAATCGAGTACGAGTAGTCCTGAAGGCGTTTCTGCAGCTCCGGAGCGATCGTCAGCATGGGCGCCGTGCAATACGAATCGCCCGTGTGGACCCCCATCGCGTCCACGTTCTCGATGAAGCAGACCGTGATCATCTGATTCTTGGCGTCGCGCACCACTTCGAGCTCGAGCTCTTCCCATCCGAGAACCGATTCCTCGACGAGGATCTGGTGAACGATGCTGGCCGCGAGACCGCGCGCGGCGATCATGCGTACTTCCTCCATGTTGAACGCCATGCCGCCGCCCGTGCCCCCCATGGTGTAGGCCGGACGAATCACCACGGGTCGCCCGAGTTTCTCGGCGATCTTTTCCGCTTCCTCGACGCTGTGCGCGATTTCGCTCTGCGGCATCTCGATTCCGAGGCGAGTCATCGTCTCTTTGAACGCCTCGCGGTCCTCGCCTCGCTTGATCGCGTCCACCTGGACGCCGATCACCTGAACGCCGTACTTCTCGAGCACCCCGAGCCGGGCCAGCTCGGACGAGAGATTCAGGCCGGTCTGGCCGCCCAAGTTCGGCAGCAACGCATCGGGACGTTCCTTCTCGACGATCTCGGACAACGACTCGACGGTCAGCGGCTCGATATAGGTGACGTCGGCCATGCCCGGGTCGGTCATGATGGTCGCCGGGTTCGAGTTGACCAGGACAATCTCGTATCCCAGCTTCCTCAGGGCCTTGCAGGCCTGGGTTCCCGAGTAGTCGAACTCACAGGCCTGGCCGATCACGATCGGACCCGAACCGATAATCAGGACCTTCTTGATGTCGTTGCGTCTGGGCATGCCGAACTCCTTTTCTCGAACCGAGAGAGCGTCTTGCATCACGATAGGATAGAGAGATCATCCAATGGCATATATCTGCCAATGAACAGCTCTGGGTCGAGAGCCTTCATAGACATTGTAGAGATTTCTGTCAAGACTGGTCTCCGGCAAGCGACAATTCGAGATGAACAAACGGCACTCATACCGATAGCCCTCCGGCGGACGCCCAATAATGGCAATCCATTGCCGTTTCTCGGGTCGCGGCCTCGAAAACTCGGTGCCCTCCGGACACGAAATGCCTCTGGCCGACTATATCCTGAGGTCGAGGGCCCTTCGTGCCGTAGAAAACACAATGGAGACTAGGCACGGATGGACCCGAGTGCAAGATTTCCAGTCATCAGGTGGCGGTTATTGCACGGATGGGCGTTGTATGCGTGCAGCATGGGGCTCCGGGCGGTTTCTCGCCCCAGCGAGAGACCCGATAGACACCTCTCCGGTATCATTCGCGCGGTCCGCTGGCGGGGATCTCGAAAACGAACTCGGCCCATCGGCCGGGCTGCGACTCGGCCCAGATTCGCCCCCCGTGGAGCCGGACGATTCGCCAACTCGAGTAGAGCCCGATGCCGCTTCCTCCGCGGCGCATGAGCTCGGGCGAAGACAATCGAGAGAACCTGCGAAACAGATCGGCGCGTTCCTCGGGTCGGAATCCCGGACCTTCGTTCCACACCGATACGCGGACGCGCCCCTGGGTCTCGGTCGCTCCGATTCGGACCGCGCCCCCTTCGTGTCCGTACTTGACGGCATTGCCGACGAGGTTGACGAGGACAATCTGAAGGAGCTCGGGATCGCATCGCAAACGGGGGGCGGGATCGGTCCACCCGCGCTCGATCCGCATCCGGCGGGCGTCGGATTGGGGTTTCAGAAGATCGATCGCGGGTTCGATCGCTTCGAGGGCCAGGTCGACGTCGTCGCGCAGGCGCGCTTCTCCGCCGTCGCGTTCGATCCGATCCATGTTGAGGAAATCGCGAATGAGGCCGACCAATCGGTTCGCCTTGTCGACCATGGACTGGACTTTGCCGTGCTGGGCGCGGTCCATGTCGCCCACGTATCCACCGAGCAGGGTCTCCCCCTCCATCACCAGCGAGGCCAAGGGGTTCTTGAGCTCGTGGCCGACGAACCGGATCGCCTCGCGATAAGCTTGGGTCATCGCGCTCAGCCGCTCGATTCGCCGGATCTTCTCGATCGCCTGACTCAGGCGCTCGGTCAGAATCCGGCTGATCAGGGCTTGGTGCGGGTCGTAGGCGCCCGTCTTCCTGGAACTGCGGAATACGAAGCCGACCGGGCGATTCTCGACGATAAGCGGACAGGTGAGACTGGAGCGCACGCCCTCCTCCACGATCAACCGGGTGGAGCGGCTTTCGGGGTGTTCGCGCAAATAGGCGTCGAGGTCGTTGATGATGCGCGGCCGGCCGCTGTCGAGCACCCCGCGCAGCGACCGCCCTTCGAGCGGCTCTTCATAGCCGGGTCCGAGGCGAAGCGGCTCGTAGTCGGCTCGGGCCCAATGCGAGACGACCACGGCGCCCTCGTCTCCCTCTTCGAGAAAGGCCAGAGCGATTCGATCGCACGGGCAGATGCCGCGGGTCGAATCGAAAAGGAAGTTCATCGCCTCGTCGATCGACTCGGCGGCGGCGACTTTCTGGTTGACGGTGTGGAGGACGCGGCGTTCCTCGGACGAGAAGTCGTCGCTCCACCGCTCGGGGGAGGGCAGATCGACAAACTCGGGCGTTGCGGGACGAAGAGGCATGACGAGAGGACCGGCCCCTGGAACGTCCTGTTGTGATTCCTCTTGCTCGGGGTCGCTATCGGGAATCGCGATCGAAATCGCTATCGGGATCGACGTGCGAGGTCTCTCGATCTCTGTCGATCCCGATTTCGATAGCGATTTCGATCCCGATTTCGATTCCCTAGCCTATCGCCTCCGGCCTCTTACAGCCTCAGGTCTACAGCCTACAGCCTCCGGCCTCTACGCGATGTATTTCCCGCGCGCCACGTAATGCGTGTGGAGCAACTTGTGACTCATCTTGCCGCACGGTCCGTCGGTCAAGAAGTTCTTGTAGAGCGCCGCGATCGCCGGGTTCTCGTGCGACTTGCGGACCTCGTAGGCTTTGTCTTCGGAGTAGATCGCCCTGGCGCGCGCCGCGCGGATCTCGGGAGACGTGGGGATGGGCTGTCCGCCGCCGCCCAGACAGCCGCCCGGACACGCCATGAATTCGATGAAGTGGCATTGGCTGAACCGGCCGCCGGCCTTGACGTCTTCCAACACCTTGCGGGCGTTGGCCGTGCCGTGACAGATGGCCACCTTGAGCGTGGCGTCGGTGAGCCATTTCCAGTCCGACACCTTGTCCTTGAGCAGTTCCGGCACTTCGCCCACCTTCGGCAGTTTCAGCTCGGCGTAGCGAATGCCCTCGAAACCGCGCACCGGGATGATGTCGGCGTTGGCGAAGATGTCCTCGACGCGAATGCCGCAAACCAGCTCGATCACGCTTCGCAGAGCGGCCTCCATCACGCCGCCGGTCGCGCCGAAGATGATGCCCGATCCCGTCGCGGTCCCGAACGGATCGTCGAAATCGGATTTCGCCATGTCGGGCAGGTGAATGCCGCCTTCGCTGATCATCTTGGCCATCTCGCGAGTGGTGAGTCCGTAGTCCACGTCCTTGTAGCCGCTCGAGCACATCTCGGGACGGTTGCACTCGAACTTCTTGGCCGAGCACGGCATCAGGGCCACGGTCACGATGCTGGCCGGGTCGATCTTGTTGAGCTTCGCATAGTAGGTTTTGATGAGCGCGCCGAACATCTGTTGCGGGCTCTTGGCGCTCGACAAGTTCGGCATCATGTCGGGATAGAAGTGCTCGAGGAACTTGACCCATCCGGGCGAACAACTGGTGAACTGAGGCAAAGCGACGCTCTTGTCGTTTTGCGCCAGGGCTTTATGAAGCCGCAAAAGCAACTCCGTTCCTTCCTCGATGATGGTCAGGTCGGCCGTGAAGTTCGTGTCGAACACCTTGTCGAAACCGCAGCCGCGCAGGGCGCTGTTGAGCTCGAAAGTCAGCGCATGGCCCGGTTCCAAGCCGAAACACTCTCCGATGGCCGCGCGGGGGCTCGGGGCCGTTTGAACGACGACGTGCTTGGTCGGATCGTCGATGGCGGCCCAAATCTCGTCGGTCGGGTCGTTGGCGTGTAGCGCTCCGGTGGGGCAACGATTGATGCACTGGCCGCAGTTGATGCAGATGACCTCGCCGAGCGGGTGATTTTTGAACGTCTGAATGTTGGTTTCGCCTCCGCGACTGACGGCCTCGAGCACGCCCACTTCCTGGAGGTCGATGCACGTCCGTACGCAACGCCGGCACAGAATGCACTTGTTCATGTCGCGCACGACCGAGTAGCTCGATGCGTCGACCGAGACCAGGGGCCGGTCCGGGTGGCCGAACCGGTACATGTCGACGCCGTATTCCTTGGCCAGCGCCTGCAGTTCGCAGTTGTTGTTGCGCACGCAGGCATAGCATTCGCCGGAGTGCTTGGAAAGCAGAAGGTCGAGAACATGGCGGCGCGCCTGGCGCACCTTGCGCGTGTGGGTGTGGACCCGAATCGGCTCGGTGATGGGATATCCGCACGAAGCCTCGAGCGTGCGATGTCCCTCGACCTCGACCAGGCAGATCCGGCAAATGCCCGCGATGCACAAGTCCTCGTGGTAGCACAGGGTGGGAATCCGAATACCCAGACCGCGGGCGGCCGATAGAATCGATGTCCCCTGGGGCACATCGACCTTGCGCCCGTCGATCTCCACGCGCACCGTGCTCCCGATCGCTCCGGGCTCGGTCGGAGCCGCAATGGCATGCAGGCGAGTACTCGCTGGGGATCGCTCGCTCGCGTCAGACTCGATTTTCTCTTTCTTCATGTCTTCATTCTCCTTGGCGTTATTCACACCGTCGCGGTCCTCCGCCTCGAGACGCAAAGAGGAAACGCGGCACGGTCGACCGACTCAGATGATCAGTTCCGTCCGACCCATGATTTCGTCGGGGAAGTGCTTCACCATCGACAGGAACGCATTGGGGCTGGATTGGCCGAGCCCGCATTTCGAGGCGACCTGCATGCTCTCGCCCAGCTTGCACAGTTCCTTCAGGTAAGCCGTGGAACAGCGTCCCTCTTCCAGCATCTTCACTCCTTCGAGCAACTTGACGTTGCCCTCGCGACACGGAGTGCACTGTCCGCACGACTCGTCGCAGAAAAACTCGAGGAAATTGCGCGTCACGCTCAACATATCGCGTTGCGCCCCGAACACGATAATCGATCCGCCGGTCGGCATATCTTCGAAAGCGACGGTGCGCGCGAATTCCGAAGCGGGTACGATGTGTCCCGAGGCGCCGCCCACCTGGACGGCCTTGGCGTTTTCTCCTCCAACCTCCTTCATCAGCTCGGCGACCGTAATGCCCCAAGGGAACTCGTACACGCCGGGCTTCTCGCAGTCGCCCGAGACGCTGAAGAGCTTCAGGCCGCGCGAACGGTCGGTGCCCAGGGCGCTGAACCAATTGCCCCCCTTGTCCAGAATGCACGGGACCCAGGCCAGCGTCTCGACGTTGTTGACCACGGTCGGACGCCCGTTGTATCCCGTGTTGACCGGATAGGGGGGACGGTTGCGCGGCTCGCCGCGCTGACCTTCGAGCGACTCGATCAGCGCCGTCTCCTCGCCGCACACGTAGGCGCCTGCGCCCGTGCGGATTTCGATATCGAAGTTGAAACCGGATTGCCCCAGGACGTCGCGGCCCAGCTCCTTGGCCTCGCGCAGGCCGCGCAGCACCCCTTCGAGACGCTCGCGCAGGTAACTGTACTCCTGGCGAAGATACAGGATGCCGTGCGAGGCGCCGATGGCCAACCCGGCAATCGCCATTCCCTCGAACACCAATTCGGGATAGCGGTTCAAGATCACGCGGTCCTTGAACGTCCCCGGCTCCCCCTCGTCGGCATTGCAGACGATGCACTTGTCGGGCGCGCTTGCCGCCGCCGCCAGATTCCACTTGACGCCGGTCGGGAAGCCCGCGCCGCCGCGCCCCTTGAGACCCGAGTCCGCAACCTCCTTGAGCACATCGCCGCGGGTCATCTTCAGCGCCGCCCGCAGGCCCGCGCCCGATTTGACCGCGCGGAACGTCAGGTCGTTCACGAACGAATGGCTTCGGATGCCGGTCGGCTCCGCGGTGCCCTGAAGGTGGAAACTTCCGAAACTCTTGCGGCAGAGCTGGAGGATGTCGTGAACCAACTCGGGCGTCGCGTGGGTGAAGACGGTGTCGTTGATCAGCATGGCGGGCCCTTGGTCGCACATGCCCGTGCAGTGGGCCCACTCGAGCGTGAACTTTCCGTCGGGAGTCGTTTCGCCGAACCGGATGCCCAGATCGGTCTCCAACTGGCGCGCCACCCGGTCCTTGCCCTGCATGTCGCACGAGATCGTGCGGCACAACCGGACGACGAAGTGCCCCTTGGGCTTCTCGTCCAAGAACTGGTAGAACGAGACGACGCCGTAGACCTCGACCGGGTGGATTTCGAGCGCGTCGGCGATGACCTGCATGGCGAAATCGGTGATCTCGCGGTGCCTCTGCTGGAGTCTCTGCAGAAGCGGGATCAGGCAATCGCGACGGTTTCCTCCCTCCGCGGCCCACTTCACGATGTCGTTACGCAACGCGTCCTGCTCCGTCACTAGCATACCCATTACGCCTTACTCCTTCCCTGCCAGAAGCTTATTGACAACCTCGATGAGACGCGACGGAGAAATCGGCTTCTCCTCGAACGCGTCCACCGGCAGAATCGTCTCGTCGCGGTCGAACTGCATGCCGGTCGCCTTGCCCACGCTCGTGAGCATCAGAATAGGGGCGTCGAACCCTCCGTCGCGCAGATCGCGCGCCATGGCGATCCCGTCGTCGGGTTGCTCGAGCATCACATCCAGAATCAGCAAATCCGGCGCCGACTCGCCAAGCGCTTTCATCCCCTCGGCTCGCGTCTGGGCGCTTTCGACTTGGTGTCCTTCGCGCTCCAGGAACAGCCGGCAGGCATCGATGATGCCCGCGTCGTCGTCGACCACAAAGATTCTTGCCATCGCACCCTCCGGAACGGCCAAGATTCGCGCGGGGACACGAAGAACCCCCGCTTCTTGCGGAGGATCGCAACCGGATTCCCCTGGAACAGCCGAAAACACCTCTTTTTCGGCGTTCCCAGGGAGCCCGCTACGGCCCCAAGCAGTCCAATCTATCCCACGGATTCGAAACTCTCAAGAGGATTTTCCCGCCGCAACGGGCAAGGGGCGCATCTTGATTCAGCACCGGAATGAGTGAGACGCAACCCGGCGGGCTGCGCTACGTGGCGCAATCCGCCGGATTGCGAACA